>JBDTOR010000141.1:0-6417 GCA_039933175.1 Hyphomicrobium sp. | reverse complement strand
TTTCGGCGCCCGCGCTCCCTCGGCTTTCGCATCCCTCGGGGCTTCGCCCGCGAGATCGGATAAGCGTGCGCTGAGTCATGCGGGGGCTGCGCCGCACATCCGCTGGATCCCGGATAGCCGTCGCTAAGGCTCCGGCTTCCGGGATGACAGCAGAGTGCGCGGCCGAAGCTTGCTCAGGTGTCATCCTCGGCTTTAGGCCGAGGACCCAGCCATCCACGAGTTCCGCGCTCAAACGAAAAAGGCGCACCGCTCCCGCGAGTACGTACACGTCGAAAACCCGAGGGATGGGTCCTCGGGACAAGCCCGAGGATGACAGAGGAGGCGACGCCCGCACGCTCCGTATGCGGCGCAAAAACATCAGCGGCGTGATTCGTTTGGCGCCGGCGGCGGAACAACTTGGCGCGGAGAACGGCGGTCATCCACAGTTTCTGCACAACGAATCAGGGCCTCAATGAAATCCAATTCCTTCATTGCGGCGACGCTGGCTTTGATTGTCTCGTGTATGGCCGCCTCGACCGCCTTCGCCGACCCGATCGGCTCCGCCGTGCGCATCGTCAACAAGGTGACGGGCGAGATCGATCAGCGGCAGCGCGAGTTGAAGACCTCCGATCCGGTCAATCAGAACGAGACCATCGCGGTGGCGGCGGATGCGCTCGGCGAATTGAAGCTCAACGACGACACCAAGCTGGCGCTCGGGCCCGGCGCGCGCATGGTGCTCGACAAGTTCGTCTACGACCCGGCGCCCTCGGCCGGCAGGGTCAGCGTCAACCTGCTGTCGGGCGCGTTCCGCTTCATCACCGGGCTGTCGCGCAAGGGCAATTACGAATTACGCACGCCGTCGGCCTCGATCACCGTGCGCGGCACCGTGTTCGACGTTTACGTCGATGCGGCCGGCGGCACCTGGCTGCTGCTGCTGGAAGGCTCGGTGCGCGTCTGCAACGCCGCCAACCAGTGCGCCGACGTGAGCAATCCGTGCGGCGTCGTGCACATTACCCCGACCGGCAGCCTCGATGGCCCGCAGGGATGGCCGGGGGCGACGCGGCCGATCAGCTTCGCGACGGCGTTCCCGTTCGTCGTCACGCCGCCCAGCATCGACGCAACGCCGCTGTTCACGCGCGCGGCGGTGGAGCTGAACCAGTGCGGACCCAAGAAGCCGGACGTGCAGAAGGCGGAGGCGCCATCGACCCCGTCGCCGACAACGCCGTCAGCGGCGTCGCCGAAGCAGCAGCCGCGCTATACGCCGCCAGCGACGCCGGTTTACGAGAACAACGAGCCGTCGGAGCCGTATACGCCCGTGGCGCCACCGCCGGTTATCGTGTCGCGCAGCTTTGACGGGGCTTATGTGGGCGCCAGCATCGGCTATGGCTTCTCGACCTCCAAGACCAACCTCGCGTGCGTGTCGCCGCCGCTCACCTTCAGCGACTCGGCCGACTGCTACGAGGCGATCGTCGGCGGCGCGCTGGTCACCCGCTACGATCCTTCGCCCGACGGCTTCACCGGCGGCCTGGCGGCCGGCTACGACTTGCGCTTCTCCAACGTGGTGCTCGGCTTCGTCACCGACATGTCGGTCAGCGGCATGTCGGGGCGCGATGCATCGGCGACGGACGTGCCGACGTTCATTCCCCAGTACGGCAGCGCCAAGGAGAGCGTGGAATGGCTCGGCACGCTGCGCTCGCGCCTCGGCTTCGTCGCCGACAACGTGCTGCTGTACGTGACGGGCGGTCTCGCCTACGCGCAGGTGGAGACGAGCTACAACCTGGAGCTGCCGGATGCGACGCCGGAGGTGACGGCCGCGGCGAGCGAGAACGGCTGGGAGTCGGGCTGGACGCTCGGTGCCGGCGGCGAGGTGAGCTTCGGCTTCTTCACCATCAGCGCCGAGTACCTGTTCTATGATCTCGGCACGCGCACGCTGAACCCGGTCGCCGTTCGCGGCGGCGTTCCGCAGCCGACGACGTATTTCCCCACGAAGTTCGATCTCGACGGGCACCTGTTCCGCATCGGCACCAACTTCCCGCTGAACTGAGGCTGCTCAGCCGGTCTCGTTGGTGACGGCGACGAGCTTGTCGAGGGCGCGGGCGGCCGAGCCGTCGTCGATGGCGCGGGCGGCGCGGGCGGCGCCTTCCTTCAGGTCGGCGCACTTGCCGCCGACGATCAGCGCCGCGCCGGCGTTGAGCACGACGATGTCGCGGAAGGGGCCGTGCTCGCCGCCCAGCAGCTCGCGGATCTTCGCCGCGTTGACCGTGGCGTCGCCCCCCTTGAGGTCTTCCAGGCTCGCCCGGGTGAGGCCCGCATCCTCCGGGCGCACCTCGAAGGAGGCGATCTTGCCGTCCTTCAGCTCGGTGACCCGCGTTGCCGTCGTCGTGGTGATCTCATCGAGGCCATCGCCGCCGTGCACGACCCAGGCATGCACCGAGCCGAGGTTCTTCAGGGCTTCGGCGATGGGCTCGGTCCACGCGGCATTGAACACGCCGACCACCTGGCGCTTGACGCCGGCCGGGTTGGCGAGGGGGCCGAGCAGGTTGAGGATGGTGCGGATGCCGAGCTCGGCGCGGGCGGGGGCCCACGCCTTCATCGCCGCGTGGTGCATCGGCGCCCACATGAAGCCGACGCCGGCCTGGGCGATCGAGCGCGAGATGACGATGGGGTCGACGTCGATCTTGACGCCGAGGGCGGTGAGCACGTCGGAGGCGCCCGACAGCGAGGAGACGGCGCGGTTGCCGTGCTTGGCGATAGGGACGCCGGCGCCGGCGGCGACGATGGCGGCGCAGGTGGAGACGTTGAAGGTGTTGTGGCCGTCACCGCCGGTGCCGACGATGTCGACGGCGTCGGGCGGGGCTTCGACCGGCAGCATGCGCTCGCGCATCAGGCGGGAGGCGCCGGTGATTTCGGGGATGGTCTCGCCGCGCACGCGCAGCGCCATGAGGAAGGCGGCCATCTGCACGGGGCTGGCGACGCCCGACATCATGGTCTCGAAAGCGTCGACCATTTCGTCTTCGGCCAGCGAGGCGCCGCTCGCCACCTTCTGCATGAGAAGCTTCAGCTCGATGGCGGGCATGTCGGGCCTATCAGGCGGCGTCGCGGGCGGATGGGGCGTTGCGGCGGCGCGGGCTCATGCCGGCGAGCTGCAGGAAGTTGGCGAGCAGCGCGTGACCCTGCTGCGAGGCGATGCTCTCGGGGTGGAATTGTACCCCATGCACCGGATGCGTCTTGTGCTGCAGGCCCATGATGAGGCCGTCGGGCGTCTCGGCCGTCACCTCGAGGTCGTCCGGCAGGCTGCCGCGCTCGACGATCAGCGAGTGGTAGCGCGTGACGTCGAACTTTTCGGGCAGGCCCTTGAACACGCCCTCGTCGGTGTGGCGGATGGTCGACAGCTTACCGTGCAGCGGCTCGGGTGCGCGGATGACCTTGCCGCCGTAGACCTGGCCGATGGCCTGGTGGCCGAGGCAGACGCCGAGCAGGGGAACCTTGCCGCCGGCCTTTTCTATGAGCTCTAGGCAGATGCCGGCCTCGTTCGGCGTGCACGGGCCGGGTGACAGCACGATCGCCTCCGGCTTCCTGGCCAGCACTTCGTCGGCGGTGATCTTGTCGTTGCGGATGACCTCGCATGGCGCACCCAGCTCGCCCAGGTAGTGGACGAGATTGTAGGTGAAGCTGTCGTAGTTATCGATGAGGATCAGCATGGCTCTCGATGCGTTGTACCGCGCCCGATATGGCCCTTGAGGGTGTAGGGAGGGCGTTCGGAAGCGTCAAGTCAGGCGCGCCGGCGTGATGAAATGGGTGAGCTTGCCGGTGCCGAACGCAATATCGGCCCAGTGGGGTACATCGAAGGTAAAGACGGCGAGGGCCCCGGTCGGAAACTTTTCCGCCATCAACTCCCGGGCGTCCGGTGCGCCGCCGCCGACCAGCTCCTCCGACAGCTCCTCCAGCCCCGGATTGTGCCCGACGATCATCACGCGCTTGGGGGTCTTGGCGCCCGGTGGTTTGCGCAGCAGCGCCATCAGCGTCGCCGGCGTCGCCATGTAGATAGCGTCGTCATAAATGACCTCGGGCTCCGGCGCGCCGAATGCGGGCAGCGCCAGCGCCAGCGTCTCGCGCGTGCGCGCGGCGCCCGAGCACAGGATGAGATCAGGCTTGAGATCGAGACGGGCGATGGCCGCGCCGATCAGCGGCGCCGCCTTCTGGCCCCGCTTGGCGAGGGGGCGGTCGTAGTCGGCCAAGGACATGGTGTCCCAACTCGACTTGGCGTGACGGAGCAGGAGAACCGTGAGCATGGGACGACGATGCCGTGCTGCGCGGCGCTGTCAAGGTACCGCGATGGGCCGTCGGGCGCGCATCCACCGATTGCCCGCCTGGCACACGCCGCCGCCGGGCTATCAGGACCGCTAGGCACTGGCCCCTTCGCGCTGCAGCACGCAAATAGATGTGCGGCGTCCTTGCGTGGGCGGAACCAAGCGGACGACCTCGCGTTCGCTCCCCGCATCCCTTTGGCCAGTCGAATTGATAAGAGCCATGCACGAAATCATCTATCTCATCGGCCTCGTCGTCGTCGTGATGTTCATTCTCGGCCTCCTCGGCGTGCGCTGATCTTCAGGAGTTATGACTATGGTCGATGTCGTCGCAACGCCGGCGCGCGCCGGCACGAGCTACGTTGAATGGGGCGCCGTATTTGCCGGTGCGTTGGCGGCAAGCGCCATCTCATTCGTACTTCTTACGGCAGGCGCCTCCATCGGCCTGTCGCTGATCTCGCCCTACGCCGGTCAGTCCTATTCCAAGACCGCCGCCTCGGTGGCCGTGTTCTGGTCGGTCGCGGTGCCGATCCTGGCGTTCCTCGTCGGCGGCTACATCGCCGGGCGCATGCGCTCGGCGTGGGAAGCCGGTTCGTCCGATGAAGTGCAGTTCCGCGACGGCATGCACGGCATGCTCGTATGGGCCTTGAGCATCGTGGCCGGCGGCGTGCTGGCGTTTCTCGCCGCCGGGGCGGTCGCCAACTCGAGCGGGCAGATGGCTGCCGGAGCGATGAGCAATCGCGACGCCGTCGTCGCACCGGCCATCGACACGCTGTTCGGCGCCGCTGTGGCCCCGAGCGTTGCCGTGCCTGCGGCCGCCCCGTCTCCGGCGGCACCGGCTACGGCCGCGCCGACGGTGATTCCCGGAACCGGCGAGCGCGCCGTCGTGCCGGACAGCGAAGCCCGCGCCGTCATCGCCCGCACATTGACCGCCTCGGTCGCGGCGGGACAGCTGACGCCGGTGCAAAAGCGCACGCTGGCGCAAATCGTTTCGGAGCGTACCGGGATCTCGCAGGCCGACGCCGAGAAGCGCATCGACCAGGCCTATAAGGATGCCGTGGCAGCCATCGACAACGCCCGCAAGGCGGCAGTGCTGACCGGGCTTGCGACAGCAACGGCTCTGTTGGTCGGCCTGCTGGCGGCGTGGTATGCGGCGCAGAACGGTGGGCGCCATCGCGACGAGAATATTCCGGCCCGGTTCCTGTTGACCTTCGCACCGACGGCGCGGCGCCGGCCGATACCGTAGTCCAATCGTCGAGGGCAGCGGCTAGAACTTGCTGCTGCCCTTGATGCCGACGCTGTGGATCTGCGTGTCGGATCCGAGCTGTCCGTCGTACGACAGCCGCAGCACCGCATCGCCGCCGTTAATCACCTCAAAACCAGCGCCGACGAGACCCATCACCTCATCGATGTTGGTGTTGATGGTGAACGGCGACACGCCAAGGGGCGCCCCGGCAAACGATGCCGTCAGCGCAAAGTCGGCACCATCGTACCAAACGGCACCGCCGCGAATGAGCGGGCGAATGAGCGTACCGTTCCCCAGCCACCACTCGGTGCCGGCTTCGAGCATTGGCGCCACCGAGAACACCGTATGTCCGCCGCCGTCGACGCTGAGCGCTGCGCCGTTGCCGCCGCTCTCGGTGAAGCCGCTTAGCTCGAGGCGGGTGAGGCTCGCGTCGACGATCGGCTTGAAGTAGAGGCTCGGTGAGCCGAACACATAGGCGGCACGGAATGCTGCCGAGAATATGCCGAGATCCTGATTGCCCTCGGCAACGCCGCTGAAGCCGCCGAAGGCCATCGGCCGGGTCGTATAGTACGAGGCGCCGCCGGCGGTCAGCGCGCCGGCGACCAGCAACGGGCCGGGATTGTATTTGAGGGAGACGCCGCCCTGCGCCAGCGAGCCTTCGCTTTGCGCGCCGGTCGCCGTCTGCATTGCGCTCGACTGGTAGCCGCCCGCCACGCCGAGCCGCCAGACGTCGTCGAGCGCCACCTGCGCGCCGGCAGTGAACAGCCCGGCCGTCTCGTCGAAGCCGATCTGATCCGTCGTCGTGCCGCTGTTGAGGAAGCGTGCGCTGGCGCCCGCCCACAGGCATTGGCCCTCGCGGATGATCGAGGCGGTGTCGGTGCCGTT
>JBDTOR010000140.1:0-6436 GCA_039933175.1 Hyphomicrobium sp. | reverse complement strand
GCGCTTCGTGTTCTCGGTCAAGGTCGTGGTTCCGTAAGCACTCTCTCGGTTGAACGATTTCAAAGGCGATGCGCACGGCGCATCGCCTTTTTGATTCGTACTCCGGGTAGTGCCAGCGCATGAACGCCTGTCACCGTAGCGACACAGGCGTGTCACACGCCTCGTATATCCGTACGCGTGCTTTCAAGGCATTTGGCCGCCGGCCGTTCCGCTGGGTTCCAGCGGTGGCCTCGGCAGCCAAACGCGAGAGCACGCCGGTTGCCCTCATACGGCGTGTTCCGTGAGGCCAGGGGCCAGCTTCGCGGCGTTCGCCGGATCCCGCTACCGGCGGTGACGCGAGCTGGCCTCGTTCTCATCGGGGCTACGCCGGCGAATCATACGCCCGTGAGCGCCGCTTTTCCCCAATCTCGCGCGCCCGGCGCCTTGCTCCCACTCAGCGATCGGCACCATAAAAGCTGCAACAGGCAGCAGCAGCGCGGGCGTGCCGTGATCTTCACTATCGTCGCCATGACAGCATTGACCGTCGCCGGCGCCTATTGGCTTGCTCGCGGCGCGGGAGAAAAGCGCGTCGTGCTGGCAGCCAGTCCCGACGGTCCCTGTGCTTTCGGGTGCGGCATGGCATGGCTGGCCATCCGCGCCGATGCGCCAGAGGCCGTCATCGAGGCGCTGGGGCTCGAGCAGGCAACATCTTGCAATTGGAATTCCGGCATCGGCGCCGTCTACGACAATTGGCTGGGCTCCTCCCATGTCTTCATCACGCCGCCCGTACGCGGATGGGTATTCGTCGTCGGGCTGCCGCTCCCGCATCCCGTCGGCCATGGCTTCATCGACAAATGTACGCCGTTGCTTGTCGACCTCGGCGGCCGTTTCGATCAGGTCCAATACTTCTTCAGCTTCCCGCCGATCGACTATTTTGCCTGGGCGCGCGTCCAGGATGGCCGCCTCGTACGCGCGTTCGCCGTCACCGACGAAGGCATCGTTTGGAACAAGGGCCGCACGAGTAAGGACGAACATGCCCTCGGACTGAAGCTGTTCGAACTTAGGGGCGTGCGCGGTCGCAAGGGCGATGCCGGCGGCGAGATGATTTTGCATCCGACCGAGGAGCATGTCATGCGGCTCGCCAGCCGCTGGAGCATCGATCCGACGACGCTCTTTGTGGAACAAGCGCCGTCAGGTTCGGGCTACATCGCCTTGGCGCCATCGAGCTGGCGGTCCGAGCGGCTGTGCAAGGCTGCTTGATCCGACGGCCCGCCCACGTGCCACTCACCGGATCGATTGGTCGCTGGCGAGCGCCAGATCCTCGCGATCGCTGCCGCCGTCGAGACGCAGCGCCAAGCCGTCTCCCGGGCAGGGGCGCGCGACCGTCCGGTTGGACTGCCGATCGAGTTCGAGACCGGTGCAGCTCGCCGGGTCGACGCGATAGACGGTCGGCAGGCTTCCCGTCTCGATAGGATCGGACTGTTGCGGTACGCTGTGCGCGGCGAGGTTGTCGCCATCCGGGTTGAAGGCGATATCGCCGACGAAATTCCAGAAGCCGACCGCATGCCAGAAGACGGCACCGCAGACGAATCCGACTGTCGTCCACAGGGCGCCGCCGCGCCGGCCCGGGGGCGTCCGCGCCGGTGCGACGATCGCCGCGGATCGGGTATCCGATCGCGCGCGCCCCACTGCTGCGTCTCGCATAATGCCGACCCCCCGGCGTGAATCACGAGAGCAAGTGTGCGGAGCGGCCGCCCGCCCGACAAGGCGGCGAGATTGAGATGGGCGTTGCCCTTGAGGCGATGTCCACAGATTCGCCGTGGCGCGCCAAAAAGGCCCGGCGTGCCGAACGCCTAGAACGGAGCTGGAGCTTCCAGCACACGGGGGCGCGGCAGACCGCGATCGCGCTTAGGCAGTAGCGGGTTCTCTTTCTTGGCGACCCCCTCGCGCCGCGTCGAGCGCACGGGCGGGACGTGCATCTGGTCGGCCCGACAGAGCTTGCGCGGGTCCTCGTTGTTTCCGCATGCCCGGCCCTGGCCGTCGCGTGTCAGGCAGATGCGCACATCGCGCAGCCGGTTGCCCGGACCCGAGCAGCCGATGACGATCATCTCCGGACGCATCCACGGATTGGCGCGGAGAAACTCACCCTCCACTTCCTGCGGCGCCATGAACTGCGTCTCGAACGGATTGTTGAAGCGCTCCGGGATGCGCACGCGTGAGAACAGACGGCGTGCCAGCCCGTAGTAGCCGGCTGGCTCCAGCCCCGAGCACGTGCCGTGCAGTTTGTACTCGTGGATGACGAGGCCGCCCGACGGCATAATGTCGAGCATGCTGTTGATCACGGGTTGCGGCACGAAAGGCTTGCGCCCCATGCGGCACGCCTCGGGGTATCCCTTCTCGTATTGCGGCCACAGGCCATGCAACACGAAGCCGTAGCGCAGGCCGTCGAAGCGCGAGCACTGCTGCTCATCGCGGCCGACCTCGGCATTGGCGCAGTGCGTCGGGCTCCACGACATCACCAGGGTGTAGTAGTCGAACTTGCCGGCGACGTTCTGCTGCGGCTTGGCGTTGAAGACTTCGCTTGGCCAGCGGGACTCGGTCCGCTCCTGCGCGCAGGTCGCAGCGGCCGCCGCGAGAGCCAAGAGAGCCAGTGCCAGTATCACTATTCGTTGGGCGGACATTCTAGCTCGATCGATCTTGGACCTGCGGCATTGAGGGAAAGAGTGACCGATCCATCGGCCGTGAATGTGACGCGGGCGGACCGTATTTTCTTGGCTGGGCCGCATACTAAGGATTGCGGCGGCGAGGACAACGACTAGTCCCGTCTCACGCCGGGGCCGTGCCGGCCAACCGCTCGAGAATGCGTGCCCAGCTGCGCGCGCCCTTCTTGAAGCTCGACAGATTGTATTTCTCGTTGGGACTATGGATGCGGTCGTCGTCGAGCCCGAAGCCGATCATCAGGCTTTCGCAGCCCAGCACTTCCTTGAACGATGTGACGATGGGAATCGAGGCGCCCGAGCCCATCAGGACCGGGGGCCTGCCCCATTCGTCGGCTAGCCCCGCGGCGGCGGCCTGCATGAAGGCCGTGCTGGTGTCGAAAGAGATGGCGGTGCCGGCCTGCTTGCTCGAGAACTCCGCCGTGCAATCAGACGGCAGGCGATCGCGTACGAACGCCTCGATGTTGGCGATCAGCGTGTTGGGATCCTGGCCGGCGACGAGGCGGCAGGTGATCTTCACCGATGCCTTCGAAGGAATGACCGTCTTGGTGCCGACGCCCTGATAGCCGCCGGTGATGCCGTTGAACTCCAGCGTCGGACGCGCCCAGAGCTGCTCCAGCACGGAGCGGTCGCTTTCTCCCGCGGGCTGCTTGAGGCCGACGGCGCCGAGAAACTCCTCGCCACGGAAGCCGAGGGTCGACCACTGCTCCTTCTGCGCCGGCGGCGTCTCGGCGACGCCGTCGTAGAATCCCGGCACGGCGATGCGGCCGTTGTCGTCGTGCATGGCGGCGACGATGCGCGCCAGCACGCGGATCGGATTGGCCGCCGGGCCGCCGTAGATGCCCGAGTGCAGGTCGCGCGATGGCCCGGTCACCGTCACTTCGATCGAGGCGAGGCCGCGCAGCATCGTGGTGATCGCCGGCGTGTCCTTGTCCCACTGACCGGTGTCGCAGACGAGCACGACGTCGGCCTTGAGCTCCTTGCCGTAGTTGGCGAGAAAATCCGGCAGCGAAGGCGAGCCGCACTCCTCCTCGCCTTCGAGCATCACCGAAACCGAGATCGGCAGCTTGCCGGCGACGGCCTTCCAGGCCTGCATCGCCGAGAAGAAGGTCATCAGCTGACCCTTGTTGTCCTCGGCGCCGCGCGCGACGATCACCTGTCCGTTGGCCGCGTCGGAGGCGATGATCGGCTCGAACGGCGGGGAATTCCACAGATTGACGGGATCGGCCGGCTGCACGTCGTAGTGGCCGTAGAACAGCACGTGCGGCACGCCGGGAGCGCGCGCGTCCTTGTCATGCGCTACGACCATCGGATGCCCCGTGGTCGGTATGACGCGGGCGTCGAACCCCAGGTCGGCAAGCTCGTTGGCGCACCACTCGGCGGCCTCCTGGCAGCTCGCCTTGTAGGCCGGGTCGGTCGAAACGCTCTCTATGCGCAGGAGCTCGAACAGCCGCGCCAGTGCCGCATCGCTCGTATCGTCCAGCGTCGTCAGCACTTGGTTTAGCGTTTCGCTCATAGACTTCCTCCTGCCAGCGGGCGCCACAGTGAGATAAGCCGGCCGCTGCGTCAAAGGCGGCTTGGAACGGGACGGCTAAGCGCACAGTTTCACTGTGGGGAAGCTTGCGCACCTTTCGAGCCGGCGGAGAGGCTGATATGCCATCACACGACGACAGCCGGCTGGCCGATAAGCGGCCTATCGCGGCGCGGGGTAAAGGCAAGATGGCGGACAACTCTGTGCAGGGCGAGCCGAAGTGGGTCTATGCCTTCGCCGCCGGTTATGTCGACGGCCGTGCCAACATGACCGAGCTGCTCGGCGGCAAGGGGGCCAACCTCGCCGAGATGGCGAGCCTCGGGCTGCACGTGCCGCCGGGTTTCACGATCACGACTAAGGTGTGCGACGCCTACTACGCGCAGGGCCGCAAGCTGCCGGATGGTCTCAAACCGCAAGTCGACAAGGCCGTGCGCCTCGTCGGCAATGCGGTCGGCGCCACCTTCGGCGACGTGGACCGCCCGCTGCTCGTGTCCGTGCGCTCGGGTGCACGCGCCTCGATGCCCGGCATGATGGACACCATTCTCAACCTCGGCCTCAACGACGAGACGGTCGAGGGGCTCGCCAAGCGTTCGGGCGACCGCCGCTTCGCCTACGATAGCTATCGGCGCTTTATCCAGATGTACTCGGACGTCGTGCTCGGCGTCGATCACGGCGTGTTCGAGGACTTGCTGGAGAACTTCAAGAACCTCAACGGGCTGGCCTCGGACACCGAACTGAAGGCCGACGATTGGGCCGAGATCATCGAGGAATACAAGAAAGCGGTCGAGGAGCACCTCGGCCGGCCGTTTCCGCAGGATACCAACGAGCAGCTGTACGGCGCCATCGCTGCCGTCTTCGGCTCATGGCAGAACGCGCGCGCCAACACCTATCGCCGGCTGCACGACATCCCCGACAGCTGGGGCACTGCCGTCACCGTGCAGGCGATGGTGTTCGGCAACCTTGGTGAACACAGCGCCACCGGCGTCGCCTTCACGCGCAATCCGTCGACTGGGGCCAAGGAGATCTATGGAGAGTTCCTGCTCAACGCCCAGGGCGAGGATGTCGTCGCCGGCATCCGAACGCCGCAGCCGCTGACCGAGCGCGCACGCCGCGAGGCCGGGGATGAGAACCCTTCGCTCGAAGAGCTGATGCCGAAAGCCTTTACCGACTTGGCGTCGGTGTTCGAGCGGCTCGAGAAGCATTACCGCGACATGCAGGATATCGAGTTCACCATCGAGAACGGCAAGCTTTGGGTGCTGCAGACGCGCTCGGGCAAGCGCACGGCAGAAGCCTCGCTGCGCATCGCCGTCGACCTCGCCGAGGAAGGCGTCATCACCAAGCCGGAAGCGGTGATGCGCGTCAACGCGGCGTCGCTCGATCAGCTGCTGCACCCGACGCTCGATCCCGACGCGAAAAAAGACGTGCTGACTTCGGGCCTGCCGGCTTCGCCCGGCGCCGCGTGCGGTGAGATCGTCTTCACCGCCGACGACGCAGAGGCCGAGCGCACGCGCGGCCGCGAGGTCATTCTCGTACGCCCGGAGACGAGCCCCGAGGACATCCACGGCATGCACGCCGCGGTAGGAATCCTGACTGCACGCGGCGGCACCACCAGCCACGCCGCGGTCGTGGCGCGCGGCATGGGCCGGCCCTGCGTGTCCGGAGCGGGCGCGCTGCGCATCGACGCCAAGGCGGGAACGATGCAGGTCGGCTCGCGGGTTCTCATCAAGGGCGACGTGATCACCATCGATGGCAGCACCGGGCAGGTGATCGTCGGACGCGCCAAGATGCGCGAGCCGGAGCTGTCGGGCGCCTTCGCAACGCTTATGGGCTGGGCCGATGCGGAGCGCCGCTTGCGCGTGCGCGCCAATGCCGACACCCCGCGCGACGCGCGCCAGGCGCGTGAATTCGGCGCCGAGGGCATCGGCCTCTGCCGCACCGAGCACATGTTCTTCGATGCCGAGCGTATTCTTGCCGTGCGCCAGATGATCCTCGCCGAGGACGCTGCCGGACGTCGCGCTGCCCTCACCAAGATACTGCCGATGCAACGGGCCGATTTCGAGCAGCTGTTCGAGATCATGGCCGGGCTTCCGATTACCGTGCGGTTGCTCGACCCGCCGTTGCACGAGTTCTTGCCGGCCAACGCCGACGAAGTTCCCGCCGTCGCCGCCCAACTTGGCGTGCCGCCCGAAAAGCTGCAGGCGCGTATCAC
>JBDTOR010000139.1:0-6626 GCA_039933175.1 Hyphomicrobium sp. | reverse complement strand
GTGATCGACGGGTTGTCGGACTTGCGCGAGATCTTGTCGACCTCGTCGATGTAGACGATGCCGCGCTGCGCCCGCTCGACGTTGTAGTCGGCGTTCTGCAGCAGCTTGAGGATGATGTTCTCGACGTCCTCGCCGACATAGCCGGCCTCGGTGAGCGTCGTCGCATCGGCCATGGTAAAAGGCACGTCGAGCATACGCGCCAGCGTCTGGGCGAGCAGCGTCTTGCCGCAACCCGTCGGGCCGACCAGCAGGATGTTCGACTTGGCGAGTTCGACGTCGTTGTTCTTCGACGCGTGGTTCAGCCGCTTATAATGATTGTGCACGGCAACGGAGAGCACGCGCTTGGCGTGGTCCTGGCCGATGACATAGGAATCGAGAACCGTGCAGATTTCCTGCGGAGTAGGCACGCCGTCGCGCGACTTCACCAGGGTGTTCTTGTTCTCTTCCCGGATGATGTCCATGCACAGCTCGACGCATTCATCGCAGATGAACACGGTCGGACCGGCAATTAGCTTGCGCACCTCATGCTGGCTCTTGCCGCAAAACGAGCAATAGAGGGTATTTTTCTCTTGAGCCATTCCGGATGTCTCACCCCTCCTCGGGCAGCTGCGCGCCGGAAAAGCCGACGCTCGCCTTGGAAGATTCCTGTCTCATGCCGCCTGGCGAAACGCGGGTCCGAGTCCATTACAGTGATCTGAGCACGCTAGCGTTCTGTAGATCAAGATTGGATTAACGGATACCGGCCCACACAACGCCGAAGCGGCTCGATTACCACAGTTTTGTGGCGACCTGACGGTCAGCTGGATTTAGTCTCAACCGCACGCCAACTCGACCGCAGACCGAAGAAGATGACCCCGCCGGCCCCGCGACGCAAGTGGCGGGACCGGGCTGCGGCCTTTCGGCTTTATTGATTGCCGCCTCAGGACGCGCTTTTGGCGTCGATGGCGCCGAAGTCTACTTGGTCACGGCTCGACAGAACCTTGTCGATCAGACCGAATTCCTGGGCCTGATCCGCGGTCATGAAGTAATCGCGGTCCAGCGTGCGCTCGATGACGTCGTAGCTCTGGTTGCTATGCTTGACGTAGACCTCGTTCAGGCGCCGCTTCATCTTGATGATGTCCTCGGCGTGGCGCTCGATATCGGAGGCCTGGCCGGAGAAGCCGCCGGACGGCTGGTGCACCATTACGCGAGCGTTCGGAAGGGCATAGCGTAGGCCCTTGGTGCCTGAGCAGAGCAGCAACGAGCCCATGGACGCCGCCTGGCCGATGCACAGCGTGGCGATGTCCGGGCGGATGAACTGCATGGTGTCGTAGATCGCCATGCCCGCCGTGACGACACCGCCCGGCGAGTTGATGTACATGGAGATTTCCTTCTTCGGGTTCTCCGCCTCGAGGAACAGCAGCTGCATGCACACCGATGCCGCCATGTGGTCCTCGATGGGACCCGTCACGAAGATGATGCGCTCTTTCAACAGGCGCGACGGCAGATCGTAGCCGCGCTCGCCGCGGTTCGTCTGCTCGACCACCATCGGCCAGAAGGTGTTCGTCAAAGTGCCGACCGGATCGCGCATGGCTTATGTCCTCTTGTTCACTCGGGGTGGGCGGCACGTCGAATCGTGCCGCGCTCCGTCATCTTTCTTGGGCAGTGCCGCCCGTGCGTGCAAGGCCCCGCCACGGGGGACAAGCGGGGGCACCGCTATATAGGGTGGGTAAGACGCGATTACGCCTCGGTGGCGTCTTCCACCTTCTGGAACAGCTCGTCCTTGGAAACTTTCTTGTCGGCGGGCTTGGCCTTGTCGAGCACGAAATCGACGACCTTGTCCTCGAAGATCGGCGCCCGCAGTTCGGCCAGCGCGCCCGGCGTCTTCTCGTAATATTCGTACACCGTCTTTTCCTGGCCGGGGTAACGGCGGGCCTGCTCGATCAGCGCCTTGCGCATCTCGTCCTGGGTGATCTTGAGCTCGTTGCGCTCGGCGATCTCGCCGATGACGAGGCCGAGGCGGACCCGGCGCTCGGCGATGCGGCGGTATTCCTCGCGCGCTTCGTCCTCGCTCTTGCCCTCGTCGGCGAAGGTCTTGCCCGAGCGCTTTAGGTTGTTCTCCAGCTGCTCCCAGATGGAGGCGAACTCGTTGTCCACTAGCGACGGCGGCAGCTCGAACTCGTGGGCCTTCTCCAATTGGTCGAGCAGCTCGCGCTTCAGCTTCAGGCGCGCGGCATTGGCGTACTCGCGGGCGATTTGCGCGCTGACCAGCTCCTTCAACTGCGTCACGCTTTCGGTGCCCAGCGTCTTGGCGAAGGCGTCATCAACCTCCGGACGCACGGCCGAGGCCACTTCCTTCACCTTGACGGCGAAAGCGGCATCCTTGCCGGCCAACGTGGCGACCGGATAGTCGGCCGGGAAGGTGGCGACGACATCGCGCTCATCGCCAGCCTTGGCGCCGGTGATGCCTTCCTCAAAGCCCGGGATGAAGTTGCCCTGGCCGAGCACGATCGGCGCCGCCTCGGCGGTGCCGCCTTCGAACGCTTCGCCGTCGATCGTGCCGACGAAGTCGACCGTGACGCGATCGCCCTTCTCGGCGAGGCGGGCCTCGTCGGGCGTGAAGGTGACGCTGCGCTCCACGAGCTCACCCACCGCCTTGTCGACGGCTTCGGCATCGACGTCGGCGACCAGGCGCTCGAGCTTCAGGCTTTTGAAGTCGGCCAGATCGAACGACGGCAGCACCTCGAACGTCATCGAATAGGAAAGGTCGGCCTGGCCGGAGAGCACGCGCTCGATCTCGGCCTGGTCTTCCGGCAGGCTGACGCTCGGCTGCATCGCCGGGCGCTCCTTGCGGTCGGCGATTGCCTTGTTGCTGGTGTCGCGCACGGTTTCCTGCAGCACCTCGACCATGAGCGAGCGGCCGTACATCTTCTTCAGATGCGGCACCGGCACTTTGCCCTTGCGGAAGCCCTTGAGCTGCACCCGGTCCTTCATCTCGTCCAGGCGATCGGCGAAGCGTTTGTCGAGCTCTCCGGCCGGGACGACCACTTGCAGCGTCCGCTTCAGACCTTCGTTGCTCGTTTCGGTAATCTGCATTGTTCTCCAACCTGCTCGTAAACGACGGGCTCCGTCGCGCTCAATACGTGGTGCGTGGTGCGGGCGGAGGGACTTGAACCCCCACGCCTTGCGGCGCTTGGACCTAAACCAAGTGCGTCTACCAATTCCGCCACGCCCGCGCGTCGCCCCCGCTCTCAGGCCGGCTTGCGCCAGTCCGTGCTCGCCCATTCCGGCAAGTCTTTGCGGCTGTCGGGAACGATCGGGCGAAGATATATCTGGCGGGAACCGCAAAAAGCAACGCCCTTTGGCCCGGCCGGGCGCCCCGACGATTTGTTTCGCCGCGGCGAACAAGCGCGGCTAAAGCGATTATTGCGCGCCGGCAGGCAATTGTGGCTGGCGACGGGCCTTAACCACTCGCCCGGCAGCCCTGAATAGGCACCATGACGACGATCGTCTCCGGGGCGTATTTGTTCATGGCCCCGGTGGCGGCATCGATCCCCAGCCCGATGACCCCGCCGGCGATGATGTTGCCCGCCGCCATTCCCTCGCTGAACGAGGTGACGACGCCGGCGCCGTCCTGGAAGCACTCCTTGGCGCAGTGAACCGTGATGCTTTCCTGGCTCTTTTCCAGTGTCAGGGTCGCGGGGGTAACGACCTCGACCGAACCGATGGCGCCGGACCGCAACTGGCACCTGGCACCCGCCACGCCTGGCGTATTGATGGCGATGGTCTGGGTCGTGCCTTTGACAATCGTGGCGCACGACGGCAGCGCGAGCAGCGCCAAAAGCGCTCCGAAAGCAATGCGCACGGTGGAAATCCCCCAACCTAAAGTGGCGGGATCATGACGATACTCTCCTATGAACGCAATGATGGAACTTGCTGTGAACCCGAGAGGAACTTGAATTCCGTTGGCAACGGCGGCGCAGCATTTGTTCGCCGCAGCGGACGCCGATCCACTATCGCCGGAATTGCGCGCTCAGGCGCAGTTGCGGGCAATTTTCGGCGCCGCTAGGGTCCGCCGTTCCTCAATGGAGTTGCCCCTTTGATCCCGCCGCGCTCGAGCGTCGCCGCCGCCGTCGGCCGCACGCCCCTTATCAAGCTTCGCCGCGCCTCCGAGGAAACGGGCTGCACCATCCTTGGCAAGGCCGAGTTCATGAACCCCGGCGCCTCGGTCAAGGACCGCGCCGCGCTCGGCATCATCACCGAGGCGATGGCGAGTGGGCGCCTGCGACCGGGCGGCACCGTCGTCGAGGGCACGGCCGGCAACACCGGCATCGGCCTCACGGTGCTCGGCAACGCGCTCGGCCTGCGCACTGTGATCGTCATTCCCGATACGCAGTCGCAGGAGAAGAAGGACACGCTGCGCCTGCTGGGCGCCGAGGTGGTCGAGGTGCCGGCGGTGCCGTACCGCGACGCCAACAACTACGTGAAGTATTCCGCCCGCCTCGCCGAGGCGCTCGCCGCCACCGAGCCGGGCGGCGCGGTATGGGCCAACCAGTTCGACAACGTCGCCAATCGCGACATCCACATCGCCACGACGGCGGAAGAAATCTGGGCCGACACCGACGGCCGGGTCGACGGTTTCGTCGCGGCCGTCGGCTCGGGCGGCACGCTCGGCGGCGTCTCGCGCGGCCTTAAGGCGAAGCGCGAGGGCATCGCCATCGCGCTGGCCGATCCGCCCGGGTCGGGGCTCTATTCGTATTTCACCACCGGCGAGTTCAAGGCGGAGGGCACTTCCGTCACCGAGGGCATCGGCCAGGGGCGCATCACCACGAACCTCGAAGGGGCGGCCATCGACATGGCCTTTCGGATTCCTGACGAGGAGACCCTGCGCATCGTCTTCGCCCTCACGGCCGAGGAGGGTTTATGTTGCGGTGCATCGACGGGGGTCAACGTCGCCGGCGCCATGCGCCTCGCCCGCGAGCTGGGGCCGGGTCACACGATCGTGACGATCCTGTGCGACAGCGGTACGCGCTATCAGTCGCGGCTTTTTAACCCGGCGTTCCTCAAAGCCAAGTCCTTGCCCGTGCCCGGCTGGCTGGCCGACCCGGCACCCCAACTTCCATCGGTATTCAGCGTCACGTAACGCGGATTGAACTGGAGAAGACGCCTCGAAGGTTGCGGGCCACGCCGCTTTTGCCTATGTCGCTACGTGCGCTGCTGGCGAGCCGGCGCCCCATTCCGTTCACGAGACCGCAAGAGAGGGAAACGTGCCCGAAAGCGCCAAGAACTGGATTGTCGATACCGACTGGCTCGCCTCGCATCTCGATGCCCCCGATCTCGTCGTGTTCGACGCCAGCTGGCATCTGCCGACGGCCGGCCGCGACCCCAAGGCCGAATTCCTCGAAGGCCATATCCCGGGCGCCCTGTTTTTTGACATCGATGACCTCACCGATGAGAAGTCGTCGCTGCCGCACATGCTTCCCTCCGCCGTCAAATTCGCCTCGCGCATGAAGAAGATGGGCGTCGGCGACGGCATGCGCATCGTCGTCTACGACACTCTCGGCATGTTCTCGGCGCCGCGCGCTTGGTGGACCTTCCGCGCCATGGGCCATGAGGATGTCGCCGTGCTCAACGGCGGCCTGAAAAAGTGGAAATCGGAAGGCCGCGAGTTGGAAGACGGCCCGGCGCGCAAGCGCACCGAGCGCCACTTCACGCCGCTGATGAACGCCTCGCTGCTGCGCGACATGGACGACGTCAAGAAGGTCATCGCCAAGCGTAGCGCGCAGATCGTTGACGCACGCCCTGCCGGACGCTTCGAAGGCACCGAGCCCGAGCCGCGTCCCGGCCTGCGTGGCGGTCATCTGCCCGGCTCGCGCAACGTTCCCTCGCAGTCGCTGATCAATGCCGACGGCACGCTGAAGCCGGCGCCGGAGCTGGCCAAAGTCTTCGCCGATGCCGGCATCGATCCCAAGCACCCGGTCGTCACCTCGTGCGGCTCGGGCGTGACGGCGTCGATCCTGTCGCTGGCGCTCGCCGTGCTCGGGCAGACCAACGCGGCCGTCTATGACGGCAGCTGGGCCGAGTGGGGCGCCGAGAACGGCCCCGCCATCGAGACCGGCCCGGCCCGCGAGCTGACGCAGTAAGGCGCGTTCAAGCCGCGCCTTACGCTCTCTCCTAGCAGTGATTGCTCGCGCGGCCGTCTAGCGGCTGCGGTCGGGATACATGTGATAGGTGATCATCAGCAGCGCCATAAGAATCGCCGAGCTGAGTCCGGCCACGGTTCCGATCCACACCGGCGTGATCTCTCCGCCGAAATGATCGAGAACTTCTTTGCCGGCGAGGCTGCCCGCCAGCGAGGCGATGACGGCAAACACTGCGACGACCATCGGGATGCGCGCATCATCGGGCCCGACGCCGGAGAACCGGTAAAGCAGCTTGTTGCGCACGACGACCGCCACGACGGTGGCGACAAATCCGGAAATGACCGCCAGCGGCGCCGTGTCGAGGCTGGTGCCAATGAGCCCGCCGACGATTGCGCCGATGCCGGCGCCGGTCAGGATAATGACGATGAGACTTGCGGACGTAACTCCCGGCGGCATGGAAGGCATGGAAATCCCCCTTGTTGTTATTTCCGCCACCGCAGGCGA
>JBDTOR010000138.1:0-6634 GCA_039933175.1 Hyphomicrobium sp. | reverse complement strand
ATCAAGAACCCGCGCTGGCCACCTTCGGCGGCAAACATGGCGGCCTCGAAGTCGTTGAGTGCGGACTCGACCTCAAGCGTATGGGCGACCCACTGGTGCTGATCGCGCACCTTGAAATAGAGCAGGACCGCTAACGCCAGTATCAGCGCCAACGCGACGGCGGAGAGTTCAGGAATGCGCTTGGATAAAGCGGCGATCGACATCGGCATCCGGATATTCGGCGGGGGGCTGTCTCGGCGTACCGGGCATCCGGCCGCAAGTCCATCGTCCTTTGCTCCACATGGAGAAATGTTCGCGGTGATACGGAAAACGTCCAGCACCCGGCGGTTCTCGACAGTTGTGGCTACCCGTTAAGCCTTTGAGTTCTTTTGGGGAGGACGACCGGCTGGCTGGCGCCTAAGTCTCCCCAGGAAGGCCTGCTAAGGCAAGCAAAAAGCCCGCGAACGTCCACCACAGTGAGCGACCAGAACTCATGCGCCTCATCCGGCCAATGCCAGCACTGCGTTCCCTCTCCGCCGCCGTCATCGCTCTGGCGCTGATCGGCGCGGCGGCCTTCGGGTACTCTACGCCTGTACGCGCGGAGCCGGCCGCGCTCACCAAAGAGCAGGCCGACGCGCTCGCCACCTATGACAAGGCATTGGCCGACTTCAAAAAGATCCTCGCCGAGCGGCGTGCGCAGATCGACGGCAAGCAGAAGCTTCCGAACCTGCCGGGGCAGGCCATCTACCTCGCCCGCATCAAGGTCATCAGCACCTACAAAGATCTCACCGACGCAATCCCCGAGCGCATCGGGCGCCCCAACAAGTTCGAGGTGCCGCCCGCCTACTTCGACGCCGACATCGAGCCGTTGATCGAGGAGTACGCGGCTCTTTTCAAGAGCATGCAGGCGCCGCCGACAGGAGCGCAGGCCTCGGCTACGCCGTTCAAGGACGTCGCCGACCTCGGCACGGCGATCGCGCGCGCCCAGGGCCTCGATGCCGCCACCGCCGACGCTGCGGGTCGCATCAGCCTCGGCATCTTCTTCGCCGAGACCAACGGCAACCAGAATATCGGCAACGGCCGCTCCAACACCTACAAGGGCAGCCTGCAGACCGGCACCTCAGAGGACCGCAGGGGCAGGAACAAGTGGGCGGCGCTGAAGCCGAAGATCGCAGCCGTCGCCCCCGAAGTTGCAGCGCGCGATGCCAAGGAGGAGGCGCGCGTCGGCAAGGGCGACCAGCGTTACAACCACTGGACGGCGGTGCGCAACGGCTTGATGAACGCCCACGCTGAACTCTTCGCGCAACTGCCGGAGATCATGAAGATCCTCCCCGATGAGATCGATCAGATGAAGTTCTTCCAGCTCATCCAGATCATCCCCAGCCCGACGCGGACGGCGCTCGACTCGGGCAACTTCGAGAGCTACCGGATTTCCGACCCGAAGATCATGGGCTACCTGCGCAACAACTCCATGTTCACCTTCGGCAAGAAGGACCGCGCGCGCAAATCCGCGACCTTCCGCGAGATCCTCGACGCGATGTGGCTGTTCAATTCCAAGTTCGAGAAGGCGCAGGCCAAGTTCGCCACGATCAAGGCCGGCGAGAAGAGCTGAGATTCGACCGGTACCGCGAATCGGCTACTGATCGGGCCGATGTGCGACGCGCCAGACCTGCAACGGCATAGGACACGCGCCGGCGGCCATCCGGGTGCGACGGCCGGCATGGTGCTCGCGCTTTTGGCCTGCGCGAATGCCGCGAATGCCGCCGACAAACCGCAGGCCTACGAGATTTCTGCCGGCTTCGACGCCGCGCCACAGTCGCTCTACTGGTACAGCGAGGGGATCGCCGCGCTGAACGGCGACATCGCGAAAGACGGCTTCCTGTTGCGCACCTACGGCAGTCTCGCCGTCTATCAGTATGCGACCAATGCCGTCGCCGGCATTGTTGACGGTGAGCTTTGGCAGCTCGACCTCATGCCCGGCTACCAGTTCGTGCGCGGCAGCGTCATCTTCGGTGGCTACGTCGGCCTCGACTATCAGCAATCTCAGCTCTTGCCCGATGATCCGACCAACCAAGTGAACGGCACCACGACCGGTATCAAAGTCGAGGGCCACTACTACTATTCGGACGACAAGCAGCCATTCGAGGGAAGCCTTGTCGGCGAATACTCGACGGCGTTCGACACCTACTATGCCGAAGCGCGCATCGGCGCGCGTATCGCCGGCCAGCTCTTCATGGGTCCCGACGCGTCGGTCGACGGCGATACGGGCTATGACGCGCAGCGGCTCGGCGGCTACGCCAGATACGCCTTCGATCTGAGCAAGGGCGTGCCGCTGTCGGTGACGGTCATTGCGGGCCACCAGTTCGTCAGCGGCGGCGGGGGCGGCTTCGGCGGTGGCGCCGGCACGTTCGGCACGCTTCAGCTCGATACCAACTTTTGAGATTGCGATCGCGGTGCCGCGGATTCACGCCGCAGACCAGTCGAGCACGCGCAATGCCCGCAGCGTGTTCCAACGGCTGGCCCTGCCGACCTCGGTCTCGACGTCGAACGCCAGTCGCTTGGTGTGATCGGTGTGAATGCCGTTGAGCGGCCACCGGCCGTTCTGATGCGCGCGCTGCTCCACCACCGCCACCGCCTCGGCGATGCGCTCGTCCGGCTTCCGGCCGGCGCCGCGCAGGTAGTCGAGCCCGCGCAGCACGTCGTAGTGCCATACCGGCGGAAACGAAAAGCGCGTCCAGCGGGCGTCGATCACCTCGCCGGTGGACAGCGACTTCAGCATACCGCGCGCCAACAGATAGTCCTCGCCGCGGGCCCGCGCATCCGCCACGGCCGCCCTTCGACCCAGCGCCTTCTCGTACTCAAGCAGCCCTTCGAGGACGCAGATCGTCGAGTGGAACGAGGATCGCTTGCTGCCGGGCGCCTCGCAGTTCCAGCCGCCGTCGGCGAGCTGCTCATCGAGCAGCAGGTCGACCAGCCTATCGACCGGCGCGCCGAAGTAGGCGCCCGCCGCCAGGATGCGTCCGTTGATGCAGGCCTCCGTCTCGCCGTCGAAAAAGGGCCGGCCGTCGAGCTGATACCAGGTGATGCGCTCGCACACGCGGTCGATGGCTGCGCGGACTTTCTCGCCGGCCGGATCCGCACCCAGCTCCCGCAGCAGCGTCAGGGCGTCGGTGGTGGTCATCCACCCGTGCTCCTGCTCGTCGCTCCAGTGTCCGTCGGCGGTCTGCCGGTCGAGAAGCTGAGCGCCCCATCCCTCGTCGGCGATGCGCGCGCGCTCGGCGGCGACTTTATCGGCAGGTGCGCCGGTTAGATCGCGCATCACCTGCCAGCGGATCGCCGGGTCGCCCTCGAGCAGCCACTTCACAATCGCCGCGCGGCTCGCCATGCCCCTCTCCATCCGCATCCGAGTTGGCTATAACCGACCCGTATCCCCTATGCTTCCCGCACTGCAAGGGCTAGAGCACAGGTCCAACTCTGTCGCATCGAGCAACGGGAACGCATGCCCCAGCACCGGCCGCCCCCGCAGACCTTGCCAGGCCGTTGCGGCCCAGCCGAGGCCGTTTTTGCGCTGTTTGTGGTCGGCCTCGCCGGCTGCTCGGGAATCGGCACGCAGAACGGCGCGGCGCCGCTACCCGCTGATGCGCCGGCCCCGACCGCCACGGCCGCCGCCGGTGCGCCCACCATTGACGCGGCGACGCGCTCTACGCCGGTCGTCCCCGGTCGGCGCGCCCGCGTCTTCGTCTTCGCCGGCTTCGGCAAAAAGTGCGAGCCGGTCCCGGCCCCGCAGATCACCATCACCGCGCCGCCGGCCAAGGGCGACATCACCTTCGAGCCGGGCCAGGAGACAACGATCCAGTATTCGGCGCAGGGCACCTGCATCGGACAGCGCGTGCAAGGCACGGGCGTCTACTATACGGCGCGGGCCGGGCAGAATGGCACCGACCGCTTCGCGCTATCGGCCAAGCTGGGAACCGGTGAGACGGCGGACCGCTCCTTCGAGGTGCGGATCGAAGAATAGGCCAGGGTATGAGGCCTGCCAATGGAGAAAGCATGACCGGAGTGGCAGCGAAGTTTTTTGGCAGCGCGATCCTCTATGGCGTGCTGGGCATGTCGCTCGGCCTCGTCATGGGTATCACGCAGGATCACACGCAGATGCCCACGCATGCGCATCTTCTCGTCATAGGCTGGGTAAGCTTCGCGCTGTTCGGACTTTTCTATCACCAGTTTCCCAGCGCAGCGGGGACGCGCCTTGGGGCGGTCCATTTCTGGCTGGCGCAGGCGAGCTTCGTTGCACTGATCGTCGGACTGTTCCTGATCTTCGGCGGCCGGCCCGATGCCGATCCCATCGCCGCGGTTTCCTCGATCGGGCTTCTGCTATCGATGGTGCTGTTCGCGGTCATCGCCTGGCCGATAGTGCGCGGCGGACGTTAGCTTTGCGGGAGGGCCGCGTGGTTCCCGCTCCGCGAGCCGCGGCTTATGACTTACCATGGAGGATATGGTCCGCCGCCTTGTTTAGCTACGCTGCGCTCATCGGGCGGCTTGCGCGGCAGGCGTCACCTCTTGTATGGAGCCGGACGGTTTACAGACTCTCAGGAGAGAAACGTCCATGCCCAACATGTCGGACTCGCGCCGCAAGGCCATTCAGGCCAAGCAGCGCAAGGCGGAGAACGCCAAGAAGCGCGCCGCCAAGATTGCCAAGCGCGAGCGCAACGGCCGCACCGGCACCCGCTAGGCTTTACCGAGCCGTTACGCGCCGACGCGCCGGGCACCCGTCTCAGCGCGTCGCCCTCACCCGATCAGCTGAAAGCCTGTCCAGCCGGACAGCCCAGCCGCTTGAAGACCATCGCCGCCGGGCAGAATCCGGTGAACGCCGACTGCACCAAGTTGGCGCCGGCGAACCCGTCAGCAGCAGCCACCACGGCGACACGAAGTGGGCGAGCGCCACCGACGCCAGCACCATCACGCCGGCGAACGCCAACACCGCCTGATCGACCTTCATTGTGCGCTCCTGCGTCGCGCGGCTCAGACCTTGCTGAGCATATCACGTCGCGGGGACGCACACCGAAAAGCCCGGCACTCGATTGAGAGCACCGGGCTTCGCGTCTGTCAGTGGCTTACTTGGTGGCCGGGTCGGACGTGCCCATTGGCTTCTTCATCATCATGGAATCACAGGCGGTCTTGAACGCCATCTCGGTCCACATCTTGGAGTATTCGGCTTTCCAGCCGCCCTTGCACTGGTCCATCGTGGGGCCATCGGCGGCGAGGGCGGTGCCGGCAAAGCCGAGTACAGTCGCGAGAATGAGTGCTGAACGCATGGGTCGTCTCCTCTGAGGGTTTTCTCCCACCCCACACGAGGTACGTTGCGCGACACATCCAGTTTCAGGATTTTCGTCGACAAGAAATACTCTCGCCGAGCCCACGCAGCGTGATCGAATGTGCTTGGCGCGTCTACGGCTTGCGGAATACGACAAGCTTCGACGTGAGGATCTGCAGAACATCACCGCGCTGATTGCGCGTCTCCGAGCGCACCGCGACGATGCCGCGATCGGGCTTGGAACGCGATGGCGTGATCTCCGTCACCTCGCTGAAAACCTGCAGCTCATCGCCCGGCCGCGTCGGTCGCGGCCAGGTCAGTTCGCCACCCGCGCCAATGACGCCGCCGGCGAGCGGCGCGCCGCCATCGACCAGCAGCCGCATGGTGAGCGCGCCAGTGTGCCAGCCGCTCGCGGCAAGGCCGCCGAACATCGAGTTGGCGGCGGCCGCCTCGTCGAGGTGGAACGGCTGCGGGTCGAACTGCGCCGCGAAGCGCTTGATCTCGTCTGCCGTCACCACGAGCTTGCCGCTGGTGAAGCGCTGGCCGACGTGCAGATCGTCGAGGTATAGGGTGCCGCCCATGTGCGCGCCTCCGCTCCGCCGGTTCCTAAGTCGGCAGCACGGAGCGGAGCTGGTCCTCGTATTGCTTCACGGCCTCAAGCGCGCGCGTCTTCATGACGGCATCGAGCGGCTCGGCCCCGGCCTTGAAACCTTCGATGGCCTTCTGGGCGTTGGTCACGATGCGGGTCGCCGCTGCCTGCGGGTTCAGCTCGCGCAGGGTCATCGCCTGCAGCAGCTGGGTGAGAATGACGCCGGTGGCGAGCGCCAGGCCGCGCAGCTCGGCGTTCTCGCGCGCCAGCGCCTCGAGGGCGGCGTTTACATCTTTGGTTTCAGGCATTCGCTAAGCTCCGTTGACGGGTGACCGACAGGTGACGAGGCCGACCGACCGCTCTGCTTCTGTAACTTTCACCGTCCGGCTGATACACGGTGCAGGTGATATTTACGTCACGGCCCGATGCGATAGCAAACGAGCGAGCGTTGCACCATGACAGACGATGCCGCGGACCTCACCACCTGGACCTTGGGCAGCGTGAAGGCATCGGGTATGGAACTCGAGGGCGGCTGCAAGACGCCGGGTTGCAACGAGTTCGCACGCTTCGACGTCGACGGCCTGATCAGCCGCTTTGGCGCCGACTGGCTGGTGCCGAAAGTTCTCCCCGTACGCTGTCAGGCGTGCGGCGAGTGGCTGCACTTCCAGCTCGCCGTCCTGCACGACGACCCGCCGGGCTAAGCAGCGGCCGCCACCGGCCCCGCGCCCAACGGCAAACGCCCGCCGAGAACC
>JBDTOR010000137.1:0-6849 GCA_039933175.1 Hyphomicrobium sp. | reverse complement strand
CTGGTCGACACCGCCGGCGCCTACCCCGGCATCGGCGCCGAGGAGCGCGGCCAGGCCGAGGCCATCGCCCGCTCCACCGACTGCTGCCTCGCCATCGGCGTGCCGCTGATCACCGTCGTCATCGGCGAGGGCGGCTCGGGCGGCGCCATTGCCATCGCCTCCGCCAACCGTATCCTCATGCTGGAGCACGCCATCTACACGGTCGCCTCGCCTGAGGCGGCGGCTTCGATCCTATGGCGCGATAGCGCCAAGGCGATCGACGCGGCCACCAACATGAAGATCACCGCCCAGGATCTCGACCAGCTCGGCGTCATCGACGTCATCATCACCGAGCCCGTCGGCGGCGCCCATCGAGACCGCGAATCAATTATGAAGGCTACGGGCGATGCCATTGCCCGGGCTTTGTCGGAGTTCGACGGCAAGTCGCCGTCGGAAATCCGCCGTCAGCGGCACACCCGGTTTATGGAAATCGGCCAGTCCTTGTAGGGGCTTAGCGCTACGGGTTGCGGCTTCAAAAGCGCTGCCGCCCCATTCCGGTCCAATCTTGCGGGTAGTTACCTGGAATCCCCGCGGCTCGTCCAAGTGTCTGCCGCGGTTTAGATTTCCGTAACGTTAAGCAAATCTTAAGGTCTAAAGAACGATGGTTGATGACCGTGCGCCAGGGGCACTGCGTATGCGTTCGATCATCCTTGGCTCTGCTTTGAGAGCCCGTACTTTTGCTGCCATCGCGGTCCTCGCGAGCGCGTGCGCGCTCGCCGGTTGCGGCGGCATCGCAACCTCAATTCCCGCCGCCGAACAGCCGCTCAGCAAAGAGACGATGTCGATGCTCGGGCGCAAGGGCATGGACTCGGCCTCGCCGATGTTCGTGCGCATCTTCAAGGAAGAGTCCGAGCTCGAAGTTTGGAAGGCGCGCGACGACGGCCGCTTCTATCACTACAAGACCTACCCGATCTGCAATTGGTCCGGGAACGTCGGACCGAAGACCGCGCTTGGCGACAAGCAGGCGCCGGAAGGGTTCTATCGCGTCAGCAACACGCAGATGAATCCCAATTCGAACTACTACCTCGCCTTCAACCTCGGCTATCCGAACGCCTACGATCGCGCTTGGCAGCGCACGGGCGACGCGCTGATGGTGCACGGCAAGTGCAAGTCAGTCGGCTGCTACGCGATGACCGATGCGTTGATCGAAGAGATCTACACACTGGCTCGCGAGTCGCTCAAAGGCGGCCAGGAAAGTTTTGAGGTGCACGCCTTCCCGTTCCGCATGACGGAAGCAAACATGGCGCGCTACCAGGGCAATGAGAACGTGCCGTTCTGGAAGACGCTGAAGCAGGGCTACGACTTCTTCGAGAAGTATCGCCTGCCGCCCACCGTCGCCGTGTGCGAGAAGCGCTACGTCGTCAACGTGAAGATGCCGACCAATGGCTCGTTCACGGCCGACGGTCGCTGCCCGCGCTTCCAGCGCCCGGTGTTCGAGCCGTTCACGCCCAAACCCTACGAGCAGCAGATCGCCGAAGAGCGCATCGTCGCGCCGGGGCCGAAGACGCGTCAGTTTGCCAACATGACGCCGGTGCCGACGCCCGAGGGCGCGCCCACGCAAGCCGCCTATGCTCCCTCGTACGGACTTGGCGCGCCGGTAGAAACCGGCAGCACGGGCGAATCGTCGCTCGGCTTCGCCCAGTAAGCATGCCGCGCGGCGACAGGGCGCGGCTATTTGCGCCGCTGGCGGCGTTGCGCGCGCTGCAAAACAACGGCATGGTCCGCTGATGGTTGCCCGCCGCAAAAGCCGCTGGCCCGCAGTGCTCTTGACCCTCGGAGCGCTCGCCGCAATAGCCACCGGTATCAGCTACATTTTCTGGCCGCAGATCTTCGCCCTTTACGAAGAGGAGATGATCTACGCCACCAAGGCCAAGCACTGGGGGATGTATTCTACCGGCCAGTCGCTGCCGGCCACACCCGACACAAAGAACCTGTCGGGGAGGCTAACGGAGCAGAACCTGCAGCTCGGCGCGCCTGTTTTTGTCCGCATTTTCAAGCGCGAGTTCGAGCTGGAGATGTGGATGAAGCGCGACGGGAAGTTTCAGCGTTTCGCGACGTATCCGATTTGCATGTGGTCCGGGAAACTTGGCCCGAAATTGCGACAGGGCGATCGCCAGGCGCCCGAGGGTTTTTATACGGTTGAGCAGTCATCGCTGAATCCAAACAGCAAATATCATCGCTCGTTCAATCTCGGCTTTCCCAATGCCTTCGACCAGTCGCACGGCAGAAATGGTTCGCTGCTCATGGTGCACGGCGATTGCCGCTCGATAGGCTGCTACGCCATGACCGATGGCGTTATTGATGAAATCTGGGCACTGTTGACCTCCGCACTCAACGCTGGCCAAAAGCGCGTGCAAGTGCAGGTGTTTCCGTTCCGCATGACGGAGACAAATATGTCACTGCATGCGGAAAATCCGGATATCGGATTTTGGCGGCAGTTAAAGACAGGGCATGACGCGTTTATGCGCGATCAAGTCCCGCCGATCGTGAGCGTCTGCGATGGACGCTATGCTTTTCGGCCTGCAACCGGGGATAGCGACGGGGACGCACCGATCAATGTGAGCTGCCCTGCGACGTGAGTCGCAGTTGACATTCGCTCCCCAATTTTTCACCTGCCAAATCTTCGCCAGCAAGAAGAAGTAAGAGAGTTCAACATGCTGACATCTCCCGAAACAATTCGCGCACTCTATGTGCCATCAGGTCCCAAGACCGATGGCATGTGCCGTGCAGAAGCGACGGCATGACGAAAACAAACCCTCAAATCAGGCGTACAGCTTTTGTCGTGTGCGCCGCCGCCGCGTTCCTAGGACAGTTCGGGACCGTGCCGGCGCTTTCGCTGGACGTCGAGGAAATCACGGCCGTCCGTATGGAGCGCAAGCGTGCCAATTCGGACGGCAAGCTGCCCCTTCCTGGCACACCCGATCTCAAGCGTCTCGACGAGCGTCTCGCCGAAAAGGGCGTCGCCAAGGATGCGCCGATCGTCATTCGCGTGTTCAAGGCCGAGTCCGAGATGGAAGTCTGGACGGGCGACGCCAACGGCACGTTCGCTCTCTTCGCCACGTATCCCATCTGCTATTGGTCGGGGACGCTCGGGCCGAAGGTGCGCGAGGGCGACAAGCAGGCCCCCGAAGGCTTCTACACTGTGGCCATGGAGCAGAGCATTCACTCCGGCACGCGCTGGCCCAAGTCGCTCAACATTGGATACCCGAACCCGTTCGATCAGGTGAACATGCGCTCGGGTTCGCACATCCTCATTCACGGCGGCTGCGCTTCGATCGGCTGCTTTGCGATGACCAATGCCGTCAGCCTCGAGGTCTTTAAACTCGCCACCGACGCGCTCGATGCCGGCCAGCCGCACATCCCCGTGCATGTGTTCCCCTTCCGCATGACGGAGGAGAACCTTGCCAAGTACGACGAGCCGCGCTGGCAGCACTTCTGGCGCAATCTCAAGGAAGGCTACGACCTCTTCAATCGCACCAGCCGCCCGCCGCGCATCAGCGTCTGCGGCACGCGCTACGGCTTTACGCCGGCGAGCCGCATCGAGGGCATCAACCCCGGTCCGATCGAAGTGTGCCAGGAGACGGCGCAAGTGATTGCCGACCTCCACAACATCAACAAGAAGGTCGCCGAGCAGCCGGTGGAGCAGAAGGAGACCTCCGAGATCAAGACCGCGTCCATCAGTGGTGGCGCCTCCTATCTCGGCGGCGCAGCTTCCTACCTGGGCGGTCCCGCCGCCGCGGCAGCGATCGTCAACAAGCTGGGCGAGAACTTCGAACAGCAATTGGCGCCGCAGAAGCAGCGTCCGGGCGTGAGCGAGACGCTGACTCGCCCCTTGCACTGCTCCCTCGCGCTGTCGAGCTGCCGCCGCTACGCCTCGCTGCGCGAACAGCTGGCGCACAAGGCATCGCTCAGGCTCGAAGAGCCCGAGCGCGAGAAGGTGCGGTCGCCGAAAAAGAAGACCGCCAAGAAGAAATCGAGCAAGCGCCGCTTCACCGAGGCCCGTGGCGAGACTCGCGATTACTACGAGCCGCGCCAACAACGCCACGCGAGCGATGATCGCCAGTGGCGAGAATTCAAGAGCTCGCGCTACGAATAAAGACAATGGGCCCGGTGGCAAATCGCTCCGGGCCCAATTGCTTGCGGATGCTTCGCCGCGCATGTCATACACGCTGATCAATCGAAAAATCAGCGGGACATCGACATGTTGAGCTCTCTTCCACGCCAGATCGAGCGCCTGATGGAAGCGGCGATCTTCGCCAGCCGCTGGATCCTGGCGCCGTTCTATCTCGGCCTGGCGCTGTCGCTGTTCGTGCTGCTCATCAAATTCCTGTTCGAGCTGGTGCACATCGCCGAGACCGCATTCACCGCGACGGAATCGCAGGTGATCCTCGGGATCCTGGCGCTGGTCGACCTGGCCCTGACCGGTTCGCTCGTCGTCATCGTGATCTTCTCAGGCTACGAGAACTTCGTTTCCAAGATCGACCACAGCCGGCATCGCGATTGGCCCGAATGGATGGGCACGATCGATTTTACGGCGCTGAAGATCAAGCTGCTGGGATCCATCGTCGCCATCTCTGCGATCCAGCTGCTGAAGCAGTTCATGACCATCAACACGATCTCCGATCGCGACCTGTTCTGGCTGGTCCTCATCCACGTCGTGTTTGTCGTCTCCAGCGTGCTTCTGGCTCTGTCGGATCGTATCTCCGCCGGCGGCAGCGGACACGGGGCGCCGGTGGTGGCAGAACCGACGGCAGCGAAGAAGCACGCCTAAGCGCAGTTGGGACGCAACGCCGTGGGCCGCATCCTCATCGTCGGCGGTTATGGAGCCTTCGGGGCGCGGGTCGCGGAACGTCTGGCGCGCGAGCCTACACTCGAGATTGTCGTTGCCGGGCGCTCCGCTGACAAGGCACGCGCCCATGCCGAGGCGCTTACGCGCACCGCGCGAGCCAGCGTCACCCATGCCGTGCTCGACGTGACGACCGCCACGCCCGAGGCGCTGCGCACCCTATCGGCCGATATTCTGATCAACGCCTCCGGCCCCTTCCAACAGCATGACTACGCGCTGCCGCGCGCCTGCATCGTGGCGGGCTGCCATTACATCGACCTCGCCGATGCGCGCGCCTTCGTCACCGGCATCGGCGCGCTCGACGCCGAAGCCAAGGCCGCCGGCATCAGCGTCGTCAGCGGCGCCAGCTCGGTGCCGGGCATTTCCTCGGCCGCCGTGCAGCACATGGCCGCTGATCTCGCCCAGCTCGACGAAGTGCACATCGGCATTTCGCCGGGCAACAGTTTCGATCCCGGCATCGCCACGGCGGCGTCGGTCATCGGCCAAGCGGGGCGGCCGTTCGCCGTGCGGCAAGGCGGCCGGCCGCTCACTGTCCACGGTTGGCAGGGGCTGCACCGGCATCGGTTTCCCGAGATCGGCTACCGTTGGATGAGCGTCGTCGACGTGCCCGACCTCGACCTCTTTCCGCAGCACTACCCGGAATTGTCGACCGTGCGCTTTTCCGCTGGCCTTGAGGTGGGGCTGTTCCACCTCGTGCTGTGGGCGGCATCGTGGCCCGCCCGCGCCGGCATCGTGCGCAGTCTAACGCCGCTCGCTGCCCCGATGCTGGCCATGAAGCGGGTCCTCTCGGCGCTCGGCAGCGATACCGGCGGCATGTTTGTGCGCGTTGTCGGCCGCGATCGCGACGGGACGCGGCGCACGCGCAGCTGGCACCTCGTCGCCCGCGGCGGCGACGGCCCCTACGTCCCGGCCATGCCGTCGGTGATCCTTGCCAAGCATATCGTGGCGGGAAGCGGTCCGCGGCCCGGCGCCATGCCCTGCTTCGGGCTGTTCACGCTTGACGCGTTCGAGGCCGAGATCAGCGACCTCGACATCACCTGCTGGCTGGAACGGGACTGAACCTACTCGCAGGGAACCTTGATGGTCTGGCCTACGGTGGGGAAGTAGCGCGAGCAGCCCTGCGCTTTCGACGCCGGCTCATGGCCGTCCCCAGCGTTGGCCGCCTTGAGTTCGCCGTCACTCCCCGTGTGGGCCGCGGTGGCGATGGTCGAATGCTCGCCGCCCTGGTTGCCGGCGGTCTGCGTCTTGGCAGCGACGACGGGGCGCACGCCAGTCCCGAGAGCGAAGGACGAGTTCTCGACCTCGGCGTTCGGTGTCGCCGTCGCGGCCGTCTCAACCTTGTCGGCCTTCTCGCGCTGCGGCGCCTGCTCGACCTTGCGAACCTTCTCGGACTCGGGCTTGGCCGTCTCGGTTACGTGGGACTTCTTCGCCTCGCGCGACTCGCTCGCATCGCGGTTGCGCCGTTCGCGTCGCGGCGCGATCCGTTCGGCGCTCGGAGACTTCTGCTGCGCAGCGACTCCGGGTGGCGGAGTGTATTCGCAGGAAATGCATGCCTCAGCGGGCGAGCCGACGAACGGCAACGCGGCCAGTAGGGCAGCGGCGATGGCGAGAGCAATCCGGGTCAAATCTGCGGCCTCCGGCAAGTAGAGCGGCTGGTGGTGTTTTGCGAAGCTATCACGCGGGCGCGACGCGAAAAAGCGTGTTTGACTTATCACATCCCGCACTTATGGGTAGCTGCACGCGCCATTCTGCGGCTAGGTGCAGGTGCCAAACGATGCTGCTAGCAGTCTGATTTCATTTGCTTAATATCGATGCCGCGCCCTTTCTAGGCATATCGGGTTACTTGGTGCCCTCGAACATAGGATTTCTCAGTGAGCGTGGGACCGGCTCCAAGCACTCAGACCGGCAGGCTACGCGAGAAGAAGGCGGCGCCCGCCGCTTCCGGCGTCACAGTCATCTCGATC
>JBDTOR010000136.1:0-6921 GCA_039933175.1 Hyphomicrobium sp. | reverse complement strand
CGCCGCTGCAGCCCCAAGTGCGTCGAGCTGCTGTTCGTAGCTGTCGTACAACTGGGCGAGCGGCGCTCCGCCGAGCCCGCGGCACTCCTTAAGCGCCGCGCGCGCCGCCGCCGCGTCGCGCTTGGCAATGGTCGCGAGCAGCCGCGCATGCGCGCCCTTCAGCTCGGCGAAATCGTTCGATCGCTCGACCGTCTCCTCGCCGATCAGCGCGTAGATGCGCTCGGGACGCTCCTTGCCGCGCACCTTGACCGAGGCGATTTCCAGGAAGGCGAGCTCCTTTGCGTCGAGCGCAGTCTTCTCGCCGACGATGATCGGCACGCCGTAGGTCTTCGTCTCGCTCTCCAAACGCGAGGCGACATTCACCACGTCGCCGAGGATTGAATAGTCGAAACGCTGCGGCGAGCCGACATTGCCCACGCAGCAATCGCCGGTGTTGAGACCGATGCCCAGATGCACGCGGGTGACGCGATGACCATGCGCCGCGGCCTCGGCGGCCCACAAGTCGTTCAGCTGCTCGACCTGCTGCTGCATGCGCAGCGCCGCCCGGCAGGCGCTGACGGCATGCGCGGTCTCGAGCAGCGGGGCGTTCCAGAAGGCCATCACCGCGTCGCCCATGAATTTGTCGATGGTGCCGCGTTCGGCGAGGATGATCTCTGACAGCGGCGTGAACAGCCGGTTGAGGAAGGTGATCAGCTCCTCGGCGGTCAGGCCCTCGGCGATTTTGGTGAAACCACGCACGTCGGCGAACAGCACAGTAACCTCACGGGTCTCACCCCCGAGCTTCAGCTTGTCGTGATTGCGTGCCAGCTCCTCGACCAAAGGCGCGGCGACGTAGTGGCCGAAGGCGGAGCGCACGCGGCTGCGCTCGCGCTCGGTGGCGATGTAGCCCGTCAGCGAGGTGGCGAGATAGACGAGCAGCACGGCAATCGACGGATAGACCGGGTCGAGCAGATAGCCGGCGTTGGTGTAGGCGCCCCACGAGGCCGCGAACAGCACGACGATGGCGGCGGCGCCGATGACGGCCGCGCCGATGGCACCCAGCCGGCCGATCAGCCAGGCCAACGCGGCACCGGCGGCGACGAGATAGACGAGTTCCAGCCCGGTGGCGAACGGCGGCCGGCTCAGGTGCTCGCCGCTCAGCATCTGTTCGATGGCCTGGGCGTGCACCTCGACGCCGGGGACGGCGGGGTCGAGCGGGGTCGCCCGCAGGTCGAGCAGGCCGACGGCGCTGGTACCGATGAGGATGTTGCGGCCGGCAATCTCCGCATCGGGAATGGTGCCGTCGAGTACGCGATGGGCCGAGATGTAACGGCGCGCATCGGGGCGCGTGAAGTTCAGCCACAGCTCGCCGGCGCCGTCAGTCGGTAGAACCGTCGAGCCGACGCGCACGTGCTCGATGCCGGTGCGCTGGCCGAACGCCGTGACGCTGCTGCCGCCCGACGAGCGCACGAAGATCGTCGTCTCGTTGTTGGCGATGCGCAGCGTCTCCAGCGGCAACGAGGGATAGAGCGTGCCGCCGATGGACAGCAACAGGGGCACGCGGCGCACGACCTGGTCGCGCTCGGGCAGCCAATTGACGGCGCCGAGGCCGCGCGACGGCTCGGTCAGCACCGGCAGGCTATCGACGGCGCCGTTGAAGCGCGGCACGAACTGCAGCGGATCATCGCCGGCGATGACGAAGCTGGCGTGCGGCTTGGGCGGCGGCTTATCGCCCGCCGTTTCGCCTGCCAAGCCAATGACGACGGGCGCGGCGGCGATGGCGGCGGCGAGGCGATCGTCGTTCGATGGCAGCTGCGAGGCCTGCCCGACGAGCGGCGCCAGCTGCGGCTGCTCGGCGAACAGCTTGGCGAACTCGCCGGGCGACAGCCGATCGGGCTCAGCGAGGATGAGGTCGAGCGTGACGGTGCGCGCACCGGCCGCCTTGAGCTTGTCGATGATCTCGGCGAGGCGCGTGCGCGGCCACGGCCATTGGCCGATGCGGGCGAGGGAAGCGTCGTCGATGTCGACGATGCGCACGGGCAACTTCGGATCGACCTGGCGCGGCTTGAGGTTGAGATAGGTGTCGAACACGGCGAGCCGCAGCCGACCCACCGGCTCGGGGTCGGCAATGCGCAGCGCCACCGCCAGGAGGAGCAGCACCGCCGCAAGCAGGATGTGGACGGGAAGCGAGCGCAGGGTGGTCACCTCATATGCGGCATCGTTCGCGCCGCGGACGGATCATAGCCTTGGAGTATGTGCCCGGACCACGGGCTGCGGACTATTTGGTGACCTTTTCCATCCAGTCGGCGCAGCGCGCGGCGAGCTTGGCCGCCCCCTGCTCCATGATGAGGAAATGCCCGCGGCCGGCGTCCTCCTCGAACGTGGCGTTGGCATAAAGCGCGGCGACCTTGCGGCCGGTGATGGGCGAAATAACCTTGTCGTCCGACCCGCAGACGACGAGCACCGGGCAGGTGACGCTGGCAGCGTCCACGGCGGTGGTGCGTTGCAGATCGAACATCCAGAAGAACATCTCGAACAAACCAAGCCCGGACTCGGCGCTGAACATATCGAAGATGCGGCGCTGCGCCTGCGGATCGAGGCTGGCGAGGGAGTCGCCGTTGGCGACGTCGAACGAGGGATTGAGCGCCTTGTTCCAGAAGGGCGAAGCTTGCATCAGCCCCTTGGCGAGCGCCATTTCGGCTTCGGTCGACGGCAGCACGCCCCATGGCGCGGCGGAAGCCAGCAGCACCAGCGCACGTGCCAGACCTTGGGCAGCGAGTTGCTGGGCGATGAGACCGCCCATGGAATGGCCGACGATGATCGGCGGCTCGGGAAGGCGCGCCACGAACGCGGCCATGTCGCGCGTGTAGTCTGCGATGCTCTGCGCCGCAAGTTGCGGATCGGGGACGCGCGTAGGGCCCGGGACGTGGAACGGCAGGTCGGGCGCCTGGCAGGTCCAGCCGCGTTGCGCAAACACCGGCATGATGTCGGCAAAGCACCAACCGCCGCAGAAGGCGCCGTGAATGAGTACGACGTTCTTGGACATTCTCTCTCTCCGTTCGAGGCCGGAAGCATGCCAGCCGAACGTTGAAATTTCACGTCCCGTCGCAGGAGATCGCCTCAGCGGGGCATGTCGGCCGGAGGCGGCGAGGGCCGGGATTAGTTCCGGCGATCACCGATGGGGTCGCGGCACGCGGCCTTCGCATCCGGCAGCGATCCCAGGACGCGCTTGAGGGCATCCAGGCAGCGCGGATCAAGCGCCGTGCCGACCATACCATCCATGATCTCGAGCGCCTTTTCCGCCGACATGGCGGCACGGTATGGGCGGTCCGCCGTCAGCGCATCGAAGATGTCGGCCGTGGTCAGCACGCGCGTCTCGGTGACAATCTGCTCGCCCTTCAGGCCGTGCGGGTATCCCTTCCCGTCGAGCCGCTCATGGTGAGCCCCGGCGACTGGCGCCATGTCCTGAAAGGCGGCGACGAGGCTCAGGATGTCGTGCGTGAACTGAGGGTGTTTGCGCACTTCGTCCCACTCGGCTTTGTCGAGCGCGCCCGGCTTGTCGAGAATACTGTTGCTGATGCCTAGCTTGCCGATGTCATGCAGCAGCGAAGCGCGGCGTAGCCAGCGCCGCTGCGGCTCGCCGAAACCCAATTCCTTGGCGATAAGGTCAGCGAATATTGTCACGCGCTCGCTGTGTCCACTGGTGTAGGGGCTCTTGGAATCGATGACCTCGGCAAAGGCGCGCGCTATGTCGTCGAGGTAGTCCTCGTCGACGCGGACGACGTGCTGTGCCGGCTCGAGATCGAATACGGCCCACTGCAAGTCGCTCGAGCGCAGCATGTCCCAGAAACCAGGCGTCGCAGAGATCGCTTCGAAGGTGCGCACGAGACGCGGATCGAACCAGGTGCCCGACCGGTACCTGATCTCTTTCATAGCCGCCTCGGGCCCGCCGGTGGACTGAAACACGTCGATGACCTGTGCGATAAGTGCGATGCGCGAGTTTAGCGGTATGTCCTCGCCGAGGCGCCCCTCGGGAAGGCCGTGTCCGTCCCAGTGCTCGTCAAGATTTTGGATGCCGTCGGCCACCCGATTGGAGAAGCGCATGCGCCGGGCTATGTCGGCGCCACGCTGGCAGCGCGTCTCGACCAGCTCGCGGGAGATCTCGCCTCCCTTTGAGCTCACGTGGACGATGGCGCGAATGCGGTCCGCCAATCCGGCCTTCAGCCCGGTGTGGGTCAGAACGAACTTCAACGCTTGCGGCACGCTCGTCGTGTCGACGGTTTTGACGCCGCGCTTGAATCCGATGTCGTCGGCCAGATAGAGCTGACAGATGCGCGCAGCATTGCTGGAGCAGCCGAGGTCTTTGAGCAGCAGCGTGTAATAAAGGTCCCAAAGCTCGGCGTCGGTCAGGTCCAGCGCGCGGCCGATGTGAATGCCGATCCAGCAGCAGCGGACGCAATGTCCTTCGGGCTGACCCTCGACCAGGTCGAGGGCATGGCTGAGCGCCGCCAACAGACCGGAGAGCGGCAGGTTGACCGGCTGGCTCAGGTTCAAGGCCGGAGCGGTCATCTGGGGGCGGGACATCGTCTGCGCGGCATGGGCGCCATTGGGCCCCGGCGCCATTAAAGCGCACTTAATTCGCTGCATCACCTATGTCGGAGACGGCGGCTCCCCGTTTTAGCGCCGCCAAAGGGCCAGCGCCCGCCCGTCAGTCGACCTTGGTCCACGTGCCGTCGGGATTGAATACGCTCATCGCCGCGGCCTTACGTGACGTGTCTTCTCCGAGATCCTTCTGGAAGACGACACCGTCGTGGTCGACGATGAACGTCATCACGCCTGAGTTGCCGTATTCGGCAGGCGCCGCGACGAGGCCGAAGCCGCCGATCATGCGTCCGCCAATCACATAGTCGCGCGGGCCTCCCTGAGCGTCCTTGCCCTGTGCCGTCAGAACTCTGAACAGATACCCGTGGTAGGGCGTCGGCCCATCCGTCTTGCGCCTGTAGCCCTCGGCACGCGCCTCGGCGATGAGCGGGCCGAACGGACTTTCCGGCTCGCCTTCGGCAGTTGGCCAGTAAAGGCCATCCTTGCTGCCCTCGCTGCTCAGAAGCTTGTGGGCGTACTGCACGCCGTTTCCGTCACGGTCGGCTTCGGCGTATTCGCCCTGCGCGTCCACATAGGCGCGCAGCACCTCGATTGCCGCAAGTTCGTTTTCGCCGATGCGCCGGTCGAGGATCTCGACGGCACCCGCATCGGTATCGAAACGCCACTTGCCCGCGTCGGCAACGATAGGGATAGGGAAGGGAAACTCGTCATTGCCGATGATGAGCACGGTGCGGGCGTCGCCTTCCGTTTTCAGATCGTGGCGCTCCGCGTAGGCGGTTCCGAACCGCTCGCGTGCGGCAGTGTCGGCGACGTCGTCCCCTGAACTTGCGAGTTCGTGTGCTTTGGGGCCAAGCACGGCGACGATGCCGTCAATGCCACCCGACTTGACGGCAGCCACGAGTGCGTCGGCTGCTTCCTGCGGCGACTTATAGGTTGCCTGCTGCGACGCTGCCGCCGCACGCATGTCGACGATCGGCGCGCAATTTACAACGCCTGCAACCAGCAGCGTTACGAGCGTCCTCAGCCACCAATGGCCAATTCTGCCGTTCACCGATTCGGAGCGCTTCATGACGTCCTCCGCCTCCATTCGCATACCAGCTATCGGCGCCGGCCACCGCCACCGCCGCCTCGACGTCCGCCCCCGCCGCCACCGCCGCGACCACGCGGGCTCGACATTGAAACGCGGCTCGCATGCCCGCGGTTGGCGGATTTGCGCACGTCGCTGCCGCGCTTGACGTCAAAAGCCGCGGGCGAAGGCTTCTTCTTGGCGGCGGCGCGGGGAGTGCCGCTTTTCTTGCGGTCGGCGGCCTTGGGACCATCGCGCGTCGGCTTGGCGCTCTTGTCCTTGCGCTTGTCCCCCGCACCGTCCCCACGCTTGTCCTTTATCGCTCCATGGTCTGTATCTTTGAGCCTGGCTTCGATTTTTGCGCGGTCAGCGTTGCCCTTGTCGAAGCCGCGGAAATCCTTGTTCGCCGGCTTTGTCCGGTCGGCTTGGCCGTACTTCTCGCGCGCGCCCTTGTTCTTGTAGGGCACCGGGCCCCGGCGGGCCGGATCGAACGCCCACTTGTTGGACGTGATCTTTCCGCGGTTGCCGTTGATGCGGTTCCATTTGTTGACATCGATGTCGATGTCACGGTGGCGCCAATCACAATGCCCCCAGCCCCAGATCGAGTTGGCGATCGCGATGCCGGCACCCCAGAAGAACCCCGACGAGAAGTCGCCGTAGTAAGGCGGCCAATAGTAGGGCGGATAATCGGGATACCACCACGGACCGTAGACGACCGATGGCTCGTATACCGGCACGTAAACGACTTCGGGGTTTGCCGGAGCAATAACGATGGCGCTCCCTTCCTTGGAAACCTTCTGCTGCTTGTTGCTCTTAAGATTGCCGGCTTCATCGGCCTTCTGCCGCAGCAACTGGATCTCGTCCATCACGTCGTCTTGCTGGGCTAAAAACGCTTCACCGAGCTTCTGCGTCCAGTCGAGCTTGTCGCTCATCGTCTTCAACACGTCGGGGAACTGCACGAGCGCCTTCACGCTCGGATCCCAATCCTCCGCCTCCAGCGCTTTGACAAGCGCGTCGCCCTTGAGCTTGGCGTTCGCACCTTCGCCACGCCAGCGCGCGGCCTGGACGATATCCAATGGATATGTGGAGGCCATCAGCACGCTGGAGAGAAGGTCATCGGGGTATAGCGCGATCGGCGCCAAGAGCTGATCCAGCTCCTGCTTCGACATCGTCGGCGAGGTATCGCCAGACGGCGTCGTGAGCTTGGGCGCCTCCTTCGCAAGCGCGACCGGGGGCGCGGCAAGCCAGAAGGCGAGCAGAAGGGCGGCGAGCAA
>JBDTOR010000135.1:0-6959 GCA_039933175.1 Hyphomicrobium sp. | reverse complement strand
GCCGCCAAATCGCCGAAGCGGGCCATCGCAAATCGACGCCCGGTTGCGGGAAGGTCGCGCCTGCATAAGTGACGATCTTTGGGTTCATCATGGCCATACCTCCGGAGCTGCGTCCGAGCGCCCACGGCGCCAATATGAGGCTAAACGCCAACTCGGCGTGCATGCAGCATGGCGCCATTGTTGTTCACATGCGCCGTGCGCCGCGCCAATTCAATGGGTCGCGGCGTCTGTTGACCGGAACGCCGTTCCGTAAGGATCGCTTAACGAAAAGCGCCCGGCGGCAGAGCCTCCGGGCGCTTCCCTGCAATCTCGCTTGGCGACGTTAGCGCCGTCAGTGCCTATCGCGCCGGTCATCACGTCTGTCGTCTCGGCGGTCACCGCGATCGTCTCTGCGGTCGCCGCGGTCGTCCCGGCGATCATCGCGTCGGCCTTCACGGCGGTCATGGCGCTCGGGGCGGCGCCAGCCGCGGCCCGGAGGCGGACCCATGCCGGCAGGGGCATGGTAGCCTTGACGCCACCAGCCGGAGCGGCGCGGTCCCGGCGGCGGGGCATGCCAGCCGACGCGCGGACGCGGCTGGAATCCGTACCAGCGCGCGCGGTCGCGGTACCACGGGCGTCCAACGTAGTAGCGGTCCCAGTAGTCGCGCGCCGCGAACGTCACGAATGGAATGCGGAAGTACGCAGCCCCGACATCGGGCAGCGGCACCATTTCGCCGCGGTCGTCGAAGGCGAGGTATTCGCTGTAGACCCAGCCGCGGCCGCCGTCCCAACGAACGTCGCACCACGATTCATCGCGCAGGCAGCCTTCGATGGAGAGCGGCTCGCCCTCGGGAATGACGCCGACGCTCGGGAAGTCGATATCCGGGCCGGTGCGAATGTTGACGTTCGCCGTCGAATAGCCCGGCGAGGCCTGGGCAGCCACCGCGCTCATCGCCAGCGCGGCGAGGGCCGTGGCGACTAGTCTTGGAACTCTCATTCTGTGCGTCACTCCATGATTCGGGTGGTCCCCTCGCCGTCATGAGAGGCACAACCTTGGCAGGTTGATGACGAACGGGCGGCGCGACTTCCGTCGGTTGCTGGCAAAAACCGAGCGACCGGCGATTTAGCCCACGGATTTGGACCTTGGGGCCCCCCCTACTTGCGCTCCTGGGCGCGGCGCAGGGCGGCGGCGAAGGCGTTTTCGGCCGGCGGCTGTGAAGCCTGGCGTGGCGGCGGGGCGCTGGTGCGTTGCGCCGATTGGGGAGCGGCGGCGTGCGAGCCGGTATCGTCCGAGCGATCTATGGCGCCGGACTTCATCGTCAGCGCGATGCGCTTCCTCGCCACGTCGACGTCCTTGACGCGCACCTTCACCACATCGCCCGCCTTCACCACCTCGCGCGGATCCTTGACGAAACGGTCGGACAGCTCGGAGATGTGCACGAGGCCGTCCTGGTGCACGCCGACATCGACGAAGGCGCCGAACGCGGCGACGTTCGTAACGACGCCTTCCAGCTGCATGCCGGGCTTCAGGTCGGAGATCTTGTCGACGCCCTCCTGGAAGGATGCCGTCTTGAACTCGGGGCGCGGATCGCGGCCGGGCTTCTCCAACTCGGCGAGGATGTCGGTCACGGTCGGGATGCCGAACTCGGCGCTGGCAAATTCGGCCGGCTTCAGCGACTTGAGGAACGCCCGGTCGCCGATGATCGACTTGAGCGGTCGCTTGGTCGTGTCGGCGATCTTCTCGACGACGGCGTAGGCCTCCGGATGCACGGCGGAAGCGTCCAGCGGGTTCTTGCCGTCCATGATGCGCAGGAAGCCGGCCGCCTGCTCGAACGCCTTGGCACCGAGACGCGGTACCTTCTTCAGGTTGGTGCGCGCCTTGAACGCGCCGTTCTCGTCGCGGAAGGCGACGATGTTGGAAGCGAGCGTCTGGTTGAGCCCGGAGACCCGCGCCAGCAGCGGCGCCGATGCCGTGTTGACGTCGACGCCGACCGAGTTGACGCAATCCTCCACCGCCGCATCCAGCGAGCGGGCCAGGCCGCCCTGATCGACATCGTGCTGGTACTGGCCGACGCCGATAGCTTTCGGTTCGATCTTCACGAGTTCGGCCAGCGGATCCTGCAGCCGCCGTGCGATCGACACGGCGCCGCGCAAGCTGACATCGAGGTCGGGGAATTCCTTCGCCGCCAGCTCGGAGGCCGAATAAACCGAGGCGCCGGCTTCCGACACCATCGCCTTGGTCAGCTTCAACTCCGGCATCTTGGCCATCAGTTCGCCCACCAGCTTGTCGGTCTCGCGCCCGCCGGTGCCGTTGCCGACGCTGACAATGTCAACCTTGTGCTTGATGCACAGTGCGGCGAGCGCCGCCAGCGAACCCTGCCAGTCGCGCCGCGGCTCGTGCGGATAGATCGTCGTCGTGTCGACCACCTTGCCGGTCTGGTCGACGACGGCGACCTTGACGCCGGTGCGGATGCCGGGATCGAGACCCATGGTGACGCGATGTCCGGCGGGGGCCGCGAGCAGCAGATCCTTCAGGTTGCGCGAGAACACGCCGATCGCCTCGGCGTCGGCGCGCTCCTTGAGCCGCGTCAGCAGGCCCGTCTGCAGCGAGCCCGCCAGCTTGTCCTTCCAAGCGATGCGCACGGTCTCGCCGAGCCAGGCGTCGGCCGGGCGCCCGCGATCGGCGATGCCGAAGGCGGACTTGATGCGCCCCTCGGCCGGGTGCGGCTTGCCGGCCTCGTGCGCTATGTCGAGATCGAGGCCGAGAATGCCCTCATTGGCGCCGCGCAGCATGGCGAGCGCGCGATGCGACGGCATGTCCTTGATGCGCTGGCCGAACTCGAAGTAATCGGAAAACTTGGCACCCTCTTCGCCCTTGCCCTTCTTCACGGCGGACTTGAGGTCGCCGTCGCTCCATAGCCATTCGCGCAGGCCGCCGACCACCGTCGGCGTCTCGGCGATGCGTTCGACGAGGATGTGGCGCGCGCCGTCCAGCGCCGCTTTGGCATCGGCGACGCCCTTGCCGGCGTCGATGTACTTGGCCGCTTCCGCTAGCGGGTCGAGCGCCGGGTTGGCGAGCAGCGCATCGCTCAGCGGCTCGAGACCTGCTTCGCGCGCGATCTGCGCCTTGGTGCGGCGCTTCACCTTGTACGGCGCGTAAAGGTCTTCCAGCTCCACTTTGGTCGCCGCGCCGTTGATGGCGCGCGCCAGCTCCGCTGTCAGCTTGCCCTGCTCCTCGATGGTCTTGAGGACAGTGGCGCGACGGTCCTCCAGCTCACGCAGGTAGGACAGCCGCTCCTCCAGCTTGCGCAGCTGCGTGTCGTCGAGGCCGCCGGTCTTCTCCTTGCGGTAGCGCGCAATGAACGGAACCGTCGATCCTTCGCCGAGCAGCTCCACCGCCGCAGCCACTTGCCCCGGGGCGACGCCCAGCTCCGTTGCGATACGCTGGTTGATCTTGTCCATGCTGCCCTCGGTGCGTGACGTTTCTTTAAGTTGGGTTGGCGTCATACTGCCCTCTTTCCCTGGAGGGAAGCGCCCACTGACGCCAAGTGATACTAATCAAGTGTGGAATTGGGAGGACGAAATATGCGTTGCCTGTTCGCCGCCGTAATGGCGGCATTTTTGCTGGCGCCGGGCGTCGCCAGCGCCGCGGACTACGCGCCGCTGAATTGCAGCAAGGCGAAGTCGCCGGCCGAGAAGACCATCTGCGGCTCGTATACGCTGGGTCAGGACGAAGCCCGAATGGCGACCCTCTACGCCATCGCCACCTCGCTCGTCGCCATGGGGCAGCGCGGCGACATGCAGGGTGCACAGCGCGACTGGCTGCAAACGCGCGAGAATTGCGGGGACCGCGTCGGGTGCCTGTCGACAGCCTACGCTATGCGCATCAAGGATCTCAACGCCACCATAGCCGCCATCGCCGCGCGCGGCCCGTTCTGATCCGACTCAGCGGCCTCCGGCGGCGCTGCGGAAGAACAAGCGCATCCATGTGCCCGGGATGCGTATGGGATGGACCTTGACAGGTGAGGCGGTGCAACGCTCGGCCAGCTGTTGCAGCTCTTGCACACGCGCCAGCGCAAAGTGATGCAGCGCTTGCGGGCGCACGCCCTGCGGCGCGGGCTCGGCTGGCCGTGTCGTCTTGCCTTTGTTATCCATCGCCCATCTCCAACAGTGAGATCGACCTTCGGGCATAAAGTTTCCATATGGACTTCGGTCGGCATCCATAAGCACAGCAAAACTGCGCCACCGCCGATGAACGCAGCCTGACAACGCCGGGTTGTTACTGGCGCGCACGTTGACCGGCGCAAAAGGCCGAGATTGCCTCGATAATCGCGAGTTGTGCGCGGGCTCGATACTCGGCGCGGGCCAGATCCCGTTCCTCAGCGGCGTTGGCAATCACCCCGATTTCTATGAGCACTGCGGGGATCGCGGCCGACGCCAGGACAACAAACGGAGCCTCATAAAGTCCGACCTCACGATCGAGTAACACTCGCCGCTCTCCGGGAATATTCTCGGCGTGGTGCAGTGTCGGGCGCATTTGTGCGATCGAAAAGCTTCGACCCAGCAGCGCGCCGAGGCGACGGCTCTCCTCGAAGAATGCATTGCGACGGGATACGAAGATCGAGTAGCCGCGGATCGTTGGTGTCTGCAGCCGTCGCACGCCACCCACAACCTGCCGGACTAAATGCCGATCCTGGACGGAGTCGTGATGTATCGAGATGAATAAGTCCGCGCCCATTCTGCGCGCATTGCGAGGGCGCGCGTAAAGATCGAGATCGTCTCCTTTGGGATTGTGGATGAAAAGGCGCCCTGGCGATCGGGACGTAAGCGTCCGCTGGCTCATGGCGGCTAGCTCTACGGCAAAGCGCGCATTGAAAGCATATTCTTGAACGCCGCTGGCACTTACGGCTCCCGAATGAGCGCGCGAGTGACCGACGTCGATTGCTACGCGCATGTCTCCATCCGCGCAGGCCCTCGGAATGTGTCCGCTGGGGAGGTCGGCGCCTGCGTGCGTGGCAGGGCAGAATGCCAATGTCAGCGCGACGACTAGAGAGCAACAGCAAGAATTCTTTGACAGTCGCTCAGCTGCCGTTTGAGAGGATGACCGCACACTTCGGCTAGCCATTGCGCAACTGTTGAATGCGCCGCGCATAGAGTGCCTCGATGCAGGCAGCGTCCCAGCCGCAGGAATCGCGTTTTTTGATCCAGTCGCGCTGGGAATTTCGCAGCGCGAGTCCCTGCTGGTTGGTCATTCGGCCGCGTACCAAGCCAAAAAGGTTTGCCATTTCCACATCGAGTCCCGAGAGTCGTGGGCTGCTGCAGATCGCCTGCTCGGCGGCACCTTTGTTCTCGGCACAGTTGAAGCTGGGAGCGTAACTTTCCGCTAGTGGGGAATTGAAAGCCGGAGCGGAATCGGGGGGCGGCTCGGCGCGTGCGGTTTTCGCTGGAGGCGTCGGAATAGCCCGCGTCGTCAAGGCTGCAAGCCGATCCTTTGCAGGTAACGAGTAGATGCCCCGCGGAAACGCGAGGAGATATCGCTCGTATGCCTCCAAAGTATCCTTCGCCTCGGCATTTCGCCAGGCTTCCCGCTCGTCGAGCATCTGCTTGAGATCTGCGGTTTTGACGTGGTCGGGATGGCGGGTGACAAAGTCGCGAAGCTTGGCGTCGCTGCCATCGAGGATGGCCTCGCGATAATCTTCGTCAGCATTGGCAGTCGGGGCGGAACTTTTGGCGCCCGAGTCTTTTGCCCGCAGCTGCTCCATCTTGGCTGTTGCAACAGCCGCGTATTCGCCGTTGGGGAAGCGCTCAAGGTACTTCTGAAAAAGTTCGACAGAATTCAGATCGACGATGCTCGTCCAATACCGGTGATCGCGCTCTCCGGCATCGACGGTAATGCGTGCGTTGTCTCTTGCCGGCGGTGGCACAGGCACGCCTCCCTTAGCGGGCACGAAGTAGAACGCATCGACGCTGCTGCCGAACGTAACTGGCCGCTGCCGGTCCCGCGTCGCGCCCAACACCTGCTTGCGGACCCGGCGCGTCAGCTCGGAAAGCTCCATTCCCTCCGTCTCGATGTTGTCGAGCAGTGCTTGGGTGAAGGGACTGTGCGCTCCAATCCCGTCGCTCGCCGTCTCCCCGTCTGTGGTCGCCAGCATGATGACAGACTGGGGACCCACCTGCTCGATGCGAGCCAGGCCGCGGCTGGCAGACGCGGAGCGCGACGCGCCCTCCAGCGATCGGCTAAGGCTGCGCGCCAGCGGGTTGTCGCGGCAGGCGTCGAGCATCACGATATTGATGCGCGCCGAGCGCGCCATCTGGTCGGTGATGAGGTCGATGGCGTGCATGTTCAGTTTGACGTCGAACTCGTCCTCCAAGGAGGCGTCCGTCGGCACGATGTAGTTCTGACCCTCGTAGGCGAGGCCGTGGCCGGCATAGAACAGCAGGGCCACGTCGGCACCAGGCAGCAGCTCACGGAACTGGCGCATGTAGCCGACCATCTCTCCACGCGGCACGTCGAGCGCCTGCACCACCTCGAAGTTCATGCGCCGCAGGGACGCGGTAAGTCCCTGCGCATCGTTGCGCGGGTTGGGCAGGGCCGGAACGTTTTGATAGGCGGAATTGCCGATGACGAGGGCGACCCGGCGCTCTGCGTCTTCAGCGGAACAGTTGAGAGAAAGTGACAAGAGGAAGGATGCGCATAGGAGCATCCACTTAATCGATCTCAGCATGGAAAAATTCCACAATACGCGTGAAAAAATTCAGCTCAACCAGCGCCGCGCTCTGCAATAAGGCGCAACTCGTCGTGCAATCCTACCGCAGCATAGTGTTTTCGACGGCTGTCGGCTAGTCACGCCTCGGACTCATATGACCGATTGAAGCTCCACAGGCGCGTGGGCCCACCAGGTGGGTGATGTGCATGACCGGGGTGCGAATCGCGCTAGCGGTGCATGGGGTTCGGCAGCATAGTGTCCGAGGGAAATGTC
>JBDTOR010000134.1:0-6996 GCA_039933175.1 Hyphomicrobium sp. | reverse complement strand
CCTTTGCCACGAATACCGAACAGCCGCTGCGGGCCGTGGCTCGTCAGATCGACGAAACGCTCGATGCTGAGCCGTCCGGCGTTGACGTGGTCGAGCATGATGGGGACCAGCGTCTGCACGCCGGTCATGCCGGAGTGCGAGGCCGGATAGGCGTGGTCCTTTTCCTCGCGCGTGTGCGGCGCGTGGTCCGAGCCGAGCACGTCGACGGTGCCGGCAGTAAGGCCGGCCCAAATCGCCTGGCGGTGGCGATCATCGCGCACCGGCGGATTCATCTGCGCGTAGGTGCCTAGCCTCTCGTAGCAGTCGGGCGCCACCAGTGTGAGATGGTGCGGCGTCACCTCGACGCTCGCCCAATCCTTGTGCTCGGCGAGGAACGCCATCTCGGCGGCGGTCGATACATGCAGCACGTGCACGCGCCGCTTGTGCTTCTCGGCGAGGCGCACCAGCCGCTTGGTCGAAATGATCGCCGCTTCCTCATCGCGCCACTCCGGGTGCGAGGACGGATCGCCGGCACGGCGCAAATGCATTCGCTCGATAAGGCGGGCTTCGTCCTCGGAGTGGAAGGCGGCGCGGCGCGAGATCGCGCCGATGATGCGGTCCAGCGAAGACTCATCATCGACCAGCAGGTCGCCGGTCGAGGATCCCATGAACACTTTGATGCCGGCCGATCCCTCGAGCTTTTCCAGCATGGGAATGTCGCCGATGTTTTCGCGCGTGCCGCCGACGTAGAAGGCGAAGTCGCAGAACATGCGGTTGCGGGCCCGCGCCACTTTGTGGGCGAGCGTTGCCTGCGTCGTCGTCAGCGGCTTGGTGTTCGGCATCTCGAACACCGCCGTAACGCCGCCCAGCACGGCGCTGCGCGAGCCGCTTTCGAGGTCTTCCTTGTGTTCAAGCCCCGGCTCGCGGAAATGCACCTGCGTGTCGATGACGCCGGGCAGCACATGCAGACCGCGGGCGTCGATCACCTCGCCGGCCGCCGCAGCTGCGAGGTTGCCGATTGCAGCGATGCGCCCACCCCGCACACCGACGTCGCGCACGCCGACGCCGTCGTGGTTGACGACGGTGCCTCCCTTCAGCACGAGGTCGAACGTGGCGCTCATGGCTCTCCTGGGCCTCGTGGCTTGCCTCCGGCCCGCGCCCCGCATACGTAAATCGGACGCCGGTTGCAACCGGAGCGGGGAAACGATGGCCGAGAAGAGAATAGCGCTGCTGCCCGACCGCGGGGTCGTCAGTGTTACTGGCGCCGACGCGGCCAAGCTGCTGCAGGGCGTCATCACCAACGATATGGACCGTATCGCGGGGCCCGGCGCTCTGCACGCGGGCCTGCTCAGTCCGCAGGGGAAAATCCTCTTTGAATTCTTCGTGGTGCCGACCCCCAGCGGGTTTTGCCTGGAGACGGCGCGGGTCAAGGCGGCGGAGCTTGCCGAACGCCTCAAGATGTACAGGCTGCGCGCCGACGTGGAGATCAAGGACACTTCTGCCGACTATACCGTGGCCGCGATCTGGGGCGGCGGCGAATACGCCCCGCTCGGCGATGGGCCCGCGCCCGTGTGGTTCGCCGATCCGCGCTTGCCGGCACTCGGCCATCGAGAGTTGGCAACGCTGCGCTCGGACTGGGCGCTCGGCGCCGAGGACGCTGACAGCGCCACGCAAGACGATTATCACGCCCATCGCATCGGCCTCGGCGTGCCCGAGGGCGGCAAGGACTATGCGTTCGGCGATGCCTTCCCGCACGAGGCGCTGTTCGACCAGTTGAACGGCGTGTCGTTCGACAAGGGCTGCTACGTTGGGCAGGAGATCGTCTCGCGCATGCAGAACCGCGGCACTGCGCGGCGGCGCATCGTTCCGGTCGTCGCCGATACGGCGTTGCCCGCGGATGGAGCGGCCATTACCGCCGGCGGCGTAGAGATCGGCACCCTCGGGTCGATCGATGGTACGCGCGGACTGGCGCCCATCCGGCTCGACCGCGCCGCCGAATTTATCGACAAGGGCGAGACGTTGCGGGCCGGCGACGTCTTCGTGCGCATTGAAATCCCATCGTGGGCGCGCTTCTGGCTCAAAAAAACGCCGGGCCCGCCCGCATGAGCCAAGCGAGCGATACGCGCGTGCGCTGCACCTGGGCCGGCAACGATGCCCTTTACCAGCGCTATCACGACACGGAATGGGGCGTGCCGCTGAAGACCGACCGCGCCATATTTGAAAAGCTGGTGCTCGAAGGTTTCCAGGCCGGACTGTCGTGGATCACCATCCTGCGCAAGCGCGAAAATTTCCGCCGCGCCTTCGATAAGTTCGACGCCGAGCGTATCGCGAAGTATGGGACGAAGGACGTAGCGCGGCTGATGGCCGACGCAGGCATCGTGCGCAACCGTGCGAAGGTCGAGGCTACCATCGACAATGCCAAGGCCTATCTCAAGCTCCGCGAGCGCACGAGCCTCAAGACCTTCATGCAGAATTTTCTCGGCAAGGACGGCCCGGTACAGAACCGCGCCCGCGCCATGGGCGACATCCCCGCCGACACCGAACTATCGAAGCGCATCTCGAAAGCCTTGAAGGCGGAAGGCTTTCGGTTCGTCGGGCCGACGACCGTTTACGCCTTCATGCAATCATCGGGGATGGTCAACGATCATCTCGTCAGCTGTTTCCGCCATGCCGAATGCGCCAAGCTCCAGCAAGCGAGCGTAAAGCGGTGACACACGACGCCAAACAGTCGGCTCCGGTACGTGCCTGGCAGCGCATGCTGTCGGGCCGGCGGCTCGACCTATTGAACCCCTCGCCTGCCGACATCGAGATCGAGGATATCGCGCACGGTCTGGCCCGCGTCGCGCGCTGGAACGGGCAGACGGTCGGCGCCCACGCCTTTTCCGTTGCCCAGCACTCACTGCTCGTCGAGACGATTGCCGGCGAGATCAATACCGACTGGCCGGCGCAGTGGCGGCTGGCGGCGTTGCTGCACGATGCGCCTGAGTACGTGGTCGGCGACCTGATCAGCCCGTTTAAGACGGCGATCGGCCTCGACTATAAGGCCTTCGAGTTGCGTCTGCTCGCCGCAATACACCAAAGGTTCGGGCTGCCGGGCATTTTACCGACGGACGTTCAGGCGCAGATCAAGGCGGCAGACCGCATTGCCGCATATTACGAGGCCACGCAGCTGGCTGGCTTCGGCGTCGAGGAAGCCACAATTTACTTCGGCCAGCCTACGGGCTTAGCTGCCGAGGTCGCACGTGTCTTAGCTGGCTTGCAGCCTTGGGACACAGCCCATGTTCAACGGGCATTTCTCAGTCGATTTCGAGATTTGATTGAACGTTTGTGAGTATTGCGCGTTGTGACAGGCTGAACGACCTGCGGGCGTGCTGCGTTCGCAGTAAGCACCTGTTCGTAATTTAAGCCTCCGCTGCAGGGGGTCCCAAGCCAGTTGGAGGACAGCCATGTCGTACCATCAGCTCAGGGAGTCGGCGCACGTGCAAAGCGACGCTGATCCCCGATCCGAGCCCGGCGCTTCCGGGGTCGAGATCGGCCTAAATGCGGCGATTGTCGCGGTCGCCGACAACGAGCCCGTTGTGCTTATCATTCGCAATGACGCCGACGGGGCGGCGGCGACGGACGGGCTGCCCTTCGGGCCATTCTCGCCGGTTCAGCACCGCACGTTCGAAGGCGGCTTGCGCGCTTGGGTACTCAGGCAGACGGGGCTGGAGCTGGGCTATGCCGAGCAGCTCTATACATTCGGCGATCGCGGACGGAGCGCCGAGCCGGGTGACGTCGGACCGCACGTCGTATCGATCGGCTATCTGGCGCTGACGCAGGCGAAACCTGCGCTCGATGTGCAGCACGGCGCCTGGCGCAGTTGGTATCAGTATTTTCCTTGGGAAGACTGGCGGCGCGGACGCCCCGATATCCTGGAATCCACGATCGAACCGCGCCTGCGCGAATGGACGAGTTCGCAGCGGGTCGCCGCCAATGGGCTGCCGGTGAGCCGACAGGAGCGGGTACGCATGTGCTTCGCGCTCGACGGCGCAGCCTGGGACGAAGAGAAGGTTCTGGAACGCTACGAGCTGCTTTACGAGGCTGGTCTTGTCGAGGAAGCGGTGCGCGATGGCCGCGACGCTGCGCGCCAGTGGGAAGAACGTCCCCGCCTCGGCGTGCCGATGCGCTTCGATCACCGCCGTATCCTGGCAACAGCCATCGGCCGCGTGCGCGCCAAGATCAAATATCGCCCCGTCATATTCGAGCTGATGCCGGACGATTTCACGCTGTTCGAGCTGCAGCGCACGGTCGAGGCCATCCTCGGTCCGCACCTGCACAAGCAGAACTTCCGGCGCCTCGTGGAGGGTGCCGGCCTTGTCGAGACCACCGGCGAGGTGAAGATGCGCACCGGCGGTCGCCCGGCGAAGCTGTACAGGTTCCGGCGCGAGGTGCTGCTCGAGCGGCCTGCACCTGGCGTGCGAGTGAAACCCGGCAAGGTGTAGCGGTTCATGCACCGCCGCTGCACGTGCATGAACGGCGTCAGGGAACAAAACTGCTAAGCCGGGCCTACTCTTATCTGGCCACCCGGAGCTGGATGCAGTAACCTTTATCCGACCCTTGGAATGCTCAAAATGAGCATTATATAACTACCACCGGCCCTAGGCCGGCTCGTTGGATGGCCTACTAATGCTCAAAATGAGCATAGTTGGGCCGCTTGAGGAGCAAGTGATGGACACCCTCGACCTCCGCCCCGCAGTCGCCCGCCGTGGGCGCCCTGCAGCGCCGGTGGAAAGGCCCGCCCTGCCGGCCTACACGCCGGAGCTCGCGGCCGAGATGGCGCCCATGTACGCGCGCGTACAGCACGTCATCACGCCGATGGAGTGGCCGGCCTACGCGCCGCTGATCAAGGCGATCAACGACCTCAAGAAGCAGCGCAACGCCGTCATCCTGGCGCACAATTACATGACGCCCGAGATCTTCAACTGCGTCGGCGATTTCCGCGGCGACAGTTTGCAGCTCGCCAAGGAAGCCGCGCGCACGAAGGCCGATGTCATCGTGCAGGCCGGCGTGCACTTCATGGCCGAGACGTCCAAGCTGTTGAGCCCCGACAAGACCGTGCTCATCCCCGATCCTTTGGCGGGATGCTCGCTGGCGGATTCGATCACGCCCGAGGACGTGCGCATGCTGCGCGCGGCATATCCCGGCGTGCCGATCGTCACCTACGTCAACACCTCGGCCGCAGTGAAGGCCGAGTGCGATATCTGCTGCACCTCATCGAACGCCGTGAAGATCGTCGAAAGCCTGGGCGCGCCGCGCGTGCTGCTCATCCCCGACGAGTACCTGGCGAAATACGTGCAGACCAAGACGAAGGTCGAGATCATCGCCTGGAAGGGCCACTGCGAGGTGCATGAGCGATTCACCGCCGAGGACATCGCCGCCATGCGCGCCGCCGATCCCGGCTTGAAGGTGATCGCTCACCCCGAGTGCCCGCCCGAGGTCATCGAGGCCTCCGACTTTACCGGCTCGACGGCGGCCATGATCAACTACGTGACGAGCAATCGCCCGCGCAAGGTGGCACTCATCACCGAATGCTCGATGGCCTCGAACGTCGCCGTCGAAGCGCCGGACGTCGAGTTCATCCGGCCGTGCAACCTGTGCCCGCACATGAAGCGCATCAGCCTCGAAAACATCTACACGGCGCTGCGCGACATGCGCTACGAGGTCCACGTCGATCCGATCATCGCCGCCAAAGCGCGGCGCGCGGTCGAGCGCATGGTCAACCTCACAAATTGATGACGCGCCGGCGGAGCGATCCGCCGGCCGCCGGGTGCAATCGCGTCTGGGGATAATGATGGCACGCAAATCTGACGCCTCCCGAAATACGCGCTTCCGCGCGGCGCGCGAAGAGCGCCTCGGTGCCGATGGCGATGTCGTCATCGTCGGCGCCGGGCTGGCGGGGCTGTTCACCGCGCTGAAGCTGGCGCCCATGCCGGTCACCGTGCTGGCAGCGGCGCCCCTCGGCCAGGGTGCTTCGACAGGCTGGGCACAGGGCGGCGTCGCCGCCGCCGTCGGCAGCAACGACGATGCATCATCGCACGCTGACGACACGATCGCCGCCGGTGCCGGCATCGTCGATGAGGACGTCGCGCGCTTCGTTGCCGCCGAAGGTCCGGACCGCATCGCCGATCTCGTCGCTTACGGCGTGCCGTTCGACCGCGATGCCGACGGCGCCTTCGCGCTGAGCCAGGAAGCGGCGCACTCGCGCCGCCGCGTCGTGCATGTCTCCGGTGACCGGACCGGCGCCGCCATTCTCGACGCGCTCATCTCCAAGGTGCGCGCAACGCCGTCGATCCGCGTTCTCGAAGGCTACGAAGCCGACGAACTGATCGTCGCCGACGGCCGTGTCGAAGGCGTGCGCCTGGTGCGCGCCGGCGCCGGGGGCAAAGAGGTCTACGAATATTTCCCCGCTTGCGCCGTTGTGCTGGCGACGGGCGGCGTCGGCGGCCTCTATGCGGTGACGACCAACCCGCCGTACGCGCGCGGCGAATCTATCGCCATGGCGGCGCGTGCCGGAGCCATGATCGGCGACGCGGAGTTCGTCCAGTTTCACCCGACCGCCATCGATGTGGGCCTCGATCCCGCGCCCCTGGCGACGGAAGCGTTGCGCGGCGAAGGCGCGACGCTGGTCAACGCGGCGGGCGAACGCTTCATGACGGCGGTCGATCCGCGGGCCGAGCTGGCTCCGCGCGACGTCGTAGCCCGCGCCGTATTTGCGGAAGTTGCGTCCGGCCGCGGCGCATTTCTTGATTGCCGCGAGGCCATCGGCGCGCGCTTTCCCGAAGCGTTTCCCACTGTATTTGCACTGTGCCAGAAGGCCGGCATCGATCCGGCACGCGAGCTGATCCCGGTCGCGCCGGCGGCGCACTACCACATGGGCGGCATCGCCACCGATGCGCGCGGGCGCTCCAGCGTGCCCGGCCTATGGGCGGTGGGCGAGGTCGCCTCGACGGGCCTCCACGGCGCCAACCGGCTGGC
>JBDTOR010000133.1:0-7230 GCA_039933175.1 Hyphomicrobium sp. | reverse complement strand
AGGTGGCTTCGAGATCGATGATGTCGCGCAGCAGAATCTTGCCTTCGTTCAGCTCATCGCGCCAGATGATGATGGCCTGGAAGGTGAGGGGGCTTTCGCACAGGCCGGCGATCATCGCCTCGCGGCCGGCCTCGATGCGCTTGGCGATGGCGATTTCGCCCTCGCGCGACAGCAGCTCGACGGAGCCCATTTCGCGCAGGTACATGCGGACGGGATCGTCGGTGCGTTCGGTCGGCTCGGCGCGTGTAGAGGTGGTGGCAACAGCGGAGGTCGTGGCGACGGCGCGGCCGCCGCCGTCTTCCTCGTCCGGCTCATCGGCGCCGGGGGTCTCCTGGGCTTCCTCGCCGTCTTCCGTGTCGACCACGTTGATGCCCATGTCGGACAGCATCGCCATCGTGTCTTCGATTTTCTCGGACGACACCTCTTCCGACGGAAGGACCGCGTTCAGCTCGTCATAGGTGACGTAGCCGCGCGCCTTGCCGGTTTTCAGAAGCTTCTTGACGGCCTGATCGGAGAGGTCGAGTAGCGGGCTATCGCGCTCTTGCGCGTCCGCAGCCTGACCGTCCTTGTCCTCGGACTTGGGAGCGGCCGCCGCTTTGCCGCGTCCGCCGGTGGAGGCTTTCGTTTTTAGGGCCTGTGCTTTCAAGGGCTCGCATCCCGCTCTATCAGCGCCAAATATATTGCGACGTTCCGTCGCAGCCATCACGGCCTGTGGTCATGTCCCGGGTCTGCAGCCCAAAGACGCCACGTTAATCCCCGTCGATCTTCCCCCGCACCGCACGTGCAGGCCGCTCAACCCCATCGCCTTGCCCATGCCGTTCGCAAGGGCCGCGCCAAACCGTACGCGTTAATCTGCGGATACAGGCTGTTCGCTTGCCCGGGCAAGCAGGCCTTGGATCTCGCAGATGCGCGCAAGCGCGTCCTCGGAGCCGTCCCGGTGATAAGCCTGGACGGCTGCTTCGAGCGACTTCTGCAAGCCCACCTGCCTCTCATGCAGCGCGAGGGCGTGGCGCCAGCCAACGTCCACCTCGGCCCGCGGGGCTTCAGGCTCTGCGAAACGATCGCTTCTATGCGTAACGGAGCGCTCGACAAGGTCAACGACCTTGCCGAGGCCCGTGACGCTCAATTGGGAGCGCAAGCGTGCGCTGTCAAGATTATTCTCCACAGCCTGGTGCGCCAGGACAGCATCGCGCAGGCGGGCGAAGGGGGCCGAGCTTAACGTCATGGCCGCGATCTCCTCAGAGTGCTCGTCGATCAGCCAGGGGTTATTGAGCAGTGTTTTGATGAGCAGCGCCTCGCGCGCGGGCGCCAATTCGGCCCGTGCCGCCAGCTCTGGACTGGCGTTTTGGCGGCGCTGTGGCGTGATCTGTGCCGTCTGCCCCATACGGGCGCGTTCGCGCACGCGCCAGTCGGGCGCAATGTTATTGCGTCGTGTGGCGCCGCCGGCGCCTTTGCGCGGGCCCTGGCCGCGGGCGATTTCGCGCACCACGGTGCGATTGAGGGCCCACAGCGTCTCGCGCAGTTCACCTTCGTAATGCGAGCGGACGGACGCGTCGGCGATCTTGGCCACCATGGCCTTGAGGCGCGCTTCGAAGGCGGCGCGGTGCTCGGGTGTCGACAGATCCTGCTCCTGCGCCTCGCGCTCCCACAGGACGTCAAATAGGGCGCGGGTCCGCGCCAGTTCGTCGGTGAATGCCTGCGGGCCCTGCTGGCGCACGAGGTCGTCGGGGTCGAGGCCGCCGGGCAAGAAGGCAAAGCGCACGCTGAAGCCTGGCTTCAAAAGCGGTAGCGCCGTCTCGACAGCGCGGAAGGCAGCCTTGCGGCCGGCCACATCGCCGTCAAAGCACAAGATCGGCTCATCCGACATACGCCAGAGCAGCTTGATCTGCTCCTCGGTCAGCGCCGTACCGAGCGGGGCGACCGTCTCGCCGAAGCCCGCTTCGGTGAGCGCGATGACGTCCATGTAGCCTTCGACGGCGACGATGCGGTCCTTGTCGTGGGCGAGACCCCGCGCCCGGTGCGCGTTGAACAGCACCTGGCCTTTGTGGAAGAGTGGCGTGTCGGGCGAGTTCAAATACTTGGCCGGCGCGTTGGCATCGAGCGCGCGCCCGCCGAAGGCGATGACGCGGCCGCGCAGGTCGGCGATGGGGAAGGTCACGCGATGGCGGAAGCGGTCGTAGGCGACGGGAATGTCGTCGCCGCCGATCAGCATACCCGACGCGATCATCTCCTCGACCTTGAATCCGGCGTTGGCCAGATGCGTGCGCAGCGCCGCGCGGTCGTTCGGCGCATAGCCGAGGCGGAAAGCGGCGATCGTCTCGCGGGTTAGGCCGCGTTTTTCGAGATAGCGACGTGCCTCGGCCCCGGGGCCGCTCGTCAGTGCCGTCTCGAAGAAGGCCGCCGATATCTCGACAATGCGGTAGAGGCGCTCGCGCTCGTCCTCGCGCGCCTCATCGCGCGGCCCCAGCTTGGGCATCGGCACGCCGGCTTCATCGGCGAGACGCTCCACAGCTTCTGGAAACGACAAGCCGTCCGTCTTCATCACGAAGCCGAAGATGTCGCCATGCTCGCCGGTGGCAAAGCAGTGGTAGAAACCCTTCTGGTCGTTGACGGTGAAGGACGGTGTTTTCTCCATCTTGAACGGCGACAGGCCCTTGAACTCGCGCCCGGCGCGCTTCAGGGAAACCTTGCGGCCCACGACCTGGCTGACGCTGAGGCGCGCCCGTATTTCATCCAGGAAATTAGGTGGATAGCGCATGGCTTCGCCCACAGGAGCCGAATCGGACTGATGAAGACCTATGACCCGATTCGCCCGTGCTCAGGCGTGGCGCAAGCGCCCTGTCCTGACTTTGCACAGGGCTGCTGCGCCGATTATTTCAGCAGGTCCTTGGTGAGGGCGCTGGCTTTGCCGAAGTCCATCTGCCCGGCGTACTTGGCCTTCAGCGTGGCCATCACCTTGCCCATGTCCTTGGGGCCGGCAGCGCCGGTCTCCTTGATGGCCGCCGCGATGGCCTCCTTGGTCTCGGCCTCGCTCATCTGCTGGGGCATGTAGGCTTCGATGACGGCGATCTCGGCGGCTTCCTTGGCGGCCAGCTCCGGGCGACCGCCGGCCGTGAACTGCTCGATGGAATCGCGGCGCTGCTTGATCATCTTGGCCATGACCGTGAGGATGTCGGCGTCGGAAACCTTGTCCTTGCCGGACGGACGCGCATCGATGTCGGCCGACTTGATCGCCGCGTTGACGAGACGCAACGTGCCGACGCGATCCTTGTCGCCGGCCTTCATCGCCGTCTTCAGGTCGTCGTTGATTTTGTCGCGCATCTCGGCCTCCATTGGTCAGTGGCGTTGTTTAGGGGCGCCATCCCCTCGGCGCAAGGCTAGGCACCCGTACAGGCGTTGCTGCAGTTGACCGGCGGGAACGCATCTCTTAGGGTCCGGCCGCATTCCGCCCCATTGCCTCGCGGCCTACTCGGCACGCTCCGACTGCGCCGTGGCGCTGGGCCACGCGCGAACGCCGGAGCCGCCATTGACGACGACGCCAATCGATACGCCGCCGCCCTGGGCCGACGCCCCGTCGACCGCGCGACTTGTTTTGTCCGACGGAACAGTGATTTCCGGCATCGGCCTCGGCGCCACCGGATCGGCCGTGGGTGAGGTTTGCTTTAACACGGCGATGACCGGCTATCAGGAGATCCTCACCGATCCCTCCTATGCCGGGCAGATCATCACGTTCACCTTCCCGCACATCGGCAACGTCGGCGCCAATATCGAGGACACCGAAACCTCGAACCTCGCCGCCCGCTCGGGCGTGCGCGGGGCAGTGTTGCGCGCCCCGATCACCGGTCCGTCGAGCTACCGCGCGGCCGAGCATCTCGACCGCTGGCTGAAGCAGCGCGGCATCATCGGCATCGCCGGCGTCGACACGCGCGCGCTCACGGCGCGCATCCGCGAGCAGGGGACACCCAACGGCGTCATCGCGCACGAGCCATCGGGCAAGTTCGACCTCGCCAAGCTGAAAGCGGAAGCCGCGGCGTGGCCGGGCCTCGACGGCATGGACCTCGTCCCCGACGTGACGAGCGGCCAGAGCTATTCGTGGGATGAGACGCGCTGGGTATGGGGCGAAGGCTACGGCCGCGAGGAGAACGCGCCGTTCCATGTCGTCGCCGTCGACTACGGCTTGAAGCGCAACATCCTGCGCTGCCTCGCCAGCGCCGGGTGCAAGGTGACCGTCGTGCCGGCGACAGCCCAGGCCGAGGACATTCTCGGGCGCAAGCCGGACGGAGTGTTCCTGTCGAATGGGCCCGGCGATCCGGCCGCCACCGGCAAGTACGCGGTGCCGGAGATCCAGAAGCTCGTCGCTTCGGGATTGCCGGTGTTCGGCATCTGCCTCGGGCATCAGATGCTGGCGCTGGCGCTGGGTGCCAAGACGCACAAGATGCGCCAGGGCCACCACGGCGCCAACCATCCGGTGAAGGACTTCACCACCGAGAAGGTGGAGATCACCTCTATGAACCACGGCTTCACCGTCGACCGCGCCTCGCTGCCGGCCGGCGTCGAGGAAACGCACATCTCGCTGTTCGACGGGACGAATTGCGGTCTGCAACTGAAAGACAAACCGGTGTTCTCGGTGCAGTACCATCCGGAGGCTTCCCCCGGCCCGCAGGACAGCCACTATCTGTTCGAGCGCTTCGTCGAATTGATGCGCCGCCAAAAGGCTGGCTGACCCTCCCGAGTTGCCGCTTTACCCTACGAAACATTAATTCCGCCGGGGCTCCCGCCCGGAGCGGTGACGGTTATAGTGTTGCGCGTCGGGAAGATTGCCGCCTAAAGCATGGCAAAACCTCCCGCGACACAGTAAGCAGGCGGCGCCGACGGCCGAACAACGGCCCAACGGCGCCACGAGTGGGAGGAAATTCATGCAGTGTTGCGCTGTTATTTGCGCGATCGCGGTTTTGGCTGCGGGGCCTGCTATGGGACCTGCTGTGGCCGACGAAGCCTGCAAAGAGCAGGTAGCCGCCGCCTTCAACAAGCAGCGGTCCTCACGCGTTTTCAGCATGGCCTCTGAGCTTAAAACACCCTCCGGGCAGGTGCAGATCAAGGTGGAGTACCAGCCGCCCGACCGCATGCGCCAGGTTCTCACGGCGCCGGGGCAGGAACAGCTCGAGACAGTGCTTTACGGCCAGCGCGCCTACAGCCGCCAGGGCGGCAAATGGGAAGAGCTGATGCCGGCGGTGGCGCAGACGATCATCGCGCAGGTGCGCGCTGCCGTCGTCGAGCCGCCCAAGGATGTCGGCAATTTCGATTGCCTCGGCACGACGACCCTCGACGGCAAGGAATATCTCGCCTATCGCAGCGTCGAAAAGCAGGCCGATGCCGGCGCCGCCACCGGCGCGCCCATGCTGCATCGGACGATCTATATCGATCCCAAGACGGGCCTGCCGGCGCACAACATCGTCGCCGGCGACAAGCCCGATGTCGAGACGGTCTTCAAGGCGGCCTACGACTATCCGGAGAAGCTCGAGATCGAGGATCATCCGGACGCGCCGCTGGTGAAAATGAGATAGGCGCTGCCGCAGGGCCCCGCGCCGTTACAGTATCGAGGACAAGTACGATGGAGAAGCAGACGATGCGCCGGTTGCTGACGGCCCTAGCCCTGATGATAGTCGCCGGCCCGGCCGCTCATGCCGCTTGCAAGGAAGAGGTCGCCTCGGCGCTGGAGCGGCAGCGCAAGACCAGTGGTTTCCGCATGCAGACCAAGATGCTCTCGGAGCAGGGCCTGGTCGACATGACGGTCGACTACATGCTGCCCGACCGGATGCGCCAAGTCGTGATCTCGACGACCGAGCCCAAGCCGGTCGAGACGATTGTCGTCGGCCGCGACGCGTGGAGCCGCATCGAGGGCGAGGATTGGCGTCCGCTGCACCCGCAGATCGCCGACGCGCTTGCCGCCCAGATGCAGGAGACGCTGGGCGACGATCCCGGCACAATCGGCGACTTCGAATGCCTCGGCAAGCAGGCCGTGGCCGACAAGAACCTGCTCGCCTACCAGGGCGAGAACGTCGAACCCGGCCCGAAAGACCTCAGCCCCGGCGCCGCCATCAAGCCCAAGCTGCCCGACCGCCCGGTGCGCGTGATTTACGTCGATCCGACCACGGGCCTGCCGATGCGCAGCATCTTTGCGCGCGCCGACAAGCTCGATAAGCCGATCTTCGAGGCGATCTACAGCTATCCGGCCGACATCAAGATCGACGTCCCCAAGGGTCCCGGTCCTGGCCCGGCCCCAGGGACGGTGAAACCCGGTCCCAAGTAGGCAACCGCGTAGCCCCTTACCGCGGCGCGGTTTTCCAGCACAATTTTTGCGCGGCCCGGTCAATCACCGGTGCGTCCGCGCATGTGCGCGAATTCGGGCTCTAGCCAAAGCCGCCGATCATGCATAAAAGGCCGCCTCATGCCCAAGCGCACGGATATCAAGTCCATCCTCATCATCGGGGCCGGACCGATCGTTATCGGCCAGGCCTGCGAGTTCGACTATTCGGGAACCCAAGCCTGCAAGGCCTTAAAGGCCGAGGGCTACCGGATCATCCTCGTCAATTCCAATCCGGCGACGATCATGACGGATCCGGATCTGGCGGATGCGACGTACATCGAGCCGATCACGCCGGAGATCGTCGCCAAGATCATTGCCGCTGAGCGCCCCGACGCGCTGCTGCCGACCATGGGCGGCCAGACGGCCCTCAACACCGCACTGGCGCTGGAGCGCCAGGGCGTGCTCGAGGAATTCGGCGTCGAGATGATCGGCGCCCGTGCCGCGGCCATCGACATGGCCGAGGACCGCAAGCTGTTCCGCGATGCCATGGACCGCATCGGGCTCGAAAGCCCGCGCGCCGTGATCGCGTCATCGCCCCCCATCCGTGACGACAAGGGCCGCATCGCCCGCTACGACACGGCGACCGGCTTTGCCGAGGCGATGCGTGCGCTCGATACGGTAGGCCTGCCGGCCATCATCCGTCCCGCCTTCACGCTGGGCGGCACCGGCGGCGGCGTCGCCTACAACCGGGAAGAGTTCGAGGTGATCGCCCGTTCGGGCATCGACGCTTCGCCGGTCGGTCAGATCCTCATCGACGAGAGCCTGCTCGGCTGGAAAGAGTACGAGATGGAGGTCGTCCGCGATAAGGCGGACAACTGCATCATCGTCTGCTCGATCGAGAACGTCGACCCGATGGGCGTGCA
>JBDTOR010000132.1:0-7305 GCA_039933175.1 Hyphomicrobium sp. | reverse complement strand
CAGCCGCAACGCGTTCGCAACCACCAGCACGGAAGACAGCGACATGGCAAGCGCCGCCAAAAGCGGGGTTACGTAACCCCCGATGGCTATGGGCACCGCTATCGCGTTGTAGGCGACGGCAAGCCCGAAATTCTGCCGAATCAGCGTCCCGGCCTTCCGCGAGATGTCGAGCACCTCGGTCACCGCTGAAAGACTCTCGTTCAGAAAGACGAAGTCGGCGGCGTTGCGGCCGATATCGGCGGCTGTGGCCGGCGCCATCGAGGCGTGCGCGGCGGCAAGCGCGGGCGCGTCGTTTAAGCCGTCGCCCACCATCATGATTTTTCTGCCGGAGCGGGCCAATTGCTCGATCCGCGCAAGCTTTTCCGCGGGAAGCAGATCGGCCGCGACCTGAGTGATGCCGAGCCGAGCCGCCAGCATCCGGACCACCGGGCGCCGGTCGCCTGAAACGATTTCAACCGATAGCCCCCTGCTCACCAGCTGACGCACGGTCTCTTCCGCGCCCGGACGGACCCGGTCCACAAGCACGAATGTCGCCAACAGTTCCGAGTTCCTCGTCAGAGCGGACATTGACTTATTCGTTCCGCTTTCGTCGCCTTCCGGCTCGCGGCCAAGCACCCAGCCGGGGCGGCCAAGCCGATAGATGGAACCCTCCGCGTGGGCTTCCATTCCGAGGCCCGGAAGCTCCCTGACGTCTTTGAAGGCAAGAGGCGGCGCCGATTGCCCGGCGCCGGCGGCCGCGATGGCCAAGGCCGCAGGATGTCGTGAACCGGCCGCGATCGTGGCGGCAATGCCGATGGCGCACGGCGCGATTTCGCCGGCGTTGCCAAGGGATAACTTTCCGAGTGTCAGGACTCCGGTCTTGTCGAACAGGACGGTGTCAACTTCCGCGAGGCGCTCAAGCGCTGCGCCGTCCTTGACCATGATGCCGCGTTCGAAAAGGCGCCGCGCCGCCACGACCTGGACCATGGGAACGGCGAGGCCGAGCGCGCATGGACAGGTTATGATGAGGACCGAGATCGCGATTGCGATCGACAGGTGCCACTCGCCGGTCGCGGACAGCCAGCCAAGAAAGGAGGCGACGGCGATCGTATGGACGACGGGTGAGTAGAGTGCCGAGGCGCGGTCGGCCACGCGGCGGTAGCGTGCCCGTCCACCTTCGGCCACTTCCATCATCCTGACCATTTCCGCAAGAAACGAGTCTTCCGCGTGCGCCGTCGCCGTGATGGTGAGAGGCCCGGTGAGGTTCAAAAGCCCGGCCTGAACCGGCGTGCCCGCCATCGCCCGCCCAGGCGCGCTTTCGCCGGAAACCAGTGAGCGATCCAGATCGGAGCTTCCCGTCTCCACGACCCCATCGACCGGAATCCGGTCGCCGGGGGCAATGAACAGGATCGCGCCGGGCTCGACCGCCGTTATAGGAACGTATTGCCGCGTCCCGTCAACTTGGACGACCGTGGCGCCGACGGGCGCAAGCCTCGCGAGCCCGGAGACGGCCGATCGCGCCTTCTCGCGCATAACGTGGTCCAGCGTGCGACCGATCAGCAGGAAAAATAGAAGGGTCGTCGCCGCGTCAAAATAAGCGTGCGGCGCGCCATGGAGGGTATCATAGAGGCTAAGGCCGAAGGCCAGCGTCACACCGATCGAGATCGGCACGTCCATATTCGTGCGGCCGTGGCGCAACGCCGACCACGCCGAGAGATAAAAGATCCTTCCGGAATAGAGAATGGCAGGAAATGCCAGCGCGGCCGAAATGAGATGAAACGCCTGCCGCGTTCCTGCGTCGGCTCCAAACCAGACGGATACGGACAACAGCATGATGTTCATCGCGCAGAAGCCCGCCACCGCCAGCGCCTTGAGAAGACGCGACAGTTCTGGATCCTTGGCGTCGGTTTCGACCGAAAACAGATGTGCCGGGTAGCCCCTCCTCTCCAACGCGCCAATCACGTCCGGGGCGGCGCCGCCGACCGTGCGCCATCGGACAGTGACTCGCTTCGTTGACAAATTGACCCGCGCATGCGCCACGCCCTCGAGCGCCGCCAAGGTCTTTTCCACCGCCGCCATGCACCCCCCGCAACGCATGCCTGGCACCGACAGGTCGGTCTGGCGGGTGCCGTCGCCCAGATCGCGGCTGGCGAGCAGGATCTCCTCCGCGGCGATCGGCGGCGCAGCCCCGATTTTCATCCTGGCATCGGCGGTGGAGTGTACGGACATGCGGCCGCCTCCCAGCTCAGCGCATGGCTTTGTAGGCATGCCATGTGGCATGACCCAGAAGGGGGAAGATGACGATCAGTCCGATGAGGCCGGTCGCGACGCTCACCGCAAAGAGGGCGAGCACGACCGCGCCCCAGGCAATCATCGGGGCGAGGTTGTTCCACACCATCGCCATGCTGGTTGCCATGGCCGTCAGCGCGTCGGTGCGCTGGTCAAGCAGCATGGGAACTGAGAAGACGCTGATCGCGAAGCTGAAGGCGGCGAACAGCCCGCCGACGAGCGTTCCGACGAAAACCATTGCGAGGCCCACCGGCGTCGTGAAAATGATGGAGACGATATGGTCCAGGCCAGTAAACGGCCGGATGCCGAAGAACAGCGCGTAGATCAGAACCGCCGCCCGCATCCAGAGAAGCATCAGCAGGCACAGGAGAAGTCCGGTGAAGAAGATTTGCGCGCCAGCACGCGGCTTAACCGCCAGCATTCGGCCCATCGTCGGCCGCTCTCCAGCTTCGATTGCCCGGCTTTTCTCATAGAGTCCGACGGCTAGGATCGGCCCGACGATCATGAAGCCCGCAAGAACCGGAAACAGGATGTAGTCCCATCCGAGCCTAAACATCATCCAGATCAAGACAACCGAAACCACAAAAACCGCAAGTCCATAGGCCAAGCTGAGGGCAGGCCTTATCATGAGGTCGCGCCAGCCTGCCGCGAGCCAGTCAAACACTGCTCCCGATGGCAAGTGGCGCTGACGCTCGCGATTGCGCGTCTCCTCGATGCCCGATAATTCGCTTAGCAATCCGTAGGGCTTGTCAACATCGCTCATCGGTCTTCCTCGCGATCGGCCCGGCGTTGTTCAGCAATCGGTTTTCGCGGCCCGGAACCGCCCGGTTCCGGGATCCGGCGCCTTCAGATGGTCGACGCATTCCGGCTGGGATGAGAACGCCACATAAATCAGGTGAACGTTCGCCCCGGCGAAAAGCAGAACGGCGAGAGGAATCAGCAGCCATAGCGCCAGCATTCGCTTCCGTCCGGACAGTCGCATCGAGTTCATCCCGTCATGGGTTCTCGACGCCCAGGGAATGAACATAGAGCGCAAGGATCTTGATGTTCGCGGGGGTCAACCGCTCGTCCCAGGTCGGCATGTGCCCTCGGCGCCCGCCGTGGATCGAGGTGACGATCTCTTCGAGGTCGCCGCCATAGATCCAGTATTTGTCGGTCAGATTGGGCGCTCCCAGTTCCGGGTTCCCCTTGGCGTCCTCGCCGTGACAAGCGGCACAGTTGGTCAGGAACACCTGCCGGCCCGCCTCGATCGTGCCGATGTTCCGGGGCGTGGAGGCCGAGGGGTTGCTGAGCGTATGCACGTAGGTTGCCACGCTCCTGACCTGTGACCGATTCAGCATCTCGTCGCGCCCGAAGGACGGCATCTGCGACGCGCGGCTTTCCGCGTGAGGGGCATTTACGCCGACGCGCATGGTTTCGGCGATCCTCTCCGGCCCGCCGCCCCAGATCCAGTCGTGGTCAGTGAGGTCGGGGTAGTTGTCGCCGCCCTTTCCGTCGCGTCCGTGGCAGGCGGCGCAGTTGTCACCGAATAGCTGGTGGCCTGTTCTCTTGACGACCTTCATCAACTGCGGGTTCGCCAGGATTTCGTCGAAGCTCGACTTTTCGATCGCGCTCATCCACTGCGACCGGGCAGCCTTTGCCTGGACGAGCTTTTCCTCGACGATCGTGCGCTGATCGGTGCCCAGGAAGCCTTTGGTATAAGTCGTTCCCAGGGGCCAGGTCGGCATCACGAACCACCAGATCACCGCGAAGAGGTGGGTGACGATCAGGAATATCAGGACGCCCCGCGGAACCGGAGTATCGAGTTCCTTAATTCCGTTCCAGTCGTGTCCGGTCGTTACGTGGCCGGTTTCCGGATCGCGTTCCTCTATTGCCATGGCTTATCGTCCCGCTCGAGGATCTTCTTCTTGGCGTCATCGAACCGTTTCCGGTTGGAGGGCCAGAACGTGTAGACGCAGACGCCGATAGCGAAGGCGATCAGGTAGAACAGGCCCCAGCTCTTCGCAAAGGCGACGAGGGTATCGTGGTCAAAATCCATGATCCGTCCTCTACCTGCACCGTCATTGCTGCGCGTCGGGCGCCTTTTTGGACCCCGCCGTCTGTTTGTAGGCGGCATCCGTCAAGCGTCCCAGCACCTGCAGGTAAGCGACCAGCGCATCCATCTCGGTGACCTGCGTCGTCACGCCATCGAAGGCGCTTACCTGCGTCTTGTCGCCATAGCGCGCGACCACGCCTGCCGAAAACTCACTGTCGGGAGTGGCTTGACCCTGGGCGTCCTTCGCAGCGTTTTCGATCATGTCGTCGGTATAAGGCACGCCGACCTTGCGCAGTGCCGCCAGATGCAGCCCAAGGTCATCGGTCTGCAGAAGAGCGCGCGCCAGAAATCGATAGGCGGGCATGTTGGTTTCCGGCACGACGTCGCGCGGATTGGTGAGGTGCGCGACATGCCAGAAATCTGAGTACTTGCCGCCGACGCGCGCCAGGTCCGGACCCGTGCGCTTGGAGCCCCACAGCATGGGATGATCGTATTTGGATTCGACGGCCAGCGAGTACGGCCCGTAGCGTTCGACCTCGTCGCGCAATGTGCGGATCATCTGGCTGTGGCATGCGTAGCAGCCTTCGCGAACGTAGATGTTGCGGCCGGCCAGCTCCAGCGGTGTGTAGAGGCGCATGTCGGGGGCCTCCTCGACCGTCTCGCGGATGGTGAAGAGCGGAGCGATCTCGACGATGCCGCCGACGCTGGCCGCGGCAATGATGGCTAAGACGAAGCCGATGGCGGTCCGTTCGATCTTGCGGTGGAACAGTTCCGGCATGTTCTTTACTCCGCAGGGCTCGGCGCTGCGCCTGGGGCGGCTCCTCGATCCGGCAGGTCCCTTTCGGCGGTAAGCGGCGCGGCGCGTGCCGTCATCCAGATGTTGTAACAGGCGACGATGGCTCCAAGCAGGAACAGAAGGCCGCCGAAAGCGCGCGCGATGTAGTACGGATACATGGCGATCAGCGAGTCAACGAAGGAATAGGCCAGCGTCCCGTCGTCCGTGTAGGTGCGCCACATCAGGCCTTGGATAATGCCGGAGTTCCACATCGCGAAGACGTAGATGAGGGTGCCCGCGATCGCGAGCCAGAAGTGTACCTCGACGAGCGTCGCCGAATACATCCGCTCGCGTTTCCAGAGTGCGGGAACGAGTGCGTAGAAGGAACCGAAGGTGATCAGCGCCACCCAACCGAGTGCACCGGCATGCACGTGGCCGACTGTCCAGTCCGTATAGTGGGAAAGCGAATTGACGGGGCGTATGGCCATGAACGACCCTTCGAACGTCGATATGCCATAGAAGACCGCGGCCGCCATCATGAAGCGCAACGTCGCGTCGTCGCGCACCTTGTGCCAGGCCCCGTTCAGGGTGAGCAGCGCGTTCCCGGCCGAGGCCCAGGAGGGAACGAGGAGCATTACGGAGAACGTCATTCCTAGGTTCTGCACCCAGTGCGGCAGCGCTGTGTAATGGAGATGGTGGGAGCCTGCCCACATATAGAAAAAGGTAATGCCCCAAAAGCTGAGGATCGACAGCCGATATGAGAAGATCGGCCGGTCCGCGCGCTTGGGTAGGTAATAGTACAGCATGCCGAGAAAACCAGCCGTGAGAAAGAAGGCAACGGCGTTGTGGCCGTACCACCACTGCACCATGGCGTCCTGCACACCGGACCAGACCGTGTAGCTCTTGGCATGCCCGAGCGACACGGGGACCGCGAGGTTGTTGACGATGTGCAGCATCGCGACAACCAGGATGAAGGCCATGAAATACCAGTTGGCCACGTAGATGTGCGGCTCCTTGCGCCGTGCGAGCGTGCGCACGTAGAGCAGGAAATACGTCACCCAGACGATGACCAGCCAGAGGTCGGCATACCATTCGGCCTCGGCGTACTCCTTCGACTGGGTCACGCCCATGAAATAACCGCTGACCGCAAGCAGGCAGAACAGGTTGTAGCCGAAGAGGACGAACCACGGGCTGACCTGGCCAGCCAGCCGCGTCCGCGAGGTGCGCTGGACGACATGGAAGGATGTGGCGATCAAGGCATTGCCGCCGAAGCCAAAGATGACGCCGGTGGTGTGGGTCGGCCGCAGCCGTCCGAAGGTCGACCATGCGGCGTCGAAGGCGAGGTCGGGCCAAGCGAGTTGGGCGGCAATCCAGACGCCCATGAACATCCCGAACACGGCCCAGGCCATCGACAGCACGATGCCGACCTTGATCGGGTCGTCGTAGTAGCTCGCGCGCCGATCCTCTTGTAGTGCAGGCGCGTATAATGACGGAAGCACGACATACAGCAGGATGCCGCTGTAGATCAGCACCATGAGACCGTGTATGCCGAGCGGATCAGCTCCCCCGAGCACCGCCATCGCGACACCCGCCATCGCCATCGCAAGCAGGATTACGAACGCATTGGAACGTTCGCTGAAGGTTAGCTGCGTGATCAAGTCAACGCTCCCTCGGGACAGCGCTAGTTCCTCGCGGAGGATCGCAGTTCAACTCGACGGTTTCAACCAGATCCATCAGTTTACGCGGTTCGCGACGAGATCGGCGAGCGTGTATTTGCCAGCGCTCACACTCTCTCCGCGCAGCACGGAGCATAAAAATGCGTCTCAATCTAAACACGCCCGGCCGTGCAACATTGACGTAGCGGTAGCGTCGCGCCTCGAAGACCAAAAACACAACGATGAGGATGCCAACGAGCACACTAGCGGCAGTGCCGACGCGTCTAGGCAGGAGAGATGGCCAACATAGGCTCCGACCGCTCGCCGCTCGTGCGCGCCGCCAACGAGGCGACGGCGACGTTATGAACGGGCGCGCTGTATGCTGTCGCGCGTCGTGGCTACGTCAACGGCGAGGACTGGCGTACGATGAGACCGGCATCACGGTTACGTTGCCGAAGCAGACGTCGCCACCAGGGCCATGCCGCGTATGAGCTCGTCGTGCGAACTTTCCTCGCCGGCGACGCTGGGTGCCATGCTACCGGAAGCGCCGACGCGGAGCGTCACGGAGCGTC
>JBDTOR010000131.1:0-7340 GCA_039933175.1 Hyphomicrobium sp. | reverse complement strand
ACTTCCAGTTCATCGACGTCGGTGCCAACGTCGGAACCTACACGATATTCGTAGGTAAGCTCGTTGGGCCCGGCTCCCGCATCCTCGCCATTGAGCCACAGCCAGAGGCGCTCGAACGGCTGCGCGAGAACCTGGAGCTGAACGAAATCAACGCGCAGATCGCCCCGTTCGCAGTCGGAGACACCGAGGGCGACGCCGATTTCGCGGTAGATTCGAAAAATATCGGCTTCACCTCGATCAATTTGCAGCGGCGAGGGCGCGGTGAACGGCACATCATTCGCCTACCTGTGCGCCGCCTGATCGACCTCGTGCGTGAGGCGGGCTTTGAACGCATCGATGCAATGAAAGTCGACATCGAAGGCGCGGAGGATATCGCCTTGCTGCCGTTCTTCGAGGAGGCGCCGCAAGCGCTATGGCCGAGGCTGCTGATCGTTGAGAGCAACCGCGCCGAGTGGAGACGCGATTGCGTGGCACTTCTCGAGGGGAGGGGATATCGTTCCCGCAAGGTCGCCGGCAACGTCGTTCTGCTTCTTGAGACGCCGGGCGGCGCCCGCTAGCGCACGATGCGCACGGCCTTGTCGACGGCGATCTCTTCGGAGTTGAGGCGGCAGCGGTAGGCGAGCGCCTCGACGCCGGCAGCGGCGGCCAGTTTGAACGCTTCCGCATAGTCAGGATCGAAGTCTCCGGCGATGGAGAAGGTGGCGACGTCGACGCGCTGGATCAGATACAGCATCACGGCCCGATGGCCCTGCGCCACCATTAGGCTCAGCTCGCGCAGATGCTTGGCACCGCGCGTCGTCACGCCGTCCGGAAATTCGGCGCGCCCCGCTTCGCGCATCAAGTGGACGTTCTTGACCTCGACGTAGCAGCGGCCCTTGCGCTCGTCTTCCAGTAGTATGTCGATGCGGCTCGCTTCGCCGTACTTCACCTCGCGGCGCAGGCTGCCGTAGCCGGCCAGCGGTTTGATGGCGCCTGTCGCCAGGGCCTCGGCGATAAGACGGTTGGGCTGCATGGGATTGATGCCGACGAGGATGGGCGTGCCGCCAATGTCCGCCTCGACCAACTCCCAGGTGTGGGGGTATTTGCGCGTCGCCGCCTCGCTCTTCGACAGCCACACAACGGAGCCGGGCGCAGTGAGCCCGACCATGGCACCCGTGTTGGGGCAGGCGGCGGTGATGTGCTCGCCGCTGTCCAGCACGACATCGGCCAGGAAGCGTTTGTAACGTTGCTTGAGGCGCCCGCGCACGAGGGGGGAAGGGAATCGCATGCTGCCAGCGTAGGTGCTAAGAAGCCCGCTCGCCAGACGGTACGGAGATTGGCGTTGAGCGACGAAGACATCATCACAGCGGCAGTGCTGGTGATCGGCGACGAGATCCTCTCGGGTCGCACGCGCGACAGCAACATCAACTACATCGCGGCGCATCTTACGCGCGTCGGCATTCGCCTGCAGGAGGTGCGCATCGTCGCCGACGATGCGGCGGCGATCGTCGCCGCTGTCGATGCGTTGCGCTCGAGCTACACGTACGTTTTCACCACGGGCGGTATCGGCCCGACGCACGACGACATCACCGCCGACGCGATCGCGACGGCACTCGGTGTCCCGATCGATCATGATCCGCGTGCCGTCGAACTGCTCACCGCGTTCTTCGCAAAACGCGGCGTCGAGCCGACACCGGCGCGCATGCGCATGGCACGGATTCCGCGCGGTGCGGAGTTGATTGCGAATGCCGTTTCGATCGCGCCGGGCTTCATGATCAGCAACGTCATCGTGCTCGCCGGCGTGCCCGATGTGATGCAAGTCATGCTCGATGACGTGACGCCGCGACTGCGCACCGGCGCCAAAATGCTGACCGCAACGATCAAGCTATTTCGCGCCGAGGGAGATCTTGCAGATATTTTTGCCACGCATCAAAAAACATTTCCAGATGTTGCAATGGGCAGCTATCCGTCGTTTTCCGAGGGACGCATTTCCACGCAACTTGTTCTGCGCGCAACAGATTCAAAGTTGCTTGAGAGAGCGCGCGCGAGCCTCGAAGCGAAATTGATCGCCCGAAGTTTATTGTGAATTTAGCGGCCATGCGTCGCAGCGACGGCATCTCACAGTGACCTGCCGCGTTATCTCCTCTTCCTCCTGTTTGTTGCGACCCGTCGTGAGCCCGGGGGCTGCGGAACTTAGCGTTCTGTAGCGTCGTTCTCGCGGTCGCTAATGAAAAACAAATACGGAGTTGTGCAAATGGCGTTGAGCAAATCCACCTGGGCGGAGCGCGTCCGCCTAGCGTGTATCGTGGCGATCGCTTCTGCGTTCGCTGCGGTGGCCATTCCGGCAACGATGACTACGCCCGTTGAGGCGAAGACGCCGGGGAAGACCTATTGTTTCGTTGGTAAGTGCCATCGCGTGAAGACTATTGAAGAAACTGCTGCGCTTGTCGGCGTCGAAGAGTCGATCACTGCTTCGCACTATGATGACTGCAGCAAGGATCGTTTCAATCCGTGCGGTCTCACATCGTCGGGGGAGCGTTTTCATCCGGACCGTCCCGACAATACAGCGAGCCCGATCTATCCCGATGGCACTCAGCTGCTCGTGTGGAGCCCGACCAACAAGCGCGCGCTTGTCGTGCGCGTGAACAACGCTGGTCCCTATTGGGGCAACCGCACCCTCGATTTGTCGCGAGCGGCGGCTGAGAAGCTCGGCTTCGAGGGTGAGGGGGTCGCCAAGCTCAAGGTGCGTGTGATCAAGGCTCCCGAGGTGGCCGAAACGAAGTACGTCGAGAACCGCAACTACGACCCGGTTCCGGGCGACATTGGCCAGTACGCCAGCCTCGATGACGCACAGCGCGGCATGACCGTTGTCCTCGCGTTCAAGGCAACGACCGGATCGCCCTTCGCTCCTGTAACGACGGCGAATGCGTTCAAGGGCCAGGAGATCGGCTCGGACATGCTGGTCGCCGAGGCGCCGCAGGTCATGGGCCGCACTGTGACGCTTGCCTACTCGGGCAGCGAAGCTCAGCGCACCCCGATCGCCTTCGGTGGGTTCTCGACCCAGAGTCGTGCCGACCTCGCCTCGGTCGCGCAGTCGCGCGGCGAGCAGCAGGCCGCCAATCAGACGTCTTGGGATGAGGACCGCGTTATCGACGAGCCGGCGAAGGTCGCTGCCGTGACCGAAACGTCTTCGATCACCGAGCAGGCGGCCTCGATCACCGAGCGGTCGACCGCTCCGCGTCAAGCGGCGGAAGCACGCGAGGCTCCCGAGGCAAAGAAGTCGCCCAAGGCCCGGCTCGCTGCGGCGGCTGACGATGAAGACTCCAAGCCGCGTAAGAGCTCGAAGAAGAAGATCGCCCGCAAGAGCGACGACGAGGACGAAGGCAAGTCCGAGCGTCGCCGCTCGCGCCGCGAGGTGGCGAGCTACGAGGAGCGCCGCAGCTATCAGGCCGAGCGTGATTATCAGTATCGCTCGCGCTACGCTCAGGTGGAGCGCAATTACGGCAGCGGCGGACGCAGCGAGGGCAGCCGTAGCGCCGGCCAGCTGATGTCGGACAACCTGCGCCCGCTGTAAGCGGACGCAAGACGTCTCAACGCAACAGAGCGGCGGGAAGGCTGAAGGCCGACCCGCCGTCTTTGTATGTGACGAACAGATCGTACTCGGCCTCGAGCGTATCGAGGAACGTGGCGATGAGATCGAGCAGCGGCCCCAGCGGAATGCGGCGCGCGACAAGGAAGTTCTCGCCGGCGATCAACGGTGCCGTGTCGACCAGCGCGGGCGCTTCGGCGGCGATCATCCCGCGGCTCCTCACGTAGGCCAGCAACCCGTCGCCGGCGTCGAAGTCGGCGGCGCTGACGTCGGCGCATTCCGCCACGGCGTCGAGAAGGATGACTGTGCCGGCGAGGTAGAGCCGCGCCATCATGGCGAAGCGCTCATCGCTCGCGGCAACCTCGGCCGCCCAATCGCGCCCGGCGATTACGCGCGACAGCAGCGCCAGCTCGAAGGTGCGGATGCGCTCGATGGCGGCGCGCTGGCCGGCGCGCAGCTGGGCGATCCTTTCGGGCTCGCGCGGCGGCCGGCCAGGCCAGATGAACAGCACGCTCGTCAGATCCTCACCGGCGGCGAGCGCGGCGTCGAGGTGTTCGGCCAGCAGATAGACGCTGACCGGGGCAGGACGCTGGGGGAGCGGCAGGTCGGTCATGTGATCCCCGCGGCGCACGATTCCAGATAGCGTGCGAGCCAAAGTTGATGGCGCTGCGCCGCACGGTCGTATTCTTGAGTACACATGTCGGCGAGCCTGGCATCCTCCGGCGTCGGCTGCCCGCGCTCGAACGTCGCCGTTCGAGCGCTGAGCAGTTGGCCGAAGTAGTGCTGCCGAAGTTCGGCAGCGGTCAGTTCAAAAAGCGGCGTCAGTTGAGCCAGCTTGGTCATCGTCCGACCCTCACGAGCAGCCGCTGGTGCCGCCGCACGTGTCGCACTTGAGGCAGGTGCCGTTGCGGACGAGCGTGAAGTTTCCGCACTCGCGGCAGTGCTCACCCTCATAGCCGCGGATGCGTGCCTCCAGGCGCCGGTCGGCCTCACGCGCCTTCACCGATACTTCGGCGCGCGTCACCGTCAGGCGCGAGTACATGACCTCGGTGTCGGCCTTCAGAGCCGTGGCGCCGTCCGTCATCGGGTAGACGGCCGTCTCGCCCTCGACGGCCGGGAACGACGTCAGGTCGTCGAGCGCCGCCGCGGCACTCCCGCCCTGACCGCGCCCACCCGTGGCGAGGCGGAGCTTGTTGCCGCGCATGAAGCCCTTCGACACCACTTTGCTGACGCTCGCCGGCAGCTCCAGGTCGAGCGCCTCGTCGGTCTCCTGGTCAGATGAGCCAAGGCCCGTCTCGCCGACGATCTCGCGCGGATCGACATGCGCCAGATCGTGACGGCCGAGGTAGGAGACGGCGAGTTCGCGGAAGATGTAGTCAAGCACCGACGTGGCGTTCTTGATCGTCTCGTTGCCGGTGACGAGGCCGGCCGGCTCGAAGCGCGTGAAGGTGAAGGCTTCGACATACTCCTCGAGCGGCACGCCGTACTGCAGGCCGAGCGAGATGGCGATGGCGAAGTTGTTCATCAACGAGCGGAAGGCGGCGCCTTCCTTGTGCATGTCGATGAAAATCTCACCCAGGCGTCCGTCCTCGTACTCGCCGGTGTGGAGGTACACCTTATGGCCGCCGACGGTGGCCTTCTGCGTGTAGCTCTTACGGCGGTTCGGCAACTTCTCGCGCTCCTGTGCACGAACGCGCTCGATGATACGTTCGACGATGCGCTCGGCCGCGACACTGGCACGCGCTGCCATGGGCTTGTCGGCCAGCATCTGCTCGGCAACATCATCCTGCTCGTCGATGTCGTCGCCGAGAATCTGCGAGTTGAGCGGCTGGGAGAGCTTCGAGCCGTCGCGATAGAGCGCGTTGGCCTTGAGGGCCAGACGCCACGACAGCATGTAGCTCGCCTTGCACTCCTCGACGGTCGCGTCGTTCGGCATGTTGATCGTCTTGGAGATGGCACCCGAGATGAACGGCTGCGAGGCGGCCATCATGTAGATGTGGCTGTCGACCGAGAGGTAGCGCTTGCCCTTGCGGCCGCACGGGTTGGCGCAATCGAAGACCGACAGGTGCTCGGCCTTGATGTGCGGCGCGCCTTCCAGCGTCATCGCCCCGCAGACGTGCTCGTTGGCGACTTCGATATCCTTCTTGGTGAAGCCGAGTGCGGTCAGAAGGTCGAACGCCGGATCTTTGATCTTGTCGGCCGCGACCTTCAGCTTGTCGACGATATAGCTCTCGCCAAGCACCCACTTGTTGAACACGAACTTGATGTCGAAGGCGCTCTCCAGACCGGCGTGGATCTTGGCCAGACCTTCGGCGTCGAAGCCCTTGGCCTTCAGCGTCACTGGGTTGATGGACGGCGCCTGGGCCAGCGAGCCGTGGCCGACAGCATAGGCCTCCATCTCGGCGATCTCGCTTTCGCGATAGCCGAGCGTGCGCAGGGCGGCCGGTACGGCGCGGTTGATGATCTTGAAGTAGCCGCCGCCGGCCAGCTTCTTGAACTTCACCAGGGCGAAATCGGGCTCGATACCGGTCGTGTCGCAATCCATGACGAGGCCGATGGTGCCGGTCGGCGCGACGACGGTCGCCTGCGCGTTGCGGAAGCCGTGGTTCTGACCGAGCGCGATGGCGTTGTCCCAGGCGCGCTTGGCGGCCTCGATCAGTGCAGCGTCGGGGCAGGCGGCATGGTCGAGCGGCACCGGCGATGTCGCCAGCTTCTCGTAGCCATCCTTCTGGCCGTAGGCGGCGCGGCGGTGATTACGGATGACGCGCAGCATGTCTGCGGCGTTGGCGTGATAGCCGGGGAACGGCCCGAGCTCGCGCGCCATTTCGGCCGATGTGGTGTAGGAAACGCCGGTCATGATCGCCGAGATGGCGCCGCAGATGGCGCGGCCGGGAGCCGAGTCATAGCCGATGCCGCCGGCCATCAGGAGGCCGCCGATGTTGGCGAAGCCAAGCCCGAGGGTGCGGTAGCGATAGGAAAGCTCGGCGATCTGGCGCGACGGGAATTGCGCCATCAACACCGAGATCTCGAGCACGACCGTCCATAGGCGGCAGGCGTGCTCAAAGCCGGTGACGTCGAACTCGCCCGTCTTCTGATTGCGGAACGTCATCAGGTTGACGGAAGCGAGGTTGCACGCCGTGTCGTCGAGGAACATGTATTCCGAGCACGGGTTGGAAGCGCGGATCGGACCGCTCTTCGGGCAGGTGTGCCAGTCGTTGATGGTGGTGTGGAACTGGATGCCGGGATCGGCCGAGGCCCATGCCGCGTGACCGATCTGGTCCCACAGGTCGCGTGCCCTGACCGTCTTGTGCGGCTTGCCGTTGAGGCGGCGCATCAGATCCCAGTCGCCGTCTTCCTCGACGCGATTGAGGAACTCGTCGGTGACGCGCACCGAGTTGTTGGAGTTCTGGCCCGAGACGGTGAGGTAGGCTTCCGAATCCCAATCCGTGTCGTAAGTGGCGAACTCGATTTCCTTGTAGCCCTGCTTGGCGAACTGGATGACGCGCAGGATGTAGTTGTTCGGCACCTCATCGCGGCGTGCCTCTTTGACGGCGCGCTTCAGGGCCGGGTTCTTGGCCGGGTCAAAGCAGCGCTCTTCTTGCTTGCCAGCCTCTGGCAGGACCTTGCCCGCCTCCGGCAGGACCCCGTCCGCATCGCAGTTGACGCAAGCCTTCATCACGGCCTGCAGCCGCTTCTGGCAAATCTTCGAACCGGTGACGAGCGCAGCGACCTTCTGCTCCTCCTTCACCTTCCAGTTGATGTATTCCTCGAT
>JBDTOR010000130.1:0-7366 GCA_039933175.1 Hyphomicrobium sp. | reverse complement strand
TGGTCGGAGAACGGCAGCACCTTGTCGCCGACGAGTTGCCCCGTCTCGTGGCCCTTGCCGGCAACGACCAGCACGTCGCCGGCGCCGAGCATGGCGACGCCCGCGGCGATGGCCTCGGCGCGATCACCGATCTCCCGCGCGCCCGGAGCGGCGATGAGAATTTCCGCGCGGATGGCCTCCGGCCGCTCGGTGCGCGGGTTGTCGTCGGTGACGATGACGACGTCGGATTTCTCTACGGCAATCGCTCCCATGATCGGCCGCTTGCCTTTGTCGCGATCGCCGCCGCAGCCCATGACGCAAATGAGCTTGCCGGTGGCGAACGGGCGCAGCGCATCGAGCACCGCGGCGAGCGCTTCGGGCTTGTGCGCGTAATCGACGACGGCAAGGCCGCCGCGCGCTTCGCCGATGATCTCCAGCCGCCCTTTGACGCCCTGCAAGCCTTGCAAAGCGGGCAGCACGCGGCCGGCAACGTCACCCGTCGCGATCGCCAGACCGGCCGCCACCAGCGCGTTGGACGCCTGGTATTCGCCGAGTAGCGGCAGCCGGATATCGAACACGCGGCCTTCGTGCGCCACCGACATGCGCTGCGCAAAGCCTTCGCGCACCAGACGCTCGAGCCGCAGCGCTTCGCCGGCGCGCCCGACGGTGAACACGCGACGCCTGCCGCTTTCCGCCGCCGTCACGGCGCGCGCGCCCTCAGGGCTGTCGGCGTTGATGACGGCCGTGCCGTCCTCGGGGAGCAGCTCGGAGAACAGCCGCAGCTTGGCGACAAGGTATTCCTCGATGGTCGGATGATAATCGAGATGGTCGCGGCCGAGGTTGGTGAAGCCGGCGGCCTTCAGCACCACGCCATCGAGCCGGTGCTGATCGAGGCCGTGCGAAGAAGCCTCGAATGCGAGATGCGTGACGCCCTCGACCGCAAGCTCGGCCAAAGTCTTGTGCAAGGAAACCGGATCGGGCGTCGTCAGCGAGCCATAGACGGCGCTGTCGTTCTTGATCAGGCCGATGGTGCCGAGCGAAGCGCTGTTGTGGCCCAGCGCGGCGTAAATCTGGCGGGTAAAGTCGGCGACCGAGGTCTTGCCGCTCGTCCCCGTTACCGCCACCGTGGTTTGCGGCTGCTGCAGCCCGTAGAAGCGCGCCGCCATCAGCGCCAGCACGCGGCGCGGCTCATCAGCGCGAAGCACCGGAACGTCGCCGGTGCCGACGACCTCGGTGTCCTGCCGCGTCAGAACGGCGACCGCACCCTTGGCGACCGCATCGGCGATGAAGCGGGCTCCGTCCGCCTTCGACCCAGAGATTGCGGCGAAGACGAAACCCTGGCGCACGTTACGGCTGTCGGAAGTGATGCCGGCGACCTCGACGTTTCCAGACCCGGCTGGAGCGGCGGCGTCGGCCCCGATGAGCGAGGAGAGAAGCATGAGTCTCCTAGTGACACTGGGGCTAGGTGGATTTCCAACGTCTCGACACGAACATACGGCACGAGAACATTACCGAGCTTCATATTTTGCGTGCGCCGCAGCGTCAAACGCCATCCCCGTTCCGCCCGCTGCGGCTGCCTGCGTCGGCATTATCCCAAGCAGCGGCCCAATGCGGGAGATAATGCGTCCGGCAGTCGGCGCGGCGTTGAGCGACGCCAGCACCTCGCCGCCGGTTTCCTGCGTACCTTTCGGCTCGAAAATCAACACGAACACGACATAGCGCGGCGCATCCATGGGAAATGCGGCCAGGAACGAGGAGATCACGGCTTTCTCGCGATAACCGCCGACGCCGGGCATCTCGGCGGTGCCCGTCTTGCCGCCGACCTGATAACCGCGCACCTCGGCGCGCTTGCCGGTGCCGGCGTGCTCGGCGACGTTGCGCCGCATCAGCACGCGCATCTTGTCGCTCGTTGCCGTGCTGATCAGTGGAATTTCGGCGACGCTCGCGTCGGCCAGCTTCTTGACGAACGTCGGCGTTACCTTGCGGCCGCCGTTGACGATAGCGCCGGCGGCGGCGGCGAACTGCAGCGGCGCCATGGCTATGCCGTGCCCGTAGGAGGCGGTGATCGTCTCGATCTCGCCCCAGCGCTGCGGGATCTGCGGGGCGGCCATCGCTCCCGCTTCCGTCTTCATGGTGTCGAACATCTGCATGTGGCGCAGGAAATCCTGGAAGCGCTGCGGCCCAGCGAGCAACGCCAGCTTGGCCGCTCCGACATTCGATGAATGCAAGAATATCTCGGTCACCGACAGCGGCCGGCGTAGCGGGTGCAGATCCTTGATGGTGAAGCGGCCCGAGGTGAGCTCGCGACGCGTATCGATGATCGTCTCCGGCGTCACGAGCGCCTGATCGAGCGCCATGGCGACGGTCAGCGTCTTGAACACGGAGCCGAGCTCGAACGTACTGCCGGAGATCTTGTCGAGGCGGCTCTGGTCCATGTTGGGCTTGCCGGGATCGACGGCGGGCAGCGACGCCGAAGCCATCACCTCGCCCGTCGTCACGTCCATGACGACGGCGGCGGCTCCCTGCGCCTGATAGCGGCTCATCGCGTCGGCAAGCTCGGCTTCGACGGCGTGCTGCGCCCCGATGTCGAGCGACAGACGCACGGGCGGACGCTCGGCAAGCGTGGCGCCTTGCACGGATTCAACGCCGACCACCTCGTCGACGTAGCGCTCGATGCCGGCGACGCCCTTGTTGTCGATGTTGACGTAGCCGAGCACGTGGCCGGCCAGCTTGCCGCCCGGATAGGCGCGCCGCAGCTCGCGGCGGAAATCGAAGCCCGGCAGGCCGAGATTGTGCACCGTCTGCGCCGTGCGCGGCGGCAGACCGCGCCGTATCCACACGAAGCGGCGGTTGCGGTCGGAGAGGTCGTTGCGCAGCGCGTTCGCGTCCATGTCGGGGAACACGACGGCGAGCTTTTCCACCGCCTCGTCGCGATCGATGACGCGCGCCGGGTCGGCGAACAGCGAATAGGCTTCGACGTCGGTGGCGAGGAGGCGCCCGTTGCGATCGACGATGTCGGGACGCGCATAGCTCTGCGCGACGGTCTCGTTGAGCGATACGGAGATGTCGCCTTGCCCCTGCAGCGCCAGGCGGAAGAGCTGCGTGCCGACGGCGAGGAAAGCCAGCGCCATGAGAAGCGTGGCGATCAGCGTGCGCAGCGGGCCGTTGGCGGGACGCGGCGCGGGTGCGCCGTCGGCCCCTTCGGCCGCGTCGTCACCGCTGTTGGCCGCGTCCGGCACCACTCAGTTTCCCTTCTTCTTGGTGGCGGGCTCGGCGGCACCCAGCGCGCGCGCAATCGCCTCATCCGGCGTTGCCGCGAGCTGCTGCTCGGATGCCGGGCCCAGTCCAAGGGCGCGCGCCAGCGGCTCGATGCGGTCGGGACGCCCGAGGTGGGCGCGCTCAGCCTTCAGAACGGAGATGTCGCTGCGCGCCTTTTCGATGGCGCGCTCCTGCTCGGCCACGCTCGCCTCGAGCTGCCGGGTCTCGTAGTTGCTGGAGTAGAGTACGAAGGCGCTGGCGATCGTGAGGATAAGCGCCCCCAAGATGATGATCCTCACCGAACCCCTCCGCGCAATTGCCCCTAGCTCTCGACCGAAGGCACCCCCAGCTCGTCCTCATCGAGCGGCCAGGACGGCGCTTCGGTGCGCACCGCCGCCCGCAGCCGTGCCGATCTGGCGCGGGGGTTTACGTCTAATTCTTCTTTCGAAGGTGTTAACGGACGCGAGTTAACAATCTGGAAACTCGGCGCCGCAAATTTTACGGGCTGCTCGGGAAGGTGACGCGATCCGCGGGATTCCTTGCCCGCCCGCTCGGCGAAAAACCGCTTCACGATGCGGTCCTCGAGCGAGTGGAAGGTGACGACGACCAGCCGGCCGCCCGGCTTCAGGCTGCGCTCGGCGGCGCTGAGCGCTCGGGCCAGTTCGCCCAGTTCGTCATTCACGTAGATGCGCAGCGCCTGGAAGGTTTGCGTCGCCGGATGCTGCGGATCGCCGCGGCGTCCGCCGACGGCGCGGGTGACGAGCTCAGCCAGCGCGCGCGTGGTGGTGATGGGACCATCTTCGGTGCGCGCCTTGACGATCAGGCGGGCGATGGGGCGCGAACGGCGCTCGTCGCCGAGCATGTAGAGGATGCGCGCCAGGTCCTCCTCGCCCGTCTCGTTGACGACATCGGCGGCCGAGCGGCCCGACGACGACATGCGCATGTCGAGAGGGCCGTCGCCCTGGAACGAGAAGCCGCGCTCGGCTTCATCGAGCTGCATCGAGGAGACGCCGATATCGAGCACGACGCCGTCGACCGGCGCGATGTCCTGCTCGTTGGCGACGAGATCCAATTCGGAGAAGCGCGATTCGATGACGGTCAGCCGGTCGCCGAACTCATCTTTCAGAGCTGCGGAGCCGAGAATGGCGCTCGGGTCGCGATCGAGCGCCAGCACGCTGCAATCTGCAGCTTCGAGAATGGCGCGCGTATAGCCGCCGGCGCCGAACGTTCCGTCGATGAAGGTGGCACCGTCTAGCGGACGGAGGCTATCGACAACCTCCGAAAGCAGCACGGGGATGTGGCGCGCGCGGCCTAGCTCAGTGAACTTGCCTGCTGGCCGGCGGCGCGCCGTCATCCCCGTGCTCCTTCGCTTCCGTCATCCTCGTCTTCTGAGGATAGACGGTTCCCCGCGCCGAAGAGCTTACGTGTCTGGTGGACTTTTTCCCGTGCACGCTCGCGCCGTTCGGCGAAGCGTTCAGGCTGCCACATCTGAAACTTGTCGCCCAAGCCGACAAAAGTGACCTGGGTCGTGAGGCCGGCGTGCGAGCGAAGCCCTTCAGGAAGGCTGATGCGCCCGTCGCCGTCGATCGCGAGGACCTGGACATCGCCGTAGAGCGCGACAGACAGCTCATCGCGCTCGTCCGAATAGTCCGGCAGGCCCGCGAGAAGCCCATCGATCTTTTTTGCAAGTCTCTCGCCGCCAGCATCGAGAGCCGGAGCTTCGAGCGCGGGGTAGCAGTAGATGCCGCCAGCGCTTCCAGTGGCGTAGCCGTCGCGTTCGAGCACGGCGCGGAAAGGAGCTGGGATTGAGACCCGGCCTTTGGCGTCGATCTTGTTTGTGAATGTCGAGACAAAGCGGTCCATCCCCTTTTTCAAGCCTCGCGCACCACTCGAAGAACCAACGCACGTCCGGAGGTCATCCTCCGTTTGTCTTGCCGATGCACCGGCGGGGGAGCCGTGGCGGTCGCTCGAGTTTCGAGCCCTCGATCAAAACCGGCGCCCAGCCACGGGACCCTGCCCGGTGCGGTCGGGCCACTATGGGATCGCATGGGATTTGATGGACGTCAATGGTTTGTTAACGCTTTTCGGTGGGCGGGACTGGTTGCAGCCCCTTGTACACAGGCCCTTTTTGAGCGCGCCGCGGCGCCAAAGCTGGCGGATTGGGGCTCTGTGCTAGTTTCGCCACTCGACCCCGCATTTGCGGGACACAATCGGCAGTCTCGAGGGAGAAGCGAATGCCTGACGTGCGCTCCATGTGCGCCATCGGCCTTTCCGGCCAATTGGGCCTCAACGGCCACCTGCCCTGGGAGGGCAACAAGGGCCGGGAGTACAAGGAGGACGTCGAGAACTTCTTCCGGGTGACGCGGGGACACGTGCTGCTGGCGGGGCCGACCACGGCACGCGCCGTGCCGGACTACGAGCGCCAGCACATGACGGTCGTCGAGCTGCGCTCAAGCATGGATCCGCAGGAGACGCTGGCGAAGTTCGCCGGACGCGTCGTGTTCATCGGCGGCGGCCCGCCCGTGTGGGATGTCTATGCGAAATACATCCGCCACTGGGACATCACGCGCCTCCCGTACGACGGCGAGGCGGATCGATGGTTCAATCCGGCCTGGCTCGTCGCTAACGGGAAGGCGTGAGGTTCGCTTAGTAGCAGCAGCGACCGCGACGGCCGACGTAGACCGGACGCACATAGCGCTGACGGGGATAGTACTGGGGCTGCGGGTAGTAGGTGCGGGCGGGGCCGACCACATAGCCGCAGCAGGCGCCGTACACGGGGCGCGGATAGTAGGCGTACGCGGGGGGAACCACATATACGACCGGAGGTCCGTAGTAGACCTGCGGATAGAGCGGGGCGTAATCGCGATACCAGCGATAGCCGTGCGCCGAAGCGCTGTCGGCGCTAGCACCGAGAGCCGCTAAACCGGCGCCGGCGAGCACCAAAGACGTGAGCAGTTTACGCATGCAGACCTCCATAAGCCGTCATGCAAAAGCTAACCGCGATTGCTTACTGTCGAATTGAAATTTCGCAGTTAAATCAAGCGATAAAGCGTCATGAATTAAGACGTAGTTGGGGCTTGCCCCGGAACGCTACGACGTGGGACGACGACGCCGCGCATCGCGTATCGAATCGCTAACGCCGATAAGGAAATGGCGATCTAGTTGCGTCGCCAATCATCTCGCGGCTCGAGTTCGTTTATGGCGCCACCATCGACTGAGCGCTTATCGTGTAGTATCCGTCTACGTCGTGGTTATTGAGATTGCGCGCTGTCGCGAAGGAAAAAAAGTTATGGATCAAAGAACCCTTCTCATTGCCGTAGCCGTGCTCGCAGTGCTGGGCATCATTTGGTACGGCATGCACACACCAACGATGACTTCGTCGCCCGCTCCGGCTGCAAGCACCGAACCGATGGCACCGCCGGCCGCGACACCCCCGGCCATGACACCGGCGGAGACGACACCTCCGGCCACGACTCCCCCGGCGCCATAAGCGGCTCTGCGTCGGCTTGCAGATCGCCCTAGGCGTCTTGCTACAGTGAAGTTGCCAGCTGGCCTGTAAGCCGGGTTCTGTTTGGAGGATAGCCCAACACCGGCTTGCCGAGTGTTGGCCAAAATTCCCTCCGCGACGGCCATTCGTCTGGGGCGCCCATTGCTGGGCGCCTCAAGCAACCAACCCGGGTGGCGGGCCTGATGACGGACCTGGCGCCACGCTTTCGCGCGCGCCCGGCCACCCCTATTTGGTCTTGCTCCCGGTGGGGTTTGCCTTGCCACGACCGTCGCCGGCCGCGCGGTGCGCTCTTACCGCACCCTTTCACCCTTACCTCCGGCGAACCGAAGGCGGTTTGCTTTCTGTGGCACTTTCCCTGGGGTCGCCCCCGGCGGCCGTTAGCCGCCACCGTATCTCCATGGAGCCCGGACTTTCCTCCACCGGGTTTGCTGATGGGCCATAAACGCCCGCAAATCCGGCAGCGGCCGTCCGGCCAGCTGACGTGCTGAATAAGGCCCCGGGGGCCTGCAACGTCAAGCGGTTCATGTCGTAATGTCCTTGGTACATGAACCCTTTGCACCCGACATTCGTGTTCGACGGCGACTGCGGGATCTGCCGCACGTGGGTCAACTACTGGCGGCA
>JBDTOR010000129.1:0-7410 GCA_039933175.1 Hyphomicrobium sp. | reverse complement strand
CATCACGCGAGTGATGACCATGGCTTAGCACGTCGCGTTGCATCGCGCAGTCTGGTGCCGCGATGCAACAACGCGGGAAAGTTGTCCCCAAAGGGAAAAGATTTACAGAGAATTTTAGCTCTTCGGCTCTACTTAGATGGAGCGTTGCGGGGTGACGCGCGGCGCACGCGTTGCGGCTAATCCAAGTTAAGCGGAATGGGCAAATGCGGCGTCTAGGAGCGTTATCAGCGGTCTGCGCGTGCTTGCTGCTCGGCGGCGGCATGATCGCGCGCGCCGCCCCTGACACACCCGCCGTCGCCGCCTGCGCCACCAACGACAAAGTCCTCGGCCTGTCGCGCATGGTCGAGGTCGATACCGCCGGGGGACCGCTGTTCGGGCGCGTCAACAGCGGCGGCTACGACTTCCTGCACGACGGCGAGGTGGTACTGACCTTCGATGACGGTCCCCTGCGCCCCTATACGCGCGCCGTCCTCAAGGCCCTGGACGAGCACTGCACCAAGGCGACGTTCTTCATGGTCGGCCGCATGGCTGTGGCGGACCCGGATATGGTGCGTGAGGTGGCGAGCCGGGGGCATACGGTCGGCGCGCACACCTGGTCGCACGCCAAGCTGCAGGGTCTCGCCCCCGATAAGGCGAAGGACGAGATCGAGCTGGGGTTCAGCGCGGTGGCGCAGGCGCTGCAGGGGCAGCCGGCGCCGTTCTTCCGCTTCCCGTACCTGCGGCCCACCGCGGCGGCGATGGCCTATCTCAGGACGCGCAACGTCGCGAGCTTCACGATTGACGTCGACTCGCGCGATTTCCGCACCCGCGACGGCGAAGCCGTGAAGCGGACGGTGCTATCGCAGCTGGCCGGCGCCCGCAAGGGCATCCTGCTGTTCCACGATATCCAGCCGTCGACGGCACACGCGCTGTCCAGCATCCTCGCCGAGCTCAAGAAGCGTGGCTTCAAGGTCGTCCACCTCGTGCCGAAAGCGACGGCGCCCACGCTTCCCGAATATGACGCCCAGGCCGAACGGCTGATTGCGCATCGCAGCGTAACCGCCGCCAAGGAGCCCATGGCCTCACGCGCCGTCACCTGGTCGGGCAGCGGCGCGGCCAGCGAAGCGTTGCCGTGGGCCAACCCAACCGTCACATCCGGCTCCAATTCTCAACAGCCTGCCGCCGCCAAAGCTTCAAACAAAGAGCCGTCCGTGCCATGGTACAAGTGGCTCACGCCATGAGCGGTTGCGTAATTTTCTGGTTGAGTATCGGGCGCCCAGCCAACCGAGGTGAATTGTGATCCGCCGCTTCTTCACTGCCGTTTCGCTGATTGCCGCCGGTGCTGCGAGCCTAGCGCCTGTACGGGCCGAGCAGGCGTGCGCCGATCCGCAAGGCGCGCTCGGCGTATCGCGCATCGTCGAGATCGACGCCAAGACGGGCCCGCTGTACGGCGCCTTCACCAAATACGAGAAGGAGGATCGCTTTCTCGGTCCCAAGGAGGTCGTGTTGACCTTCGACGACGGCCCGATGCCGAAGTACACCAAGCCCATTCTCGACGCGCTCGACAAGTTCTGCACTAAGGCGACGTTCTTCTACGTCGGACAGATGGCGCAGGCCTATCCCGACATGGTCAAGGAAGTCATGGGCCGCGGGCATACGGTGGGCACGCACACCTGGTCGCATCCGCTCAACCTGCGTTCGCTATCGCTGGAACGCGCCACCGACCAGATCGAGCGCGGCTTTGCCGCCGTGGCGCTCGCCGCCGGCCAGCCGATCGCGCCGTTCTTCCGCTTTCCGGGGTTGAGCGATTCAGGACCGCTGCTCGCGCATCTGCAGGAGCGCAACATCGCCGCCTTCACCGTCGATGTCGTGTCCAACGACAGCTACATCGGCAGCCCGTCGCGGCTCGCCGCCCGCACCATCGATCAGGTGGAACGCCAGAACGGCGGCATCGTGCTGTTCCACGACATCAAGGCTTCGACGGCGCACGCCCTGCCGACCATTCTCACCGAGCTGAAGAAGCGCGGCTACAAGATCGTGCACATGCGCGCCAAGTCCGTGTTCGAGCCGCTGCCGGCACTGACCGCCGAGTTGGAAGCCAAGTCTGCGGCCTCCGAGGCGAAGAAGGCAGGCGGCAAGAAGGGCGAGACCATCGTCGTCGACAAGCCGAAGCTGCTGCCGTTCTTTGCCGCCATTCAAGCCACGACGCTTGAAGCGGCGAGCGAGCCGGCGGTCACCGAGCTGGTGCCCGCGGCGCGCGAGCGCGTGCACGCCGGCGGCACCCACGCCACCGCCAACACCCCGGTCGTCAGCCCCGAAGAGACGGTTGGGGAAGTGACGCAGCCGGCCACGCGAGCCACGCAGGCCAAGAGGCATGCGCGCAAGCGGCACAAGCCGGATCATGATCCGCTCAGCCTGACCAACGCAGTCGGCGGCCGCTACTAGGGTCTGAACAGAGCGTCATTCGACCAGCTCAATACCCGCTGCGACGAGCGCTTGGCGCGTATCGGCTAGGCTGCGCTCGGGTGTCTGCGAGGCGTCGACTTGCGTCCAGGCGATGTCGCCGAGGTCATATCCCAGCTGCTCGCGCACCACGCGGCGGTCGGCATCGGACGCGTCGCCGCGGCGGCGCTCAACGCGCGCGATGAGCAAATCCGACGGCGCCGTCAGCCACAACCCGACGAATTCGCAGCCAGCCTCGCGCGCTATCGCCTCGATGGCGGCGCGCTCGTCCTGCTTGGCGAACACGGCATCGACAATGACAGCCTGGCCGGCGGCAAGGGCGCGGCGCGCCTTGTCTTCGACGATGCTGTAGACGCGCTGCGCCGTGCCGATGCGGTAGTGCTGCCGTTCGAGGCGCTGCGTCTCGGGCACGCCGAACAAGCGTTTGCGCTCGACGTCGCTGCGCACGTGCAGGGCGCCCGGGGCCGGCCCAATGTACGCTGCAAGCTGGACGGCGAGCGTCGACTTTCCGGTCCCGGATAACCCTCCAATAGCGATCAGCACGGGTGATGGCGGCGCCAGATAGGCGGTCGCGAGCGCGGCGTTCCTGCGGATCTCGGCGCGCAGCTCGACCGTCTCTTCCTCCGCCAGCTGCTCGGTGCGCGCCATCGCCACCACGGCGCGCACGCCGGCCCGGCAGGCGAGAAACAGCGGCAGACAGGCCAGGCCCTCGATCTCGCCGCCTATCGGCTCGAACGCCACGTAGGCATTGAGCACCGCGTTGGCCGCCTGGCGGTCGCCGCGCGCATCGAGGTCCATGAGCAGGAAGGCGAGGTCGTAGAGCACATCAATGGTGGCCAGCGCCTCGCTGAACTCGAGCGCGTCGAACGGCACCGGCACATTGTCGATCAACACGATGTTGCCGAGGTGCAGATCGCCGTGGCAGCGGCGGACGCAGCCGGCGTTGCCGCGCGCGATCAGCAAGGACTTGGCGCGCTCGAAGGCGGCAACGAGGCGTTCGGCGACGTCGGCATGGCCGTAGGCCAGCGCCCCCGACAGCTGCTCGACGACGGGCGCCAGGATGCGCGCTCCGTCGCAGGCGGCAGCGACGGGGCTATCCTGATGGTAGCGCGCCACCATGTCGGCAAGCGCGCGAGCAAGATCGTCGGACAGCGGGCCGTGCTCCTCGCGGTGGCTGAGCACCGCGTCCTGCGGGAAGCGGCGCATGTGCACTGCCCATTCGACGATCTCGCCGCGGCCGCCGAGGTGCAACTTGCCCTCGTGGCGCATGATCGGGACAAGGCCGAGGTAGATGTGGGGCGCGTGCGGCCGATTGATTTCCATCTCGCGCACAGCGGCCGCGTGCCGGGCGTGCAGCGTCGAGAAGTTGACGAAGCGCAGATGCACACGCTTGCGCAGCTTGTAGGCATCCTCGCCGACGAGAAAGACCCGGGCGATGTGCGTCTCGACAACTTCGACGGCAGTAGCGCCGGTGCCGTAAGACATGGGGTCACGGAGAAGAGCGCAAATCTCGCGCTCCTCGTCGTCAGCGAACTTGAGGACAGAATTGTCGGCCATGGGACCCGCAGACTAGCGAGCGTTCGCGGGCGCGCAAACGCCCGGCGTTGGTGAGGCCGGGAGCACGTGGAGACTGCGCGAGCTAGGCCTCGCTACGGCGTGAGAACTCCGTCTGACCGCCCGTCGCCAGGATACGCGCCTGCTCGATCCAGTTCTCGCGCTCGATGCGGCCCTTGAAGTCGAGGATGTTGCTGATCCGCTCAATATCGGCACCGGTCCAGTTGGCGACCTGCTCATAGTGGGTGATGCCGAGCGAATTGAGCTTCTTCTCGATCAGCACGCCGATGCCGCGGATGCGCTTCAGGTCGTCGATGCCGCTACCCGGCCGCAACGGTCGAACCGTTTCGGGATCGACCAGCGCTTCGGAGCGAACCGACCGCAAGTAGCCCATGTCGGACGTCGTCGACGATTGTGCCGGTTGCGCCGCGATCGATGCCGTGGCCGGGGCGGGTGCCGTCTGCAGTGCAGGCGCCACGGTGGCTTCACCGCGGCTCAGGCGGCGTGCGTAATACGTCTCGCCACCCGTCGCCAGGATCTGGGCCTGGCCGAGCCAGTTTTCCTGCTCGATGCGGCCGGCGATGCCAAGCCGGTCGCTTAGAACCTTGATGTCGGCCTTGTTGAGCGAGGCGAGCTCCTGGAAATGGCGCACGCCGAGCTCGTTGAGCTGGCTCTGCACCGCGCTGTCGATACCGCGGATGCGAGTCAGGTCGTCGCTCGGGCCACGTGCCGGCGCGGTTCTAGGGAGCGTCGCGGGCTCGGCGGGCTTGGTGGCGGGCGGCGGCACGGCGGTTGCAGCGGGCGCCAGCGATGCGGGCTCGGCGAACTCCGGCACCGGCAGTCCGCGGTCGACGCGGCGTGAGTAGTATGTCTCGCCGCCGGTCGCCAGGATCTGCGCCTGACCGAGCCAGTTCTCCTGCTCGATACGACCTTTGACGCCAAACTTGTCATTAAGGCCTTTGACGTCCGCCGCCGTCAAAGCGGCGACATCGGAGAAGCGTCGGATACCGAACTCTCTGAGCTGCTTTTGCACGATCGAGTCGATGCCGCGGATGCGGGTCAGCTCGTCGCTGGGACCGGCGCCTCCGGCCTCCGGCTTCACGGGCGCGCCGGAGCCGGTCGCTACGGAAATGCTCGAGATGGGAGGCGCTGGCGACGGGGCGGCGGCTGCCAGCGGAGCCGCGGGCACAGGCGCTGGAGCGGCTACCGCGGCGGGCGCAGGCGCCGGTGGCGGCGCGGCCTTGGGAGTAGGCGCAGCAGGGGCGGCCATCGGGGCTGCCGTCGCAGTCGACTGACCGCTGATGGCGCGTCCGAACCGCTCGCCCTCGGGGGCGGCGCGCGAGGCAACCTCTATCTTCGGCTGGTCTGCACTGGGAGCGTGCGACACGCCCGACACGGCAACCGCCGACGTCTTGGTCGAAGGGCCGTAGTAATACCGGCGCTTCAGGCCGCAAGCGAAGACCGCACCGAAAAAGAACGCCAGCGCCACCAATAGCGTCGACTGCCAAAGCAGCTCCGTCATATTCTGCAACTCCCCACAAACTTAGATGCGCGCATTCTACTGCGCGTCAGCCTTCAACCTTGGCACACGCGATCCACGCCACGACGAAGCCGGCAGCGAAGCCGCCGGCTATGTACCAGGCAAGATTAGCGACGAGATAGTCCATCAAGCATCCCCTGTTTTCGTACAGGCATCGGTGGCAGTGGCGCCGGACGCGCCGTGATTGCCAGCTCGATGCGGCGGTTCTTCGCCATGTTGGCCTGGGTATCGTTCGGCACCACCGGCCGTTTGTCGCCGTACCCAATGGCGTTGAGCCGCCCCGCGTCAATGCCCTTCTGGGTCATATAGTTGGCGACGGCGCGCGCACGGTGCTTCGACAGCGCCAGATTGCGCCGCGAAAGTCCCGAGGCATCCGCATGTCCGGAGACGCTGATCTTGGCCTCGGGGCAGATGTTCAAGGCGCCAATCAGCCGGTCAATCAGTGCTTTACCGGCCGTGTCGAGCATCGCCCGCCCATGTCCGAAGTGCACCTCCACCTGCTGGGCGGCGCCGCGGACCCCGCTGAGACAATCCCCATCGGAGCTGATGTTGCCCGGGGGTAACGCCGCCGTCTCAAAGCGCGGCGCGTGCTCGGGCATCGGCGGCGCGGCAGCGACCGGCGCGTGAGCCACATCCGGCCGGGGCGGCTCCGGCTTGTGTTGGGGCATTGCGGGCGTCGAGTCGGCCGCCGCCACGACGGCCGTCGGCGTTGCAGGTTTGTGCTCAGGGAGCGACGGCACGACCGCCGCCGCTTGCTGTTCTGGAGGTGGTGCAGGCGGCGCCGGGGCGCCCGGGATAGTCGGGACGGCCTTCTGCTCGGGCAGCGCGACCGCCGCTTCGGCGGTCGTCACCGTCTCGGGCACCACGGCCGCCGGGAGAGGCTTTTGCTCGGCGGCTACTGGCGCAGTATCGGCAATCGGCAGGGTTTCGGCGGCCGGTGCGGGCGTGTCAGTAGGAAGCGTCGCCTGCGGTGCTTCAAGTGGCTTCGACGTCGGCACTGGCGGGAGTGCCGTGGGCGGCGGGGCCGGCTCGACGTAGTCGTGTGCCTGTACCGTCGTTGGGGGCGCGTATTCGCTGGGTGCCAGCGCCAGCAATGGCTCGTCGGCAGGGCGGCCGTAAAGCGTGTGCGGCGCGATGTCGTCGATCGTCCCGTCGGGCACGATGTCGTCAGCGGCAGTGGCGACCGGCAGGTCGATTTCCGCCGCGACGGCGACGCGCGTCTCGACCGTTCGCACGCCCCAGACATTGCGTACGACCGCTGCGGCCTCTTCAAGCTGAGCCGGGGCGGCCGCCTGGCCCACAAGCAGCCCATCGCGCCCCGAGAAGGCGACGGAAGCCCAGTCGAAGCCCGCCCCGCGTAGCGCCGCTGCACTTCGAGTTTCGAGATCGCGTTGAATGAAATCGGTTTCGAGGTGGACGGCCAGCCAGCTCAGCATGGCGATTGGAATGAGCCCCCAAAGCCACCGTGTCGGATGGCATCTCATGCGAACCGTGCCTCCCCGCCGGCGCAGTTACCGCAGCGCTGCCGAATACCGTGCCGCTGAAGGCACTGGGGCCGCGGCCGATTTCGACGGCTGCCGGCCAATTCCCCCGCGCCCAGACTATAGCCAAAGCCCAGCCGTTTTCCAAGCGCGGGCGCCTGCACCGAGCGCAGGGCTAAACTCGAAAAAATACAATCACAGCCGCTGCTTGCGGAGCGGCACAGGCTCCGACCGAGACACGCGCAGCGCCTCCGCCGCCGCCTCGCGCTGGCGCAGGCTCCGCATGCGTTCCGCGATGTAATCGCGTGTCACCGGCACCGCCTCAGGGTTGCGGGCGCATTGAACCTGGAACACGGCCACATCCTGGTAGCGGAACGCCGCCTCGCAGCAGGC
>JBDTOR010000128.1:0-7445 GCA_039933175.1 Hyphomicrobium sp. | reverse complement strand
TGCGCCCGATGACGTCGTTCTTAATGCGACGCAGCATGTCGGTCGCCAGCTGGCCGCCGATGCCGAGATTCTCAACGGTGATCTTATTGCCCGGAAAGCGCTGCGAGAGTTCCGCCTGCAGCTTAACCGGATAGCAGGCCTTGGGGCTTGAGGCGCCAATGCCCTGGGTGCTCGACGAGCCCAGGGCGATGATACGCACCGGTTGGCCGGACGCGAGAGCGGCCGAGAATTTCGGGAGCGGAGCGTCGAAGCGCATAAGCGCAGCCGGCGCTTGGCAGCGCGGGCTGGCTTCTGCTTGAACCGACGATAAGAAGACTAGGCCTGCAACTGCTGAGCACCCATAGAGCGCCGCTCGGCGAAGAAGTTGCGAACCGTTTGCCCGAAAGCCCAGTCCGTGCCGCGGTTGCGCTGTGCAAGAGCCCATGCCGTCCCCAACAGAATCCCGATGCCTATGGTGTTGACCAGGATCTGTAGAGCGAGTCCGTAGCCGGCTTCAACCAGGACAACCCAACCAACGAAGGACAATATCGTCCCAACGCAGAAGATTTCCAAGGAGTGCCGCCCCAAACGCCCTATGCCCGTGGCCCAAGGGTGACTAAGCCATTCGGTTTGCGGCGGCAGTAAGATCATTACTAGGTAGCCGAGTGCGACAACATCGGCGAGGCGCCAGGGCGATAGATACGTTTTGTCGATGTTGCCGAGCATGTCGGGAGCGAACACACGCACGCTCTCCAAGCCGGCGATCTGCGTCCAGGGGGCGGTGTAGAGGAACGCGAAGGAAAGATAGCCGATCGCGATCCACATCAGCGGGCGCGAGACCGGAATCGGACCTTGGCGCGTGAAATGAGCGGTCAGCGCACCGATAGTGATCAGCAGCTGCCAGGCGAACGGATTGAACACCCAGCCATGGGGATGCTGCATGCTGGGCAGGTTCGCCGACAGCAGGTTCGAAGCCGCCCACAGGCCAACCGACAGCACCAGCGCCTGCCAAGGGTTACGCGGCAGCAGCCATAGGACGAACGGCAGCCAGAACATCAGCAGCACGATGTACAGCGGCAGGATGTTGAGCATGTTCGGCTGGTTGACCAGCGCCGCGGCAAGCACGGTCGAGCGCGTTGGATCGTCGGCGAAGACATGCACGCCGATGTTCCGCGCATAGGCGAAGTTGTCGAAGTAGGTGGCCGCGAAGGTGAGCCCGACGCCGCAGATGACGATCAGTGCCAGATGCCACAGATAGATGTCGCGGACGCGATCGAAGACGCGTGCCACACCGGCCTTGAAGCCCTCACCCTCGAACACCCGCTGGTACGCCAGAACCGCCGAGAAGCCGGCGAGCAGCACGAACACCTCGGCGGCGTCCGCAAAGCCGAAGTTCTTCAATGTGAACTTGGCGGCCACGTTTTCAGGGACGTGGTCGACGAAGATGAATAGCAGGGCCAGGCCGCGAAAGAAGTCGATTCTGAGGTCGCGCTGTGCACCGGAGCTTGTTGCGCTCATCGGCATGATTTTTTTCACCTGGCCGCTAGGGTATAGAGTTAGCGAACGTGTCAGTCTGCACGTTCCGTTGGACCAAACAACGCGACACGGCTGACGCCAGTTCCTGCATGCAAATTAGGCGTGATAGGGGCTTGGACATGTTTTGCTTCAAGTTCCGGGCCGTTGCTTTGGATTCCGTACGCATTTGGTGACAGGGCCGTACTCAACCATTCTGCGAATGAACTGAACCTGAACCCCACGTGCAGGTTTCCGGCGGCCGCCGGACTAGAGCCTGTAGACCACGGCCCCGCCGGTCAGACCGGCGCCTGCCGCACACATCAGCAGGCGTCTGCCGCGCACCATGCGGCCCTCGGCAGCTTCCAAGGACAGCGACAAAGGGATGGTCGCCGCAGAGCTGTTACCGAACGCGGCGATCGTCGAGACGATCTTGGCGGACGGCACCCCCAGCTGCTGGGCGACGGCGGTCATGATGCGCGCATTTGCTTGATGGGGGATGAAACTGTCGACATCGGCGACGGCGAGTTGCGCCTTGTCGAGGGCCGCCCGCGAGGCGGTGACCATCATCTCGACAGCCCGCGTAAACACCGCCTGCCCATCGGCGATGGACATCTGCATGTCTTCAATGGGGATTTCGGGCGCGAACGGGCGCCGGCTGCCCCCGGCAGCGATCTTGATGAGGTCGTAGCTGCTGCCGTCGGCCGCCAGCTTGGCGCCCGCCACGCCTCTGCCGGCCTCATCTGTCGGCACCAGGACCACGGCGCCGGCCGCATCGGCGAACAGTATGCTGCTGCCGCGCTCGGCGGGATTGATTCGGCGCGACAGAATGTTGGCGGCAACGACGAGCACCGGCGCCCCGTGCGTGCGCACGAAGCCGTCACCCAGCGTCAGCGCATAGAGGAAGCCCGCGCAAGCACCGGCGAGATCGATACCGCCCGAGTTGCCGAGCCCCAGGCAATGGGCGAGCAGCGGTGCGGACGGCGGTAGAAGGTGGTCCGGCGTGCTGGTCGCCAGCAATGTTAGGGCCACGGTGCCGCGGTCGACACCCGACTGCGCGAGCGCCATCTCGGCGGCAGGGACCGCAAGATCGGTCAGCGCCTCGTCGGGGGCCGCATAGCGGCGTTCCTCGATGCCGGTGCGGCGCAGGATCCAGCCCGGCTCGAGACCGAGACGCTGCTCGATCTCGGCGTTGCCCACCCGGCGTTCCGGCACGTGGTGGCCGAACCCAATAATGGTGGAACCGCTCATGCCATGTCTTCCACGGCCCGCGGCGCCTCGGCGATCGCCGCATAGATGAGGTCGAGCTCGGCGGGCGTAATGCAATAGGGCGGCATGACGTAGATGGTATTTCCCAAGGGGCGCAGGAGCACCCCTCGCTCCAGGAAGAATTGCGTCAGGCGGGGCCCGACGCCAGCGAGGTAGCCGGCATCGGGCACTTTCAGGTCGAGCGCGGTGATGGTGCCGAGCTGCCGGACGTTGGCGAAGCGCGGGTCGTCCTCGAATGGCGCAAGGCGGCTCGCCTGCGCCTCCCCGAGCGCGGCCAGCCGGTCCGCCATCGGCTCGGTCTGCCAGATGTCGAGGTTGGCGACCGCTGCAGCGCAGGCGATAGGGTTGGCAGTGTAGGAACTCGAGTGGAAGAACGTCTTTGTCCGGTCGGTCGAGTGATGCGCGGCAAAGATCTCCGACGTGCACAGCGTGGCCGCCAAAGGCAGCGAGCCGCCGGTGATGCCCTTCGCCACGCACATGATGTCGGGTGAGATGCCGGCCTTGGCGCAAGCGAACAACGTGCCCGTCCGCCCCCAGCCGGTCATCACCTCGTCGGCAATCAGCAGCGCACCGTGCACCTCGGTCACGCGCTTCAATTCGCGCAGCACGCTCTCGTTGTAGATCAGCATGCCGCCGGCGCCGAGGATCAGCGGCTCGATAATCAGCGCGGCGACCGGCTCGGCAGCACAGGCGGCATCGAAGGCATCGACCGTCGCCTGCTCGCGTCCCGCGGCGGGGAATGGGATGCGCACAACGTCGAACAGCAGCGGATCATAGGGGGCACTGAATACGCCGCGGGCACCGACCGACATGCCGCCGACCGTATCGCCGTGGTAGCCGTGCTCCAGTGCCACGATGCGGCTGCGCGGCGCACCGATGTTGCGCCAGTAGCCGAGCGCCATCTTCAGCGCCACCTCAACGGAGGTAGAACCGCTATCGGAAAAGAACACGTGCGCCGGCCCCGGCGGCGCCATGTCGATCAACCCGCGCGCCAGCATCTCCGCCGGCGCATGCGTGAACCCGGCGAAGATGACCTGGTCGAGCCTCCGCGCCTGCTCCTCGATGGCGCCGACGATGCGGGGATGGCAGTGCCCGTGAGTAACGACCCACCACGATGAAATCGCATCGAGGATCAGGTCGCCGTCACGCGACTTGAGCCAAGCGCCGCGCGCCCCGCTGATGGGGATCATCTCCGGCTGGAGAGCGTGCTGCGTGAACGGATGCCAGATCGGGCTGCCGCCTGAGCCGTTCATGCGGCGACCGGGGTGGCGAAGTCCGCGGCGCGGAAGTTGGCGGCAAACGCATTGCGCAACGTCTCTTTATTCAGCGGGTCGACGATCGGCAGGCGCCCCAGCCGGCGCACGCCACCCATCTCGATGATCGTGCGCTCGGAATCGGTGTTCTCGTCGCCGACGAAGGCAACGCCGAGCACCGGGATCTGCCGCCGCTTCAGGGCCTCGATCGACAGCAGGCTGTGGTTGATGGTGCCGAGACGCGTCGAGGCGACGAGCACGACGGGCGCCCCCCAGCGTTCGAACAGCTCGATCTGCAGGTACCGCCGCGATAACGGCACCAGCAGGCCGCCGGCGCCTTCGATCACGACTGTACGACCGTCGTTGAAGAGCGGAGCGTTGGCGAGACCATCGATGTCAATGTGGATGCCGTCGCGCTCGGCCGCCAAGTGCGGCGAAGCGGCCATCGTCAGCCGGTAGACCTCGGGCAGAACACGCGCGGCCGGCAAACCGGAAAGCCGCTGCACAATGTCAGCGTCCGTCTCGCCTTCGAGCCCGGCCTGCACCGGCTTCCAGTAATATCCATCGAGCAGCGCGACGAGACCGGCGGCGAACACGGTCTTGCCGACGTCGGTATCGGTGCCGGTGATGACGATAGCCTGCGTCATGCGTCGAGCCTCTTCAGCTCCTCGGCCAGCGCCGTGGCCATCTCGGCAACTCTCGCCTCATCGACATTCAGCGTCAGCGACAGCCGCAGGCGCGCAGTGCCTTCGGGCACGGTCGGCGGGCGCACGGCGCGAATATCGAAGCCGCGCGCTTGCATGGCAGCGGCAAGACGGGTGGCACGCTCGTCGGAGCCGACGATCACCGGCTGAATGTGCGAGCCGGACGCCGGCACCCCGCAGCCTTCGGCGAGCCTGCTGCCGGCGAAGGCGACGAGCGACCGCAGCTTGTCGCGCCGGGCCGCATCGAAACGGCAGATGATCAGCGCGGCGCGAACGATCGCGGCCATCAGCGGCGACGGCGCCGTCGCGTAGATGAACGGGCGGGATCGGTTGACGAGGTAATCGCACATCACTTGCGGACCAGTGAGCAGCGCGCCCATGGCGCCGAGTGCCTTGCCGCAGGTGTGCAGCGCGATGATGTTGTCGCGTCCTTCGAGGTGCGCGCTGAGCCCGCGCCCCATGGGGCCGAGGACGCCCGTGGCGTGCGCCTCGTCGATGATCAGCACGCCTTCGTGCCGGTTGGCGACGGCTAACAGATCATCAAGCGGCGCGCGGTCGCCGTCCATGCTGTAGAGGCTTTCCACCGCGATCCAGGGCGTGCCGGTGCCGCCGGCGGCGCGCCAATCCTTGATGACGTCCTCGAACGCCTGCGCATCGTTGTGGCGGGCCTCGGCCCGCTCGGCCTTGCCCATGCGCATGCCGTCGTGGACCGAGGCGTGGATCAGCGCATCGTGAACGACGACGTCGCCGCGCTGCGGCAGGGTCGAGAACAGGGCGAGGTTGGCGATGAAGCCGCCGCCGAAGAACAGCGCCCTTTCAGCCCCGAAGAAAGCGGCAGCCTCCGATTCCAACGCTTCATGCTCGCGGTGATTGCCGCGCAACAGCCGCGACCCGCCCGAGCCGATCGGCACGTCGCGCTCCAGCGCCGCGCGCGCCGCGGCCTTGAGTTCGGCCGACGAGGCGAGGCCCAGATAATCGTTGGAGGTGAAGTCGGCGCCCGAGAACGACGTCAGCGCCCGGCGACGTCCACGCCGCGCTAGTGCCTCGAGGGAGCGCTCATGACTCTTGTACATTGGAGCGCTCAGACGAGCCGGTCTCGAGTTCGAGCGGCCGCAGGCCGAGCTTGTCGAACAGAACCGCGTCGCTGTCCTCGCCCGGATTGTCGGTCGTCAGCAGCCTGTCGCCGACGAATATCGAGTTGGCGCCGGCGAAGAAGCATAGCGCCTGCGTCTCATCGCTCATCTGCGTGCGGCCGGCGGAAAGGCGCACGTACGACTGCGGCATGAGAATGCGAGCGAGCGCGATGGTGCGCACGAATGAAATGCCGTCGATCTTCTCGGCATCCGCCAGCGGCGTGCCGGGGATGGCAATCAGCATGTTGATCGGCACGCTTTCCGGGTGCTCGGGCAGGTTGGCCAGCGTCAGCAGCATGTCGACGCGGTCCTCGGGCTCCTCACCCATGCCGACGATGCCGCCGGAGCAAACCTTGATGCCCGCCTCGCGCACGCGGTCCAGCGTCTGCAGGCGATCGGCGAAGGTGCGCGTGGTGATGACCTTGCTGTAGTAACGCTCCGACGTATCGATGTTGTGATTGTAGTAGTCGAGGCCGGCGCCCTTGAGCTTGCCGACATCGTCGTCAGAGAGCATGCCAAGCGTCATGCACGTCTCCATGCCCATCGCCTTGACACCCTCGACCATGGCGCACAGCACGTCCATGTCGCGGCCCTTGGGCGAGCGCCACGCCGCACCCATGCAATAGCGCGTGGCCCCGGCATCCTTGGCCTTTTGCGCTTCGCCGAGCACTTTCTGCACTGCCATCAGCTTGCTGGCAGTGAGGCCCGACGCGTGGTGCGCCGACTGGTTGCAATAGCCGCAATCCTCGGCGCATCCGCCGGTCTTGATTGACAGCAGCCGGCTGCGCTGCACGGTGTTCGGCTCGAAGTGGCGCCGATGGACAGTGTGCGCCTTGAACAGCAGGTCATTGAACGGCGCGTCGTAGAGGGCCTGGGCCTCCTCGCGGGACCAGTCGTGGCGCATGGTGCGGTCGGTCGATTGCGCCGTAGCGCCTGACTGAGACGTCCGCAGATCCAGCATGTTGACGGGCTCCCTCGGAGCGCGGCCGTGACGGCCGGCGCGGTCTGCGATGTTTGCACCGGGCCAGGGCAGCGCTGCAAGGGCTTTGGGCGCGCCTGCGGCGCGGACGGCGATTTGCATGTCTGGAGCCGGTGGAAGGCCCCGCCAGATAGGGAGGAACTCCCAGCGGGGCTGCCTGACGAGGAGCGCGCGGGAGGCCACGCCGTCCGAGCCAAGTTTATCATCCGCATGCGGTAACAAACGGACGTTCGAAATCGTAAGCACGCGGCACAATCTCATGTCGATCTTGCGCGCGAATGCCGCAGCATGCAGTCAAGCGGTGAAATAAACGTGGACAAAATGTGGGCCGGAGCCGCCTTATCGTGCTACGGTTAACGATGATTATTATGCTCTACTACAAGTTAGCGGTGAGTTGTCAGATCGTATCGTGTGCGTCCTATGACGTGCAAAGGTTTCACTGAAGCTGCAGGCGGGCCGCTATGCGCCTTCTCGGCTCGAAGGGGCCCGCGGTCGACGTGAGGGCATCTAACCTTTGAGGCCTCCAATGACAGCGGTAGGACGGTTCTCCACTCGCCCCCTCTACCTTCAAGTGAAGGACATGCTGGTTCAACGTATTGCGGCCGGTGCATGGAAG
>JBDTOR010000127.1:0-7468 GCA_039933175.1 Hyphomicrobium sp. | reverse complement strand
CGGCACCTGCCGAAGGCAAGTGGATCGAGACGGCATCGACCACGACCAGCGTCGCGCCGCCCTCACCTAAGCGCGAGCAACAGCCAGCTGTCGCCGGCTGGGACAAAAAGGTGCAAGTGTCGATGGCTCCACTGCCGACGGTGCCGCCCGTCCCGGATGCGCCGCTCCCTCAGGCATCAGTCGCAGTAGCGCCCGTGGTGCGCGCTACTGCCGTCGTCAATGCTCCAACCGCGGTTACACCATCAGACGCTTCAGCTATTGCTCCACCAGCGCCGGTCGCCACGCCCGCGCCTTCCATGTCCCCCGCCGTAGCTGAAGCACCGGCAGCGCCGAAGGACTTCCATCTGCAGATCGCCACGCTCCATTCGCGCAGCGAGGCGTTCGCGCTCTCGGTGCGTCTCACGTCGCAGTACGGCGGCGAATTCGGCAGGCGCAGGCTGCAGGTCAGCGAGACGCAAGCGGAGAACCAGGAAAAGGCCTATCGCGTCCGGCTCGGTCCCTACGCCAATGCCGAGGAGCCGCAGAGGGTCTGCACTTCGCTGCGTTCCGCCGGATACGAGTGCCTCGTCGAGTAGACGCCGCGCCAGCATCCGGTCTTTCTTTACTCTCTCCCGGCGCGCCGCCACCGCCGCCCAAATCGAATTTCGAGACCGATAGCGTTCTGCTACGATAGCCGTGGCTGGAGCGTCTGGGCCTCGCGGGGTGGAGATGACTATGAACGGGCTGTGCCGTGTCAGCTTCGTCATCGGATGCGTGCTGACTGCCGGTGGCGCGAGCGTCGCGACACCCGCATACATCAAAGCGGCGCCCGCCGAACTGACCGAGGCCTATGGCGAGGATGTCGCCAAGCGCGCCTTTTCGGACGAGCTGACGCAAACTCGCACCGAGCTCATCAACGAGAGTGTGAAGCTCGTTCCGGAGGGCGAATGTCCCGAGGATCCCCAATTTACGCTAACCGACGTGTACCCCTACGAGGGCGAACCATCCGACGTGATTTGGATCGAACGCTACTTGGTCGACTGCGAGAAACCGCTGCGCCGCGCCATGCTGATGATCATGAAGGAGGGCAACATCACAGCGGTGCCCATGGCGCCGGGCTCGACCATCGCCGATCCTACCCTGCAGATTGATGCCGCCAACTTCGCCAAGACGGCCGCCCTGACGCAGAGCGAAAAGGATTGCGCCGAGGCCACAATCGTCGACACGGCGGTAGTGACGAAACCGGAGCAGGCCGGAGCTCCGTGGAAGGAGCAGTGGTCGGTGAACACCTGCGGCGAGATACAGCTTATGGACGTTCGATTCACACCCGCAGCCGAGGGCGGGACGAACGTCGCGGTAACGGCAGCCTCGGACTAGCGGCGGCAGACGGGACCGAGTTTGAAAAGGCGCCGACAGCGTCGAGGTCTACTTCCCCAAGGGGAGCGCGTGGACGAACCTGTGGACGGGCGAAGGCGCCGGCACACCCGGAACGTGGGAGCGCATGCCGGCACCCCTCGGAAAGCCCGCCGTTTTTCTGCGCCAGGGCGCTGCGTCAGGGGCCGGCACAATCGCGGCGCTCAAGGCCGAGGGTGTGTACTGAGGCCGGAAATCCGCTAAAGTGAGGGCCTGGGACAGTCGCGTGTGGAGGGCGTAATGGCAGCGGATATCGAGGCGGTGATCGCGGCTCTGCGTGTAGCACTCGACGAAGCGCAGAAAAGCGAAGAGTCCTTCTGGGAGGTGTCGTCCGTCAATCGATGGATCGATATGCTTCCGGGAACTTGGATGGGCCGCTGGCGCGATCTCAAGCTGAAGGGTGACAGTACGGGCGAGGCCGACCGCGAACAGTTCGTTGGCCACGTGCGCGCGGTCATCGCTTTCCTCGAGGCCAGCCGCGCGCCTGCTCCGCGATCGCGCAAGTGGTGGTCGCTACGCCGGCGCGCCACAACTGGCCAGTCCATCACCCAGGCGGCGGCGACACCGGCCCGCGCGCCCGCCAAGCCGATCAATCTCCTGCGCGTGCGCAAACCGATGCCGGGCATTCACTGACGCCGCCCGGTTGCTAGGCAAAGCTTTCAAAACGACGTTCGCGGCGCGGTGTTCTTTAAGGAACCGCGGCAAGACTCGCGTGCCACTAGCATGGGCCTCTTTGCCAACCGCGAACGTAACATCATGAGCAGCCGCCAACGTAAACAGCACGACAATAGCTGGCCGACACGCCTGCCTGAGGGAAGCATGACGACCGCACTGCGCCGGGAAGCCGCATTCTTGAGCGGCGGCGTAACCTGCCGTGCGTGGCTTTACGCACCGGCGGAAGCCGCAACGCGGCCGTCGCCGTGCATCGTCATGGCCCACGGTCTCAGCGGCACGCGCGATGCTTCACTCGAGCCTTACGCCAAACGCTTCGCCGACGCCGGCTTCTACGTCGTGCTGTTCGACTACCGCTACCTCGGCGCCAGCGACGGCGAACCGCGACAGCTGGTCTCCATTCCGCGTCAGCTCGAGGATTGGAAATCTGCCATTGCCTTTGCCCGCACGTTGCCGGGCGTCGACGCCGATCGCATCGCTCTGTGGGGTTGCTCGCTGTCGGGCGGTCACGTGATCGTCGCCGCGGCGCGCGACAAGCGGATCGCCGCGGTATCGGCGCAATGCCCGATGCTCGATGGACATGCGAGCGCGCGCAGGGTTCGCAAGCAAGTCGGGTTCGGCAAGATCGTCCGCCTCGCGGCGGCATCCATATACGACAGCGTGCGCGCCGCGTTCAGACTGTCGCCCTATTACGTGCCGCTCGTGGCGCCCGCAGGCGAAATTGCCGCCATGCCGACGGCCGATGCGTACGCCGGCCTGAAAGCCATCGTGCCGCCGGGCTGGCGCAACCAAGTCGCCGCGCGCATTTTCTTGCGCCTGCCGTTCTACCAGCCGATCCGCTATGCGCGCGAAGTGCGGTGCCCGGCGCTGTTCATCGCGTGCGAGAAGGACACCGTCGCCTCCACCGACGCCGCCACCAAGGCCGCCGCGCTTATCGGCGATAGGGCACAGCTGATGATGCTCCCGATCGGCCATTTCGACATCTATCTAGGTGAATGGTTCGAACGCTCCAGCAGCGAGCAACTCGCCTTCTTCAAGGCAGCTCTGCACGGCCAATAAACGCGCGTTAAACGCGCATAAACTCTCATTGCCGGCGTTGTTCTCAACCGCCGGCGATCTTGTTTACCCCGAGGCTCTAAACTACCTTTAGGGCAGGCAAGAGCCTGCGACGACCGTGCCCCGGCCATTCCGACCGCCGCACAGCTAGGGAAGCGCCTCCCCGCCAGCCGACGACAAACGCCGCCAGCAACCCGAGACGTTTCCTCACGATCCAACCCGGAGGAAAGCACTCATGGCCAAGATACTAGCCGTTCTCTACCCCGATCCGGTCGACGGATATCCCAAGACGTATGCGCGCGACGATGTCCCCAAGCTGGATCACTATCCGGATGGGCAAACAGTCCCGACGCCAAAATCGATCGACTTCAAACCCGGGCAGCTGCTGGGCAGCGTTTCCGGTGAGCTTGGTCTGCGCAAATACCTCGAGGGTCAGGGCCACACGTTTATCGTCACATCCGACAAGGACGGCCCCAACTCCGTGTTCGAGCGCGAGCTCCCCGATGCCGATGTCGTCATCTCGCAGCCATTCTGGCCGGCCTACCTCACCAAGGAGCGCCTCGCCAAGGCCAAGAACCTCAAGCTCGCCATCACGGCCGGCATCGGCTCCGACCACGTCGATCTTCAGGGAGCGATGGACAAGGGCATCACCGTCGCCGAGATCACCTACAGCAACTCGATCAGCGTCGCCGAGCACGTCGTGATGATGATCCTGTCGCTCGTGCGCAATTATCTCCCATCGTACGAGTGGGTGAAGAAGGGCGGCTGGAACATCGCCGATTGCGTCGAGCGCTCGTACGACCTCGAAGGCATGAACGTCGGCAGCGTGGCTGCTGGGCGCATCGGTCTCGCCGTGCTGCGGCGCTTGAAACCATTCGACGTCAAGCTGCACTACACCGACAAGCACCGCCTGCCGGAGAAGGTCGAGAAGGAGCTCGGGCTCATCTATCACAAGGACGTCGAGTCGATGGTGAAGGTATGCGACGTCATCACCATCAACGCGCCGCTGCATCCCGAAACCGAGGGGATGTTCAACGACAAGCTCATCGCCAAGATGAAACGCGGCGCGTATCTCATCAATACGGCGCGCGGCAAAATCGTCGACCGCGACGCAGTCGTGCGCGCGCTCGAAAGCGGGCAGCTGGCGGGCTACGCCGGCGACGTCTGGTTCCCGCAGCCGGCGCCGAAGGACCACCCGTGGCGCACCATGCCCCATCATGGCATGACGCCGCACATCTCGGGCTCATCGCTTTCGGCTCAGGCTCGCTACGCGGCCGGCACCCGGGAGATCCTCGAAAGCTACTTTGCCAAGAAGCCGATCCGCACCGAGTACCTGATCGTCGACAAGGGCAAACTGGCCGGCACCGGCGCGCATTCCTATAGCGCTGGCGACGCGACCAAGGGCCTGGCCGACGCTGCGCACTTCAAGAAGAGCGCCTAGTCAGCGCCGCATGAGCCGGGCCGGCTGCTGGTCCGGCTCATGCTGCCAAAAAGGGGCTGAGATCCTGCGGCGTCGCGCGCACTCCCGTGAGTGGCGCGGCGTCGAAGGAGAGGCCGTAGTCCTGCGCCATGTGCAGCAGCGTGCGTTCGGCGAGCGCGGTGATCGTAAAGAGCGGATTGACGCCGATCGAACGCGGGATCACCGCTCCGTCGACGACATACAGCCCTTCGTGCACGGCCGTCGGCCCGCGCCCCGCGCCGGCATCGAACACCTGCCCCTTGTGATTGACGACACCTTCGTCGCGTTCACGCGCCATGCCGGCCCCGCCAAGCGGGTGCGCCGTCGCCGGCTGATGTCCCATGATCGTGCCCGCCAGCGGGTTCTTCACGTAGGAGCCGCCCGACTGCTTGACGATCGCCGTCAGCAACGCATCAAGACGGGCGTAAACCGGCTCGTCTTTGGCGTTCGGCCAAGCCAGCGCCAGCCGGTCGTCATCGAGGGAGAAGCGGCCCGACGCACTGTCGTGCGAGACGGCAAAGAACGTTTGCAGCTTGGCGAACGGCCCCTTGTAGACGCCGTTGACCAGGCTCTGCAGCGCGCCCAGCAGGCGCCCGTTGGGAATGAACAACACCGGCAACGCCGGCGCGATGGCCGACGGCAGGACACCTTCCTGCACGCGCAGCTCATTGGCGAGGTTGGTCGCGTCGTCGATCTCGAGCATGCCCGAAACAGCAGCGCCGATCTCCGCACCCGGCACCTTCGCCGGAAAGCCGACGCCAACCGCGTTCACTGGCTCGCGGGCGCCGTAGCCGAAGGCGATGATGTCGCCGTTGGCCGAGAAGCGCTCGCCGACGCGCGCCGATAGAGGAAGGCCGTTGGCGCGCGAGCGCAGCAGAATCTCCGTCGTGCCGAGCGTCCCGGCGCCGAGCATCACCATCGGCGCGCGCAGCACGATATTCTCCGTGGCTCCACCCGCCGCATCGAGGCGCCGAACGTGCACCTCCCACTCGCCATCGGCCGACTTGGCGAGGTAGCGTACGCCAGCGTGCGTGAACAGCTCCGCGCCATGACGCACAGCATCCGGCAGGTAGGTGAGGGCGACGGAATTCTTGGCGCCGACGTTGCAGCCGCCGCAGCAGTCGCCACAGCGCGTGCAGCCCGGCTGCTCGATGCCGGCAACGTTGACGTTGGGATCGAAACTTACGGTGACCTTCGGCGCGACGGTTTCGTAACCGAGCGCCGCGCCGGCCGCCTCGAGCGTCTTGTACTTCGAATAGCCCGCGGCGCGCGGGTCGCTCTGCGGGTTCAGCCACAGCGCCGCACGGCGGAAGCCTTCATCCAGCAAGCCGTCCTGCGTGATCTGGCCGGGCCAGCGCTCGTCGGCAAAGACGCGCGTATCAGGTCGCAACGCCACGCCGGCGTTGATCAGCGAGCCGCCGCCGAGCCCGCACCCGACGAGCACGTGCATGTCCTCGCCGAGACGCACGTCGAACAGCGCCGACGAGGGGCCGGTGCGCAGACGCTTGCCGGTCACCTGCATCTCGTTCTTCAAGTCGGGGAAGCGGCTGGGGAATTGTCCGGTCAGCACCTCGCGGCCACGCTCCAGCACGGCGACTTTCTTCCCCGAGCGTGCCAGGCGGGATGCGGCCACGCCGCCGCCATAGCCGGAGCCGACGACGATGACGTCGTAGCGGTCACGGACGAACTCGAGTGAGCGCGATAAGCCGGCCATGCCCCTGTTCCTGGGCCAGTTGCGGTTGCTGATCGTCAGCTAACCGATTTGTCTCTCGGGAGCTATGGCGCGGAGCCGTTCAGACACGAGCGTATCCGCACCTCAGCCGGCCCCGACTATACCCGTAACCCGCCAATATCGCTTTAACCGGGCCGCGCCCAGGCATCCCGGCTCAGATCGAGGCCAGCAGGAAAAGCAGGGTGGCGCCAACGCCTAGGGCCGTGCGCACGGCGTGTAGATGCGCCCATTTGAGGATTAGGGCGCGGGTCTCGGCATTGGCCGCCTCGACGGGCGTCGCCAGCAGCTTGTTGTTGGTCGGCAGGATGACGAGCAGCGTGTAGGGCCATCCCGCCAGCAAGGTCAGGGCGCCGGTTAGCCATAGCCAGTTCTGGGTTGCCCAGTAGGCCCAAGCGCCGAGCAGGAACCCGATCATCGCAAGGCTCGCCTGCATGGCGGAGCCGCGTTTATAGGCAGGCTTCCATTCGGTGAGCATGGCGCGCGGCTCGAGCGCCATGCGCGCCGGGTGCTCAACGGCGGACACGTAAATGGCGGCACCGGTGAACAGTGCCGCCGTGATGAGTGCGAGTTGTCCTGCGATCATGTGGGGCTCCGCGGCACCGGTCTAGCGCGCCGCGAGCCTACATGCCCCGCGCCGTTCAGTGAACGGGTAGGGGGGCCACGGTGCCGGCCTGCTTGGCGGGTTCGGCCGGATACTTCTTCTTGGCTGCGACCTTGGTGGTGTCGACGACCTCGCCCTGCAGCGCCTCGGCCATGATGCGCCCGAGGCAGCCGTAGCTCAGGTCGTTGGGATGGAACAGGTCCGCCGCAAGCAGCTGCTGGGGTGTGAACTGAGCGGTGGTGACTAGGTGTTTCATGATGGCAAAGCGCTGCATGATCGGAATGCGGCGCTGCTCGGCGATCTGGCGCATGGCGACGAGGAAGCGGGGGAAGTCGCGGACCTTCTCGGCCTTGGGGAAATACTGCATGTCGAGCAGCACCACGTCGATGCCCGCGCGTTGCATCTCGTCGATGCCGGCGATCACGGTCTCGCGGAACTTGTCGACGTTGACCAGGCGCATGGCGTCGTTGACGCCGGTCTGCCAGATGACCAGCGTCGGCTTGCGCCCGATGACGTCGTTCTTAATGCGACGCAGCATGTCGGTCGCCAGCTGGCC
>JBDTOR010000126.1:0-7490 GCA_039933175.1 Hyphomicrobium sp. | reverse complement strand
CGCGCATGTCGGTCAACCAGATCATCAGCGAAGGCCTGACCATCCAGGCGCCGGAACTCGACTACGACCAGCGCCGCGAACGCGTCAGCGCGGCACTCAAGGAGGTCGGTCTCGATCCGGCCGCGCAGGATCGCTATCCGCACGAGTTCTCGGGTGGCCAGCGCCAGCGTATCGCCATCGCCCGCGCCATGGTGCTGCAGCCGAAATTCATCATGCTCGACGAGCCGACCAGCGCCCTCGACATGTCGGTGCAGGCGCAAATTGTCGACCTATTGCGCGAGCTGCAGAAAAAGCGCGACCTTGCGTACCTGTTCATCAGCCACGACCTGAAAGTCATTCGCGCGTTGTGCAACTACGTGATCGTGATGCGCAACGGCAAGGTGGTCGAGGAAGGCCCCGCCGTCGATGTGTTCTCCCATCCCAAGGAGGATTACACCAAGGCGCTGCTCGCTGCGGCTTTCAACATCAGCGTGCTGCACAAGGGCGCGCTCGCCGGCTAATCAAGCGCGTCCGTCAGAGGAGTGTCCGCCATGACCGAGGAAACGAAGCCGCGGCTGAAGCTCTATTACGCGGCACCCTCGCGCGCGTCGGTAGCGATGTGGATGCTCGAGGAGCTGGGCGAGCCGTACGAGATCGAGCTGCTCAGCCTCAGGAACGGCGATCAGCGCAAACCCGAATTCCTCGCGATAAACCCCATGGGCAAGGTGCCGGCACTTGTCGATGGCGATACCGCCGTCAGCGAGGTCTCCGCCATATGCTGCTATCTCGCCGATGCATACCCGAAGGCCGGCCTGGCACCGCCGGTAACCGACAAGATGCGCGGTCCCTATCTCAAGTGGCTCTTCTTTGTACCGAGCTGCGTCGAGCCGGCCATCCTCGACAAAGCGATGAACCGCCCGCCGCCACCCCGCACGACCGCCGGCTGGGCCGACTATGACACCGTCGTGGAAGTGCTGCGCAATGCGACTGGAAAGGCCTCGCCGTATCTGCTCGGCGAGCAGTTCAGCGCCGCTGATGTGGTCGTCGGCGCGAGCCTTCGCTGGACCATGAAGTTCAAGCTGCTGCCAGAGTTGCCTGAGTTCGTCGCTTACACCAAACGGTTGGCGGAACGCCCAGCGTTGCAGCGACAAATCGCTTACGACGAGGCATATGCACGACAGACGAGCGGCTAAAGGAAATTCCGCTTGAACGAGCGCGCCTTTGCGCCATCGTAGTCGGCAGCAACCATCCGGCATACCCACCGATGCTGCCCGACGATGTCTTTCGCTCGCGCTATCAAGCGACGATCACCGCGCTGCGCTATTGGGCGCCGTCGGTCGCCGACGCGGCGCGGCTAGAAGAGGCCGAAACGAGCGACTACTGGAAGATCATCGTCACGCCGCATGTGCCGAGCGCCTGCCCGTTCGCGCTAAGCCTGCACGCCGACCAGCGCTACGACCTCTCCATCGCCGAGGAGACCTACGAAAGCCGGCCAATCGAAACGTTCGACTGGTTCGTGCCGTTCGCCTCGGCCGTATCGGAGGGCAACGTGGTGCAGCGGCATTGGCTCAGCCGCCTGACGGGGCTCGAGCGCTCGGTGGAAACCATTGTCACGCTGCCAGGCGGCGGCATCTGGCGGGAAGTCCGCGGCCTGTCGGCCAGCATGCCGACGCTCGACGACGACGGCACAGAGCTTCGCGAACGCCGCTTCCTTCCGTACCGGCGCTGAATGGTGCGGCGCTAGGCCGAAGCCTTGGCCGACAGCGCCGGCAGTCGCTTCACGGCGGCAATCTCGGCGCCAAGCTTGGCGATGCGCTCGATCGCCTCGGGAAGCGTTTCGGCCGCGACCTGCATATGATGCGCATTGGCATGCACCAGCGTCACGCTGTCGGCCATGATGCCGACGTGGCCCTTCCAATAGATGAGATCGCCGCGCTGCATGCCGTCGAGCACGTCGGGAATGGAGACTTCCTCGCCGAGCTCGGCCTGCTGCATGTCCGTGTCGCGCGGTGCCGAGATGCCGGCAGCCTCGAGCGTCAGCTGCACAAGGCCGGAGCAGTCGATGCCCAGGCGCGTGCGCCCGCCCCACAGGTAGGGCGTGCCGATGAACCGCTCGGCCAACTCAACGAAGTCGGGAGCGCGGCGTGAGCGCTCGGCGATATGGCGCGTCACGACGAAACCGCCGCCGCTGAGCATCATGAACCGCTCATCGCCGTTGGCGATGCACAGCTCCGCGTTCATGCTCAGATGCATGAGCGGGGGAGATTTGATGTCGGGCACCGGGTAGACAAAGGTGCCCAGCGCGCGCACGCGGTGGGTAATCTCGTCGATTTCCGGCGACAATGACTCGGAGGGCACATAGCCGACGTAGCGGTCGCGGTTGAGCTGCACCCAGGCCCAGCCTTCGCGCTCGTCGTAGACGGTGACGGTCTCGCCGAACAGCGCCTCGGTCTCGAACCCGACGGTTGGCGAGGGGCGGATGCGCAGGGGTACGGAGGCGCGCACCACCTGCGCCGGATATCCTTGCACGTAGTTTGGTGCACTCACCTTGCCATAGAGGCTTTCCGCCGCCAGATCCGGGCGAAACGCGTTGCGGCGCGCGTCGAGCCGCACGGCCGCTTCGGTCTTTGGTGCCTCGTCCGTATCGCTCATCGGCAGAGCTCCTTGGCGAGAACGGTGAACACGGCGCGCGCCGTTTGCGGTTCTCCGCCGCGCGGGCCCAGCGCATTGGTTAGCGGACGCCATCCGAACAGATCAAAGTGCGCAAAGCGTTGCGCGTTCTTGGCGAAGCGCTTGAGGAACAGCGCTGCGGTGATGGAGCCGGCGAACGGCGCCTCCCACACGTTGTTCATGTCGGCGACGGGACTGTCGAGCTTGCCGTCATAGCCGGGCCACAGCGGCAGCCGCCACACCGGGTCGCCGATACTGGCCGAGGTCGTCACCATGTCGGCGGCGAACGCGTCGTCGTTGGTGAACATCGCCGGCAGGTCGGGTCCGAGCGCTACGCGCGCTGCGCCGGTCAGCGTTGCGAACACGAACATGCTGTGAGGAGATTCCTCATCGGCCAGCGCCATGGCATCAGCGAGGACAAGGCGGCCTTCGGCGTCAGTGTTGCCGATCTCGACCGTCGTGCCGGCGCGCGAGCGCAGCACGTCGCCCGGACGGAAAGCATCGCCGGAGATGCTGTTCTCGGCGGTCGGGATGAGCAGCCGCAGGCGCACGTCGAGCTTCTGCGCCATGATCATGTGGGCGAGCGTCAGCGCCGCGGCAGAGCCGCCCATGTCCTTCTTCATCAGCAGCATCGCGCTCGACGGCTTGATGTCGAGACCGCCGGTGTCGAAGGTGATGCCCTTGCCGACAAGCGTCACGGTGCGCGCGCCCTCACGCCCCCAGCGCAAATCGATGAGGCGCGGCGCCCTTGGGCTGGCGCGGCCGACGGCATGGATCATCGGGAAATTCTGGGCGAGCAGGTCATCACCGACGATGACGCTGATCTGCGCGCCGTGCCGGGCCGCCAGGTCGCGGGCCGCCGTCTCGATCTCGGCCGGTCCAAGGTCGGAGGCCGGCGTGTTGATGAGGTCGCGGCCGAGCAGCACCGCGTCGATCGTGTTGAGCGCCAGATCGCGATCGGCCCCATCCGGCAGGCGCAGGCTCACGGCGCGGGCCCCGTTGCTGCTCTTGTAGCGTGCGTATCTGTATGACCCGAGGCCCCAGGCGATGGCGGCGAGGGTCGGATTGCCGGCTTCGCTGGCGAGGCGGTAGCTGCCACTGGGAAGCGATTGCGCCAGCTGGCCGATCAATAGCTCGGACGGCCCCGACGGCTCGCCCGCGGCGCCATCGCCCAAGCCGAACAGCACGCCCGCGACGCGACCGTCTGGTCCCGGCAGCAACGTCTGCTGCTTGGCGGTACCCTTGAAGCCGACGGCCTCGGCCCACGCACGCTGCTCCACCGACAGGGGCAAGGCCTCGAGCGAGGCGTCCTTGGCCACCGTCCAGATCGGAACCTGCTGGCCGGCGGCGCCCTCGGCGACGAAAATGTCGGTGGCCGGTACCTTGTCGCACTTCATCGGGTCGTCAGTCATTCGGGGGTGCTCGCTGCTGGCAAGCCGAGACCTAATGGGGCATGACTTGGCGTACTTTGTGGGCCGACTGGTGTGATGATCGAGAAGTCCGCTACATCGCGCTCGGCTAGGTGGTGAAGCGGACTTCTCGATCTGAATCACACTAGAATCATTAACTTGGCTAGTGTCCTTCAGATCGCGAAATTCGTTCCGACTTTTGCCGCACCCTGAGACGAATTTCGCGATCAGGACACTAGCGCGGCGCACAAGACAGGATCACGGAGGGCAAGGCAAGAGCATGGCCGCGAATCGCTATCGACTGGTGATCGGCAATAAAAACTGGTCCAGCTGGAGCTTGCGGCCATGGATTGCCATGCGGCGCTTCGGACTGCCGTTCGAGGAGATGAACGTTCGCCTCCGGCTGCCGGAATCCAAGGCGGAGATATCGCGGTTCAGTCCCTCGGGGCTGGTGCCGCTGCTGCTCGACGGCGATCTGGCGCTTTGGGATAGCCTGGCCATCCTCGAATATCTTGCGGACGCGCACCCGGATCTGGGCATGTGGCCCGCCGACCGGGAGGCCCGCGCGGTAGCACGGTGCGTCTCGGCCGAAATGCATTCCGGCTTTGGCGCCCTGCGGCGCACCTGCTCCATGGAGGTCCTGGCCTCGAACCCGCTCGACCCGGTGCCCGAGGACGTCGAGATCGACACCCGGCGCATCATCGGGCTTTGGCGGGACTGCCGGGCAAAGTTCGGCGCGGGCGGACCGTTCCTGTTCGGCACGTTTTCGGCCGCCGATGCGATGTATGCACCAGTTGCCTCGCGTTTCCGCACCTACCTGCCGGACCTCGCTTCCTTTGGCGACGACGGTACAGCCGCCGCTTACGTGGCGACCATCTTCGCAACGCCAGAGATGGGGGACTGGGTCGCCGGAGCCCGCGCCGAGGTGGCCTCGGCGTCATAAGGAAACGCGAGATTAAGAGCTGGTTAGTGGCGGTTAATTGTTTGTTGATGAGTGTCTCACAACCTGACGCTTAAGGGATGGAGATTCGGGTGCGTTGCCCGATCGGCGTCCCAACCGATCAGGGAGACCTCAATGGCGTCCGCTTCTCACCGGCATTCGACAGCACGCAGGCTGGCGCATGGAGGTCCCATAGCCGCCCTCGCAGCCTCGCTCATGCTCGGGGCTTGCGGGCAAGTGATCAAGCCGGGCGGGAGCGACCTGCTGTCCATCAACGGCCCGCAGCAGACGGCACAGGGCCCGGCGCAGCAGGTAATTCCGCAAGCGTCCACGCCGGCCGATGCCGCTGAGTTGCAGAAGGCCACCGACTACTGGGGCAAAGCCTATGCGAAAAGTCCGCGCGACCTACAGGCGGCGCTGAACTATGCGCGCAATCTCAAGGCCATGGGCGAGAAGCGCCGCGCACTTAGCGTGCTGCAGCAGGCGGGCCTCTACCACGGCGAAAGCCGCGAGCTGGCGGGCGAATACGGCCGCCTAGCACTCGACCTCGACCAGGTGAAGGTGGCGAAGCAGCTGCTCGCAATGGCCGACGACCCGACCAAGCCCGATTGGCGCATCATCTCGGCGCGCGGCGCCGCCCTCGCCAAAGAGGGCAACTACAGCGAAGCGATCCCGCTGTTCGAGAAATCGCTGGCGCTGTCGCAGAATCAGCCTTCCGTACTGAGCAATCTCGCCCTCGCCTACGCCATGAACGGCGAGCCGGGCAAGGCCGAGTCCATGCTTCGCCAGGCGGCCGCAACCGACACCACCTCGCCGCGCATCCGCCAGAACCTGGCTCTCGTGCTCGGTCTGCAGGGCAAATACGACGAGGCAAAGCTCGTTGCGGCGCGCGATATCCCGATGACCAATGCCGCCGAGAACGCCGACTTCCTGCGTCAGGTCGTGAAACTCGACCCCAAGTCGGTGCCGAACTCCGATCCGCTGCCGGCCGAATGGAATACGAATTCCAAGATCGCCGAAGCGCCGGTTGCTGCGGCGGTGCCGGTGCAGAAGGTCGCCGACGTGCAGCCAATGCCCCCGATCGACACCATGGCGCAACATGACACGGCGTGGCTCGTCAGCAGCGACGCAGCGGCAACGCCGTCGCCTGTGCAGGTTGCAGCGGCCACGAAAGCCGAACCTAAAAAGGTGATGTCAGTGTCCGAGATGGCCGCACAGTTCGCCGTGGACGAAGACACGCCGCCGACCAAGCCGAAGCAGACGGCGGCGGCAGCGAAACCTGCAGCCGAGAAGGTCGGCAATACACCGGCCACCTGGATGCCGATGGTGGCTCAGGCCAGGCGCTGAGCTAAACCTGGAGCCAGGCAACACCCTTCAGCCGCGCCGCAATACATTGCGGCTCGCGGCGCCTCAACCCCACTGCCAATACTCGATCGCTGCCGGCCCGAGGATCACGACGAACAGCACGGGCAGAAAGAAGATGATCATCGGCACGGTCAGCTTAGGGGGCAGAGACGCTGCCTTCTTTTCGGCCTCCGATTGGCGAATATCGCGGTTCTCCTTGGCCATGACGCGCAGCGCCTGACCGACGGGCGTGCCGTAGCGCTCGGCCTGGATCAACGCCGTTGTCACGGCCTTGACGCCGGGGATGCCGGTACGCTTGCCGAGATTATCGAAGGCCTGGCGGCGATCCTGCAGGTAAGACAGCTCGGCGGTCGTCAAGCTCAGCTCTTCGGCGAGTTCCAGCGACTGACCGCCGATTTCCTTGGAGACTTTTCCGAAGGCGGCCTCCACGGACATGCCCGATTGCACGCAGATGAGCAGCATGTCGAGAGCGTCGGGGAACGACATCTTGATCGACTGCTGGCGTTTCTGGATGAGGTTCGAGATGAAGAGGCTGGGCGCATAGGAGCCCATGAAGGCGGCGGCCAGCGCCATCATGAGCTTGATCAGTGGCGGATAGGCCAAGGCGCCGAGCACGAAGAGGTAAAAGGCGGCGGCACCGAAGAACAGCGTCGGCGCGGCGACGCGGAAGAACATGAAGGCGACGAGCGGCGCCTGGCCGCGCAAGCCGGCACGCTTCAAGCGATCGCGCAGATCCTCGGTGTCGAGCATCTTCCGCAGATTGAGCTGATTGACGATCTTCTGCATGAAACCCTTTGGCGCCTGCCGCAGGCTTCCTTGACGATCGCGGGTGTTCATTTCGGCGATCCGCTCGGCGCGCATCTTGTCGCGCTCGACCGCCATGGTGCGCATCCGGTGATTCATGCGGTCGCGGGCCAGCATGGGCATGGTGATCGTCAGCACCGTCGCAAACGCGCAAATCGCCGTCAGAATTGTGACGATGAAGGTCGGGTTGATGAAGGTGTCGATCAGATGCATGGCCGTACCCATTGCCTCTCAGATGAGCGGGTGTGCGCCCGCCTCTAAGAGTTCAGAACTTGAAGTTGATCATCTTGCGCATGACGAGAATGCCGGTCAGCATCCATAAG
>JBDTOR010000125.1:0-7490 GCA_039933175.1 Hyphomicrobium sp. | reverse complement strand
ACCAGCGTCTTGCCCTCGCCGGTCTTCATCTCGGCGATCTTGCCCTCGTGCAGCACCATGCCGCCGACCATCTGCACGTCGAAGTGGCGCTGCCCCAGCGTGCGCTTGGCGGCTTCGCGAACCGTGGCGAAGGCAGGCACGAGGATGTCGTCAAGCGTGGCGCCCTCGGCGAGCTGGCGGCGGAAGTTATCGGTGCGCAGCTTCAGCTCATCGTCGCTCAGCCGGGCGATGTCCTCCTCCAGCGCATTGATCGCCTCGACGCGCGGGTTGTAGCCACGCACGCGGCGCTCATTCGATGAGCCGAAAATCTTTGCCGCAAAACCACCGATCGTCGAAAGCATGCGAAGTGTTCCCTGAATTCCGGGCTCGCGCCGGGAGGCATTGGCATGTCGTTCGGGTAGGTCTGCCCGCGCGGAAAGCCGTCGTAACAGCCGAGATTGACCGGACCCCGCAAACAGCAGACCGCCGCCGAGCGCGCGTGAAGCGGCTGTGACGCATGTATTTCGGCCGCGGGGAGAGATAAGGACCGCACCATAGGCTTGTCAACGCATCGGAAACGCTTCTGAGTGCGGCGCAAACCGCGAAAAAACGGCCTCCAACTGTCGAATTCTTAACTTGGCAGCCGGTACTGGCCCCACTATCCATGGGCCCGCAGCCGGCCGGCCAGCCCGTTTCCTGTTGCACGAACGCGCAACGCCGCGGGTTTCGCCCTCTTCTTCGGCCCGCCCAACAACTCAGAGAACGAGCATGCATCGAGTGTTTGAGAATTTGCGCACCCTCGCGGCTATCGCCGCCGTGGCTGCCATGGCCTTCGCGGCGCAAGACATTCCGGCCCAGGCGGAAGACGCTGCGGCCAAGGTCGTCGCCACGGTCGACGGCAAGCAGATCACCGAAGCCGACATGAAGATCGCCGAAGGCGAGATCGGCACGGAACTCGCCAACCTGCCGCCGGAAGTGCGGCGCCGTGCCCTCGCTGAATATCTCATCGACAACCAGCTGTTCGCCAACGCCGCCGAAGCGGCCAAGCTGGGCGACACGCCGGAGTTCCAGAAGCAATTGGCCTATATGCGCGAGCGCGCGCTGCGCGAGCAGTACTTCGAGAAGAATTTGAAGGCCAGCGTCAGCGTCGAGGAAGCACAGAAGATCTACAACGAGCGCGTTGCCAACCTGAAGCCCGAAGTCGAATTCGCCGCCCGTCATATCCTCGTCGACAGCGAGGCTAAGGCGAAGGAGCTGCGCGCCAAGATCGTTGCCGGCGAAGATTTCGCCAAGGTCGCCACGGAGAACAGCAGCGACACGGGTTCCGCCAAGCAAGGCGGCCTGCTCGGCTATTTCGGCATGGGCCAGATGGTCCCCGAGTTCGAGGGCGCCGTCGCCAAGATGCAGAAGGGCGAAGTGTCGGAACCGGTCAAGTCGCAGTTCGGCTGGCACGTCATCAAGCTCGAGGATCGCCGCAACAAGCAGCCGCCGACCTTCGATCAGGTGAAAGACACGATCATGAACTCGCTGGCCGTCCGTAAGGCGCAGGAAGCCTCCGCGGCAATGCGCGGCAAGGCCAAGATCGAGTACGTCGACGCCGACATCAAGAAGGTGGTCGAGGAGCACCAGAAGAAGCAGGCGGAAGCAATGGAAGCGGCAAAGAAAGCTGCAGTGCCAGGCGCGGCCCCCGCTCCTGGTGCAGCCCCCGGCGCAGCTCCGGGCGCCGCCCCGGCTCCGGCAACGCCGCCGGCACCGACGCCCTGATCGGCTGAAGAATCCAACGCGCATCTGCAGCGGGCCGCTTGCTCCAAGCGGCCCGATCTGTTTCCTGAGGCGGCAATTCCGCCTGCGTGGAGCCACCCATGGGCAAGCCCGCCCCGATCTCGCCGTTTGCGCCCGCCTCGCTGCCTAGCGTCCCCGAAGTGCCGGGCGTGCGTTTCGCGACGGCCGAGGCCGGCATCCGCTACAAGGGACGCACCGACCTGCTGCTCGCCGTGCTGGCCCCCGGCACGCAAGTGGCCGGCGTGCTGACGCGCTCCAAGACCCGCTCCGCCCCCGTCGACTGGTGCGCCATTGGGCTGCGCGAGGGCAAGGCGCGCGCGCTGGTCGTCAACTCCGGCAATGCCAACGCCTTCACCGGCAAGAAAGGCCTGGAGACGGTTGTCATCACCGCCGAAGCGGCGGCGGCCGCGGTCGGCTGCACGCCCGGCGAAGTATTCATCGCCTCGACCGGCGTCATCGGCGAGCCGCTGGAAGCCGGCAAGTTCACGCACCTGCTCGGCAAGCTGGCCGGCGAGACCAAGGCTGATGCCTGGCACGCCGCGGCACGCGCCATAATGACTACGGATACCTTCCCCAAGCTCGCGTCGCGCAGCGCGAAGATCGATGGCCACGAGGTGGTGATCAACGGCTTCTGCAAGGGCGCCGGCATGATCCAGCCCGACATGGCGACGATGCTGTGCTTCGTCTTCACCGACGCGGGAATCGGCGCGCCCGTGTTGCATACGCTCGTCGCCGATAGCGCCGACCGCACCTTCAATTGTGTCACCATCGACGGCGATACCTCGACCAGCGACACGCTGCTTGTCTTTGCCACCGGCGAAGCGGAAAAGCGTGGCTGCCCACGCATCACCGACGCCACCGATCCGCGCATCGCCGATTTCGCCGCCGCGCTGCACGACCTGCTGCGCGAGCTGGCCATCCTCGTCGCCAAGGACGGCGAGGGCATTACCAAGTTCGTCACCGTCGAGGTGCAAGGCGCCACCGACGACCGCGCCGCGCGCCGCATCGGGCTGTCCATCGCCAACTCGCCGCTCGTCAAGACCGCCATCGCCGGCGAGGACGCCAACTGGGGCCGCGTCGTCATGGCCGTCGGCAAGTCCGGCGAGGAGGCCGACCGCGACAAGCTGTCGATCCGCTTCGGCGACATTCTCGTCGCCCACGAGGGCGAGCGCGCGCCGAGCTACAAGGAAGAGGACGTCGCCCGCTACATGAAGGGCGCGGAGATCATCCTGCGCGTCGACCTCGGCATCGGCGAGGGGCGGGCGACCGTGTGGACCTGCGATCTGACGCACGGCTACATCGACATCAACGCCGAATATCGCAGCTGAACGAGGCCGCGCCCATGGACCCCGATTTCTGGCACGAGCGCTGGAAGAACCAGGACATCGGCTTCCACCAGCCGGACTTCCACGCCCTGCTGCAGAAGTATTGGCCACGGCTCGAAATCCCGACGGCGGCGCCCGTATTCGTGCCGCTGTGCGGCAAGAGCCTCGACATGGTCTGGCTGGCGCGCCAAGGCCATCGCGTCATCGGGGCGGAGCTTTCCGATCGCGCCATCGACGATTTCTTCGCCGGGCAGGGGCTCACGCCGACGGCGCGGCCGGCCGGCAGCTTCACCGTCAAGTCAGCCGGGGCCTACGAGCTTTGGTGTGGCGACATATTCGAGCTGCCGCGCGAGGCCGTCGCCGGCGTTGCCGGGGTTTACGACCGTGCGGCACTCATTGCGCTGCCGCCCGACCTACGGTCGCGCTACGCGGCAACGCTGAAAACGCTGCTGCCGGAGCCGTCGCCGATCCTGCTGATCACCCTCGACTACCCGCAGGCGCAAATGTTGGGGCCGCCGTTTTCGGTACCGCCCACCCAGGTGCACGCACTTTTCGACGGAGATTATCGCTGCACCGAAATCGAGTGCCGCGATGTCCTGGCCGGGCACGCGCATTTCGTGCAGCGCGGTCTGACAGCGCTCGAGGAATGCGCCTTCCTGCTGCGCCGAACCTGACCACGCACAAAAAAATCCGCCCGCCCGAGCCGCAGTCAGGAATGCGGCGCGAGCGGGCGGAGGCCGTAAAATGATTAGTGGTGGCGCTTGTGGCAGACCTGAACCCACTTGGTGCGCTTCTTGCCCCACTTCCACATGGTCTTTTTGACCATGTGACAGCGCATGCCGTCGCGGTGGCCGGCTTCGGCCGGGGTCGGCGCTGCAGCCATGGCGAGGGGGGCGGCCAGGACAGCCATCGCGATAAGATACTTCATCATCATCTCCTCAGGTTTCTTGCTCTGCGCCAGGGCCCCGATGGACCGAAACTCTGCGCGAGTATTGAAGGAACGGCGCCTTGGTGCGCGCTCCGTCGCGTCTCACACAAATTTCCATGTTTCGGATTGTTGCCGCGGGGACCCGGACAGTGGCGCCTTAACGCGCGAGGGCCGACATAGTTCGGCCGCACGGGAGAAATTGGTGGGGCCTTTCCTGCTCTCCCCTGCTATTGGGTTGCGGGCTGACAATTGGCGCCAAGCTGCGCATAATCGCCATCCGGGGAATCAAGGGCTTAGCGGAAAAGGGCCGGCGTCTTGGCAATGGGCGGACGTATTGTATTGACAGCTGCTGTGGCGGCCTGGGCCTTCTGCGTCCAGCCGGCCGTCGCCGGCTCCGCGCTCGTCTTCGACTACGAGGACGGCCACGTCCTCTACGCCGAAGACCTCGACGCGCCGTGGTACCCGGCCTCGCTCACCAAGATGATGACCGCCTACCTCGTTTTCACCGCCATCCGCGACAAGCGGGCGACGAAGGAGACGAAGATCTTCATCTCGCCGGCCGCCAACAAGCAGCCGCCGACCCGCCTCGGCCTCAAGACCGGCAAGGACATCACGCTCGATCAGGCGCTGCACGCGCTGATCATGCGCTCCGCCAACGACGTCGCCGTCGCCATCTCCGAGACGCTCGGCGGCGACGAGGTCTCGTTCGTCAAGCAGATGAACCAGACGGCCGCGCGCCTTGGCATGGCGCACACGCACTTCATCAATCCGCACGGCCTACCCGCCGAGCAGCAGGTCACCACCGCGCGCGACATGGGGCTGCTGGCGCAGGCGCTGCTGCGCGACTTCCCGGAAGAGGCGCCGCTCTACGCGCAGACGCAGGCGACGATCCAGAAAATCACCATCGGCACGCACAACGCATTGCTCACCGGCTTCCCCGGCGGCGACGGCATCAAGACCGGCTACACGTGCGCCTCGGGCTACAACCTCGTCGCCAGCGCCACGCGCGACGGCCACAAGCTCATCGCCGTCATCCTCGGCGAATCGAGCAGCAACGCCCGCACATCGCGCGCCGCTGCCCTGCTCGAGAACGGCTTTCGCACGCGCGCGTGGAAGTCGTCGTTCCCCATCGCCCGTGTCGAGAACTATCCCAGCGATGTGGTCGGCGCCGGGTTTGAGCCCGACGCGTTGATGCTGGAACGCTTCCGCGCCTGCAAGGCGCCGCCGCCGCCGGAGGTCACGGCCAGCGCTGCCACTGCGGCCGGCACGGCCGCCGCCGGCGCTCCGAGCCAAGTGAAGAAGGTCTCGGCGACGAAGTCGGGCAAGAAGACCGTGAAAAAGAAGAAGCGCCGCCAGCCGATCGACTGACGCGCCTAAACCTTCCTCTCGATTGCATCCCAGATCAGCGCCGCGATGTCGGCACCGCCGAACTGCTTCACCTGGCGGATGCCGGTGGGCGAGGTGACGTTGATCTCGGTCAGATACGGCCCGATCACGTCGATGCCGGTGAACAGCAGGCCGCGCCGTTTCAACTCCGGCCCCAGCCGCGCGCAGATCTCCTCGTCGCGCTTCGTCAGTTTGGTCGCCTTGGCCGTGCCGCCGACGTGCAGGTTGGAGCGCGTCTCGCCCGACGACGGCACGCGATTGATGGCACCCGCATATTCGCCGTCGACGAGAATGATGCGCTTGTCGCCCTCGCGCACCTCGGGGCGGTACTGCTGCACCATGAACGGCTCGCGGAACACGTTCTGGAACAGCTCGACCAGCGCCCCCGCGTTGGTGTCCCCCTCACCGAGGCGGAAGATGGCGGCGCCGCCGTTGCCGTAGAGCGGCTTCAAGATGACGTCGCCCATCTCCTTGCGAAACGCCTGCACGTCGTCGGCCGAGCGCGTGACGATGGTCGGCGGCATGAGGTCGAGATAGTCGAGCACGAACAGCTTCTCGGGCGCGTTGCGCACCTGCGCCGGATCGTTGACGACGAGCGTCTTGGGGTGGATGCGCTCCAACAGATGCGTGGTCGTGATGTAGGCCATGTCGAACGGCGGATCTTGGCGCAGCAGCACCACGTCACGCTTCGACAGATCTTCCACGCGCGGGCGCGTCAGCTTGTAGTGGGCGCCATGCTTGTCGTGCACCTCGAGGGTCGCGCCGCGCGCCAGCAGCTTGTCGCCGTGCAGCGCCAGGTTCTGTGGAGTGTAATAGAAGATGTTGTGCCCGCGCTTTTGCGCCTCGAGCAGGATGGCGAAGGTGGAATCGCCGCGGATGTCGATCCGCTCGATCGGGTCCATCTGGACGGCTACGCGCAAGGGCATGGTGGCTCGCTCAAGGTATCGTGGCCAGTCGTCTGGCTGCACCGTATATGGTGCCGATTCCTAAAGGCCCATCAAAACTTCTGCCGTGGCTCGCCAGCGGAACGCGTTCACCTCTCCCAGAGGGAGAGGTCGCGAGCGCAGCGAGCGGGTGAGGGGATGGTCCGTTTCAAGTCTCGTTTCCCACCTTTGAGCGCGCAACCCCTCACCCGGAAGCTCATTGGCGTCCATGCGAAGCATGGCTACGCCATGACCGCTTCCGACCTCTCCCTCTGGGAGAGGTGAAGAGATTGCGAGTCCGGTCCGCTCAGAGCCCGTCGGGGATGTGGCGGGGCCAATGGCGCGGCACCAGCAGCATCAGGTCGAATGCCTGGTCGTGTTGCTGGTAGCGCGGCCGCCGCGCCAGCCAATAGTCGGCGGCAACGCGTATGCGGGCCGCCTGGCGCCAGCCGACCGCTGATTCCACATCTTCGCGCGTCGGCCGCCGCTTTACCTCGACGAACGCGAGGCGCTTGCCGCGCACGGCGATGATGTCGATCTCGCCGGCGCGAGTCTTCACGTTGCGACCGACGATGCGGTAGCCCTTCGCCATCAGCGCGAGCGCGGCGAGCATTTCGGCGATGCGGCCACGGCGCAGCCGCCCACGACGCTCGACGATGGTCATTCGGCATCCTTCCGCGCGCGCAGGCCCAGGTCGTAGACGCGGCTCTTGGGCACGCCGAGCGCGTCGGCCACTGCCTTGGCGGCATCGCGCAGGCTCATGCTCGCGAGTGCTGCTTCGAGGCGCGCGGCGATCGTTTCGTCGCCAACCTCGCCCTGCTGCGGCGGGCCGACGAGAATCACCGCCTCGCCCTTGATGGCGGCGGCGGCGAGCTCGGCGGCGAGCACATCGAGCGGGGCACGGCGCACCTCCTCGTGCAGCTTGGTCAGCTCGCGCGCCAAGGCGGCGGGGCGTGGTCCCAGCACGGCGGCGAGATCGGCCAATGCCTCGCCGATGCGCGAGGGCGCCTCGAAGAACACCAACGTCGCCGGCACCGCCGCCAGCTCGGCGATGCGCGTGCGCCGTCCGGCGGTCTTGGGCGGCAGAAACCCGGCAAACAGGAACGCGTCGGTCGGCATGCCGCCGACGGCCAGCGCGGTCAGCGTCGCCGAGGCGCCGGGCAAAGC
>JBDTOR010000124.1:0-7506 GCA_039933175.1 Hyphomicrobium sp. | reverse complement strand
CCAAGGACATCATCATCTCGGGCGGCGAGAACATCTCCTCGATCGAGGTCGAGGATGTGATCTACAAGCATCCTGCCGTCGCCTATTGCGCTGTCGTCGCCAAGCCGGACGAGAAATGGGGCGAGACCCCGTGCGCCTTCGTCGAGCTACGTCCCGGGACGAGCGCCACGGCGGACGAACTGCTGGCTTGGTGCCGCGAACGGCTGGCGCGCTACAAGGTGCCGCGCCACATCGTGTTCGCGGAGGTGCCGCGCACGTCGACCGGCAAGATCCAGAAGTTCAAGTTGCGCGAGCTGGCGAAGGACGCGTAAGCAGCGAGCGCTGTTAGGGGGCGCTCGCTGTAGGCTTCTGAGAGGGATGCAATTCGCCGCTAATGCGCGCATCGCTGTGATGAAGCACGCTCTCGGCTACGGCATTGGGGAAGTGGGAGGCGAGCGGGGCCCGCTCGCCTATCCGCTCAGATCAGCGCGCCCTAGTGGCGCGTTTCGCTTTCGCTGAGACGAGCGATCTCGTCTTTCAGCTTCAACTTTTCAAGTTTGAGTTTGTGGATTTGAAGGTCATCCGATCCGGGTCGGGTGACCTCTTCTTCAATTCTACGCTCGAGAAGTTTGTGCTTCTCCGATAGCTCCGCCAAGTGAGCTGCAAGCGCCATCATGGTCCTCCATGAGATGTTGAAGAGACGCCTTAGCGTGCCAGAACATTGTGTCCTTGTCCAACGCGACGCGGCTGAATTGATCGCGATATTTTTTATGAAAATGGGAACCTTCGCGAAGTTGCGCTTATGGCCGCGAAGGGTTCAGTAGAGGCTCCCGCGATGTGCGCGAGCAATTGCCGGGCGCTTGCCATATACACTGAACAGGACGATAGTCCGCCCGCTCGCGCGGTGTTGAAGAGGGGCATTGACCGGCCGGCCAATGAAGCGCATCGACGAGAGAGAACTTCGAGACGAACTCGTCAAGCTCAGGGCTGAGCACCGAGAGCTCGACGACCAGATCATTTTGCTCGAGGACAGTGCTTCGGCCGACCAGTTGCTGGTCAAACGGCTGAAGAAGAGAAAGCTTGCCCTCAAGGATCGGATGACGGCGATCGAGGACCAGCTGCTCCCCGACATTATCGCCTGACCATCTCTTCAACGGCGGCTGCCCAGACCGTCACAAACCGCTTGTATTGGGCAGTGCACTCCTGTAATCCCCCGCTTTCTTTCGGCCCCGCCGAAGCAACGACGCAGCGAAAATGAGCACCGGGAAAGCCGTCGTCGGCATCATCATGGGCAGCCAGTCCGACTGGCCAACGCTCAAGAAAGCCGCCGAAATCCTCGACGAGTTGCAGGTTCCCTTCGAGACCAAGATCGTATCAGCGCACCGCACGCCGGAGCGGCTGTATACCTACGCCAAGTCGGCGAAAGCGCGCGGGCTGAAGGTGATCATCGCCGGGGCCGGCGGCGCTGCCCACCTGCCCGGCATGGCCGCGTCGCTGACACCGCTGCCCGTGCTCGGCGTGCCTATCGCCACCACCAAGCTGGACGGCCAGGACAGCCTCTATTCCATCGTGCAAATGCCGGCCGGGGTGCCCGTCGGCACGCTCGCCATCGGCGAGGCGGGCGCCACCAACGCCGGCCTTCTCGCGGCGCAGATCCTTGCCATCGCCGATCCGGCGCTGATGCAACGTATCGAAGCGCACCGCGCCGCGCGCACGGCCAAGGTTGCCGAAGAGCCGAAGGATGCGTGAGGCTCTGAAGCCTGGCTCGACAATCGGCATCCTCGGCGCTGGGCAGCTTGGCCGCATGCTGGCGGCGGCCGCGTCCCAACTCGGCTTCAAGTGCCGCATCTACAGCGATGTGCACGGCCCGGCTTCCGATGTCGCGGTATCGACAACCATCGGCCCGTACGAGGACCTGGAAAAGATCGTCCGGTTCGCGGCGGAAACAGACGTCGTCACCTATGAGTTCGAGAACGTGCCGGTCGAGGCCGCCGCTGCAGTGGAGCGCGTGCGACCGGTACGCCCTGGCCTCAAGGCGCTGGAAGTCGCGCAGGACCGGCTGAAGGAAAAGAACTTCATAAAGTCGTTGGGCCTCCCCATCGCGGGCTTCGCCTCGGTCTCAAGCCCCGACGACTTCGCTGCAGCCATCGCTGAGGTCGGCGCGCCGGCCATCCTGAAGACGCGCCGCCTCGGCTATGACGGCAAGGGGCAGGCGCGCATCCAGAAGGCCGGCGAGATTGCCGCGGCGTTCGAGGCCGTCGGCCGCGCCCCGGCGACCTTGGAGGCGCTCGTCAACTTCAAGTGCGAGGTGTCGGTGCTGCTGGTGCGCAGCCTCGCCGGCGAGACCCGCTTCTACGACATCCCGACCAACCACCATGAGGGCGGCATCCTGAGCACCTCGACGGTGCCGAGCGCGTTGCCGCCGGCCCACGCGGCGCGCGCCCGCGAAATTGCCGGCAAGCTCGCCGATGCGCTGGGCTACGTCGGCCTCATCGGCGTGGAAATGTTCTACGTCGGCGAGGGGCCCGAACCGCTGCTCATCAACGAGTTCGCCCCGCGCGTGCACAACAGCGGCCACTGGACGATGGACGCCTGTGCCGTCGGCCAGTTTGAGAACCACATTCGCGCCGTTGCCGGATGGCCGCTTGGGGCAACAGACCGCCATTCCGACTGCCGGATGACCAATCTGATCGGCGACGACATCGCCGCATGGCCCCAATTGGCGGCCGAATCCGGCGCCTGCCTCCATGTTTATGGGAAGAACGAGGCCCGCCCCGGACGCAAAATGGGGCACGTCAACCGCCTGTCCGCCCTGTCCAAAGGCCGCTGAACAGGCTGTTGCGTCGTGCGCATGGACAATTTAACCGGCTTTTGGTAGTGATCCCGCCATCCTCAACGACATACGGGATGCCGGCGGTTCAGCCGCCGCACCGGATGTCGCGTTTTTCATTGGTGGCAGGTCAGGCAAAGGAAGCACCCGCTTGCAGGTTCTCGTCCGCGACAACAACGTCGATCAGGCTCTCAAGGCGCTCAAGAAGAAGATGCAGCGCGAGGGCATTTTCCGGGAAATGAAGCTCCGCAACTATTTCGAGAAGCCCTCCGAGCGTAAGGCTCGCGAGAAGGCCGAGGCCGTGCGCCGCGCGCGCAAGCTGGCCCGCAAGCGCGCTCAGCGCGAAGGGTTGCTGCCCGGCAAGGCGCCGACGCCGACCACCGCTGCCGGCCCGCGCCGCTAAGCACTATCGCCTGACGAATTCGCGATGCGCCCTGAGCGATGAGCTCACGGGCGCATTTGCTGTTGAGCGGGTGCCGGGTCGTCGTCCTGGTGCCGTTGCCTTTCGCGCGCACGTGCCTTGGCCCGTAGCGCGTCGACCCAGCGGAACAGCTCATCGTACGAGCCATGCAGGTGATGGTCCGAGTGGCCCGCCCGCGGGAAGGTGACGATCTCCTTTGGCGCATTGGCGGCCGCATAGACCGCTTTGCCCATCTCAACCGGTATGACCCGATCGTCCTCGCCGTGCATGACGAGCAGCGGCGCCGTCACCTTCGGCAGGAATTGCATGGTTTCGTAGCGGTCGAGAATGAACGGCCTCACCGGCAGGTAAGGGTACGACACCTCGGCGACGTCAACGATGGACGTGTAGGGCGCATCAAGCGCCAAGCCTCCGATCTGCTTCTCAGCCGCCACCTGCACCGCGACGCCCGAGCCGAGCGACTCGCCGTAGACGATGATGTCATCGGCCGCGACGCCCGCTTTGCGCAGCACGTCGTAGGCCAGCTTGGCATCGGCGACGTTGGCGCTCTCGCTCGGCTGGCCGCTCGAGCCGCTGTAGCCGCGATAGCTCATGAACATCACGCCCCAGCCGCGCGCCAGGAACCGCCGCACGCGCTCGGAACGGTTGGCGAGGTTCCCGGCGTTTCCGTGGAAATAGAGAATCGTCGGAAGGCCGGAAGCGGCGGGTGCGAACCAGGTGACGAGCTGCTCTCCGTCGGGCGTGGCGATGATGCGCTCCTCGACACCCGCCAGATTGAAGCTTGCCGGGGAGGTTCGCTGCGGGTCGGGGAAGTAGGTCAACCGGCGCTGAAACAGGAATGCCGAGAACGCCACGACCGCGTAGAGCGTCGCGAGTCCGAGCGCTAGCTTCATCAACAGCGGCATGCCGTTCCGGATCGTTGCGGGGCGAAGCCCTTACCCTGACTGTACGACACCTGCAAAGGTGCAACTGGCATCGTACGTACCTGGGGCCAAGACTTTCAAGAGCAGATGCATCTTAAGGTGATTGGAACGGGGCCGCTCAATGGCCGAGGATGCGCAGCGGGTCGACGAACTTCAGTCCCAATGCCTCGGCCACCGCCGCATAGGTGATTTGGCCCTCGTAGACGTTGAGACCCGCCAGTAGGTGCGGATCGCTGCGCAGCGCCGCCACCGTGCCCTTGTTGGCCAGTGCCAGAACGAACGGCAGCGTCGCGTTGTTGAGCGCGAAAGTCGAGGTCCGCGCTACGGCGCCCGGCATGTTGGCGACGCAGTAGTGCACCACGCCGTGCATCACGTAGGTCGGATTGGTATGCGTCGTTGGCTTTGAGGTTTCCGAAAATCCGCCCTGGTCGATGGAGATGTCGACGATGACCGAGCCGCGCTTCATCGCCTTGACGAGGGTCTCGGGGATGAGCTTCGGCGCCGCTGCACCGGGGACCAGCACCGCGCCGACGACGAGGTCGGCCTGCAGCACGTAGTCTTCGATCGCCTGGCGCGTGGAGAAGATGGTGTTGACCGAGGCGCCGAATTGCTGGTCGAGCGCATATAGCCGCTCGATGTTGATGTCGATGCAGGTGACGGCCGCCTCCAAACCGATAGCCATGCGCACGGCGTTGACACCGGAGACGCCGCCGCCGACGACGACGACGTTGGCCGGTGCGACGCCGGCCGAGCCGCCCAGCAGCATGCCGCGCCCGCCCTGCTCCATCTCCAGGCAATGCGCACCCGCCTGGATCGACATGCGTCCCGCCACCTCGCTCATCGGCGACAGCAGCGGCAGGCCGCCGCGCGCGCCCGTCACCGTCTCGTAGGCGATGGCCGTCACTCCGGAGTGCATGAGATCGCGCGCCTGGTCCGGATCGGGAGCGAGGTGTAGGTAGGTAAACAGCGTCTGACCCTGCCGCAGCATGGCACGCTCGGCCGCTTGCGGCTCCTTGACCTTCACGATCAGCTCGCCGGCTGCGAACACGTCCTCGGCCGTCGGCACGACGGTCGCTCCCACCCGGCGATAGTCTTCGTCCATCAGGCCGATGCGTTCGGCGGCGCCCGTCTGCACGAACACTTCGTGGCCGTGTGAGGTGAGTTCGCGCACGCTCGCCGGTACGAGCCCGACGCGATACTCGTGGACCTTCACCTCTTTGGGCACGCCGATGCGCATGATCGTCCTCGCAGCTGGATTGGCCGCTCAGCGTATTGGCCGACGCCGCAATGGCAACCGCGAACTTTGCGCCGTCCCGGCTAGAAATGTCGCTTGGGTCGCGTCGGCCGAGCGCCGCCGCCGGTGCGCGCCCGGCATTGGTTGTCGCCCGACGGCTTGGTAAGCGCGCGCTACTGATCACGATCCTTCAGCTGGCGCACGCAAATTTCCCGCCACTTGCTTTTGGAGATGTGGGTGCCGGCGTCCCAGGTATCCATGCACTGGGCGAGCGCGTCGCTGCCGGCTGGGGCGTTCGCCTCCGGGGAGACGGCGGGTATCGCCGTCTCGGTGCCGTCCGGCGCGTAAGCCCGCGTGCCCTTGCGTGCCGCGGGCTCGATGAGCGGGCGCGCGTCCGGCGGGGGCGCCTCAACGAGGGGCGCTGCGAGCGCAGCCTGTCCTACCTGCGCGGCGCACAGAACGATGAACGTGACTAAGCGTATGTACGTCATGACAGGAATATAGCACGCCTCGCGCCCGATGCTCAGGCGCCGCGCGCGATCATGGTGAAACAATTCTGCAACGCCGCACCCGGTGTGCCGGGCATCATGCCACGCCGCGCCGCTCAGTTTGCGCGAGCCTTGTCGCCGAGCACGAATTGCAGCAGTCCGGCGATGTCGTTCGAGGTGGCATCTGGCTCGATGCCGAGCTTCTCGGTTGGCAGGTTGAAGCGGTTCACCCAGTAGGTCGGATAGCCGAAACTCTTGGCGCCGTAGGCATCCCAACCGCCGAACGCTGCAAAGGCGACCTCCTCCTTCTTCAGCCCGAGGTGCTGCATGCCGAGCGCGTAGGCGCGGGGATCCGGTTTGTAGGTGTCGTTGACCTCGGTGCTCAGCAATTCGTCGAAGAGATCCACAATGCCGGCGCGTTCGGCGTTCTCGCGCAGCATGCGGTCGGAAAAGTTGGCAATGGTGATGATGCGGACGCCCGCGGCCTTGAGCTTGCGCAGCGCCGCGATGCTGTCGGGCCAAGGCTGCAACGAAAGGTAGGCGGCGAGCAGGCGCTGGCGGACATCGGCAGATAGCGGAAGCTTCATCGCCTCGGCGGTGTAAACGAGCGCGTCCTCGGTGACCTTGAAGAAATCCGCATGCCGGTCGGCAATGGAGCGCAGGAAGCCGTACTCGAACTGCTTCGCCCGCCACGCCTTGGTGAACGCCTCGCCCTTGCCGGGATACGCCTTCTCGACTTCGGGGATAACCGAGTTGGGATTGAAGATGACGAAGTAGTCGAAGGCGACAGCCTTGAATCGCGGTGCCGCATCCGCGTGTACCGGGAAGGCGAGCAACAAAACGGTGAGCAAAAGTCTGAATGGAAAGGGCATGCGAACCCGTGAGAGCGGAATCTCACCCGACGCGCAGCCTTTTGCAGGTCTTCCGCAACGGCCAGCCGAGTACCTGCAATTCGCCGGTCGTCGGGATTTGTTTCGCGCTTAGTTCGCGGAGCGCCGCCCATATGGCGCGTCGGTCACTAGTGGGCGAGGGCCTTGACGATCTCTTCCGTCATCTTCTTGGCATCGCCCAGCACCATCACGGTGTTGTCGTTGTAGAAGAGCGGATTGTCGATGCCGGCATAGCCCGACGCCAGCGAGCGCTTGTTGAACAGCACTGTGCCGGCCTTCCAGGCCTGCAGCACCGGCATGCCGTAGATGGGCGAGGTCTTGTCGGTCTCGGCGGCGGGGTTCACCACGTCGTTGGCGCCGATGACGTAGACGACGTCGGCCTGCGGCATCTCCGAGTTGATGTCCTCGAGCTCGAACACCTCGTCGTAAGGCACGTTGGCCTCGGCCAGCAGCACGTTCATGTGGCCGGGCATGCGGCCCGCCACCGGATGAATGGCGTACTTCACCTCGACGCCGGCCTTCTTCAGCTGGTCGCCCATCTCGCGCAGGGCGTGCTGCGCCTGGGCGACGGCCATGCCGTAGCCGGGCACGATGATCACCTTGGCGGCGTTCTTCATCACGTAGGCAGCGTCCTCGGCCGAGCCGAGCTTGACCGGCTTCTGCTCGCCGCCGCCGGAGGGGCCGGCAACCTCGCCGCCGAAGCCGCCGAGGATGACGGAGATGAAGCTGCGGTTCATCCCC
>JBDTOR010000123.1:0-7591 GCA_039933175.1 Hyphomicrobium sp. | reverse complement strand
AGGCCGCGCTGATCGTCATCGTCGTCATCTTCCTGTTCCTCGGCAGCATGCGCTCCACGCTCATCCCCATCGTCACCATCCCGCTGTCGCTGATCGGCGTGATGTTTGCGCTGCTGGCTCTTGGCTACTCCATCAACCTGCTGACGCTACTGGCGCTGGTGCTGGCCATCGGCCTCGTCGTCGACGACGCCATCGTCGTCGTCGAGAACATCCACCGCCATATCGAGGAAGGCCTGTCGCCATTCGACGCCGCCATCGTCGGGGCGCGCGAAATTTCCGTGCCGGTCATCTCGATGACCATCACGCTGGCCGCCGTCTATGCGCCGATCGGCTTCGTCTCCGGCCTGACCGGCTCGCTGTTTCGCGAGTTCGCCTTTACGCTCGCCGGCGCGGTCATCGTCTCGGGCGTCATCGCGCTGACGCTGTCGCCGATGATGTGTTCGAAACTGCTGAGCTCGGAGCTGTCGTCGGGACGCTTCGTGAAATTCCTCGACCGTACCTTCGAGCGGCTGAAGCACCGCTATCAGCGCCGTCTCGGCCGCACGCTCAACTACCGGCCGGTGACGCTGCTCGTTCTGGTCGGCGTCATCGCCACCACCGTCCTCATGTACGCGACGGCGCAGAAGGAGCTGGCACCCGAGGAGGACCAGGGCATCCTGTTCAACCTGATCAAGACGCCGCCTGCCGCCAACATCGACTACCTCGAGCAGGTCAACGACCACCTCTATAACGTCTTCCGCACCGTGCCGGAGAAGGAGCACGTGTTCGCCATCAACGGCATGGGCGGCGACGTGCACCAGGCGTTCACCGGCATCCTCTTCAAGCCGTGGGAGGAGCGCAACCGCACCCAAGCGCAGATCCTGCAGGACCTCCAGCCGAAGGTGAATTCCATCGCCGGCGGCCTGATCATCACCTTCGGCAATCCGTCGCTGCCCGGCTCGACCGGCGGCCCGCCCATCCAGTTCGTCATCACCACGACGGCCGACTACGAGCAGCTGGCGCAGGTGCTGGAGAAGATGCAAGCCGAGGCGCAAAAGAGCGGTCTCTTTATCTTCAGCGACGGCGACCTCAAGTTCGACACGCCGCAGATCGAGGTGAAGATCGACCACGCCAAGGCGAACAGCCTCGGCATCACCATGCAGGACATCGGCGCCTCGCTGGCGACGCTGCTCGGCGGCAACTACGTCAACCGCTTCAACCTCTACGGCCGCAGCTATCAGGTGATCCCGCAGGTGCCGCGCGACTTCCGCCTGACGCCGGATTGGATCACGCGCTACGAAATCAAGACGTCGTCAGGCGGCATGGTTCCGCTATCGACCGTCGTCGACGTGCGCTCCAGCGTGCAGCCGAACGCCTTGACAAGCTTCCAGCAGCTCAACTCGGCGACGCTGCAAGGCGTGCCGTTCCCGGGGCGTACCGTCGGCGAGGTCATCGACTTCCTCAAGGCGAAGTCGAAGGAGGTTTTCCCGGAGACGTTCACCTACGACTTCCAGGGTGAGAGCCGGCAGTACGAGCAGGAAGGAGACCGCCTGGTCGTCACCTTCATCTTCGCGCTGATAGTCATCTATCTCGTGCTCGCCGCGCAGTACGAGAGCTTCCGCGACCCGCTGATCATTCTCGTCGCGCTGCCGACGTCGATCTTCGGCGCCCTGCTGCCGCTGACGTTCGGGCTCGCCACGGTCAACATCTACACGCAGATCGGCCTCGTCACGCTGATCGGCCTCATCTCCAAGCACGGCATCCTGATGGTCGACTATGCCAACCACCTGCAGGCGAACAAGGGCCTGGGACGGCGCGAGGCGATCGAGGAAGCCGCGGCCGTTCGTCTGCGGCCCATCCTCATGACGACCGCGGCCATGGTCATCGCCATGGTGCCGCTGATTTTCGCCACCGGCGCGGGCGCGGCCTCCCGCTTCGCCATCGGTGTCGTCATCGCGTCGGGCATGACGGTCGGCACGCTGTTCACGCTGTTCGTGACGCCGGCGGTTTACACCTACATCGCCCGCGAGCACCGCCGCGATGCGGCGGCGGCGCAAGGCGAGCACGCAACTCCGAAGCACGTGCCTGGCCCGGCGGAGTAGGTCCAGCCCGCCACTCTTCCTCTTCCGTCATGGCCGCGCAGGCGGCCATTCACGCAAGTCTCAGCGGGCACTACTGTTGTTGTGACGCTGGTCGGCAAGCGAGGGGAGCTTTTGGTTCGCTGCTTGAAGCAAAATTGAAGCTGGCGTGGATGGCCGCCGTCCATGCGGAGCTGGCTACGCCATGACGCGGCCATGACGATTCCATGGGAGACAGAGCGCGGTTGCCTAGCGGATGGCGAGGTCGACGAGCACCTTGATGTTAAGCGCGATCACCACGACGGCGACGATCACCGCAAGCGCGGTCACCCAGCGCGGCGCCACGAGCTCGCCCATCTTGGCCTTGTCGGCGGTGAACATGACGAGCGGCACGATGGCGAACGGCAGCTGCATGCTGAGGACGACCTGGCTCATGATGAGCAGCGCGCCGGTGCCGCTCGCGCCGTAGAGGATGATGCCGATACTGGCGGGGATCAGCGCCAGGCTGCGGGTTGCGAGCCGCCGCATCCACGCCGGCAGCCGCACGTTGATGAAGCCCTCCATGACGATCTGGCCCGCCAGGGTCGCCGTCACCGTCGAGTTCAAACCGCAGCACAGCAGCGCGACGCCGAACAGCGTGGCGGCCGCGGCCGAACCAAGCAGCGGCGCCAGCAGGTGCTGGGCTTCCTCAAGATCGGCGACACCTGTGTGTCCCGTCTGGTGGAACGTCGCCGCGGCAAGGATGAGTATCGACGCGTTGACCAGCAGCGCCAGCATCAGCGCGATGGTCGAATCGATGGTGGCGAATTTGATCGCCTCACGCTTGGCCGGCAATGTGTCGGCGATAGCACGCGTCTGCACGATCGACGAGTGCAGGTAGAGATTGTGCGGCATCACCGTGGCGCCGAGGATGCCCATGGCGAGATACAGCATCTCGGGGTTGCGCACGATCTCGACGGTCGGGGCGAAGCCGAGGATCACCTCGCGCCAGTTCGGATCTGCCAGCGCCACCTGCACGCCGAAGCAGGCGGCGATCACCAGCAGCGTCGCCACGACGAACGCCTCGATCCAGCGGAAGCCGAGGTTCTGCAGGTAAAGAATGAGGAAGACATCGAGCGCGGTGATAAACACGCCGATCTCGAGAGGGATTCCGAACAGCAGGTTGAGGCCGATGGCCGTACCGATGACTTCGGCAAGATCGGTCGCGCAAATGGCGATCTCGGCCATAACCCACAGCACGAGACTGACCGGCTTGGGAAAGGCGTCGCGGCAGGCCTGCGCGAGGTCGCGGCCCGTGGCAAAGCCAAGGCGCGCGCACAGCGCCTGCAGCAGGATTGCCATCAAGTTCGACAGCAGCGCGATGCACAGCAGCGTGTAGCCGAACTTGGAGCCGCCGGCGAGCGATGTCGCCCAGTTGCCCGGGTCCATGTAGCCGACGGAAACGAGGTAGCCCGGCCCCAGGAAGGCGAGCATCCGGCGCCAGCCGACACCGTGGACGGGGATCGAGCCCCACACTTCGCGCAATGAAGGCTCACCGCGCTTTAGGCGCCAGCCCCCCTCACCGGATACGCGCTTAGCCGTATCCGGCACCCTCGTCGTGTGCTGCATCGCCGCTTTCTAGCCGGTCATCGTCCGGCAAACCGTGTCGCTCTAGTTGCGACTGATTGTCAACTGCAAAAATAGCGATTGGGCGTAGCCGAGTCAATGGGCGCTTGTCGATTTGACGGGAGGGTGTGTCTGCGGCCCGCCGAGCTAGCCGGCGAAGCGCGGGTATTGGCGAGGCGCGGTCGGCGTGCCGTCGAAGAAGACGAGCGCCGAACGGTCCGTGGCTTTCGCCCGATACATGGCGATGTCGGCATTGGCGAGGATCTCCGGCACGGCATTGCCGTCCTGCGGAATCATCACCGCACCGATGGAGACGCCGACGTCGTGTCCGACGCCCTGCACCCACACCTTGTTCTCCAGGGCGCCGAGAAGGCGCATGCCGACCGCCGTCGCGCCGGCAAGGTCGACGTCGTTGGACACTACGGCGAACTCATCGCCGCCGAGGCGCGCCAGCAGGTCGGTCGGCCGCGACACGCGTTTGAAGCGTTCGGCAATCACCTGCAGCACGCCGTCGCCGGCACTGTGACCGTGTCCATCGTTGACGCGCTTGAACTCGTTGAGGTCGAGCATGAAGAACGCGTGCTGGCGCCCGTCCTGCGACCGCAACTCCTCCAGGCGCTCCAGCACGGCGCGCCGATTGGGAAGATTGGTGAGCGGATCGCGCAGCGCCAGCTCGCGCAACTCGCGCATCTCGCTGTCGATCTGCGAGCGCTTGCCGAGGTCGCGGCTCTGTTCGGTCAGGCGCCGGTGCACGAAGGCTGCGATGCAGCCGGCCAGCAGTAGGGTCAGTGCAACCGCCTCCGCGAGCGTGATGCGCCGCTCGCCGGTGGTCATGTCCGCGGCGAAGCGGAACAGGTCGTACTCGAGAGCCAACAGACCGGCGACCGCCATGGCGCTGAGCCCGAGGAATCCATCCTGCAGGCTCGTCCACGGATGGTCGGCGATGGATCGAAGGACTGAATTCCTTATCGCCACGGTCGCGTCTTTCGGAAAACACCGATGACGGACCAACCTAAAGAGCGGCGCTCAAAAAACCGTAAAGTGCACTGTCCTGCATAGCTCCGTCCGGCTCATGGGCAACACGATCGAGTTGCAGCGGCGCCCGGCTGCTGCCGAATCAGGTATTGCCTCAACCACTCAGGGGATCGCGCGGCAGGAAAGGCGTCGGAGCGTGCCCAACGGGCGGCGAAGGAGGTCAACGGCCTTCCAGCTCCTGGCCATATTTATTCTCGCCGGGTCACATCCGGCTGGCGCTGCCGACACTTGGGCGAACTCGGCCGGGTCGCCGTGTTGTGCTGACCTAGATCAGCGCGTTGCCGAGCTGGAGGCGATGGTCGCCCGCAAAGGCAATCGCAAGGTAGTTCTCGCAATCTCCGGCCTCATTAGCCAGGGCGTCATGGCCTGGGACGACGGCGTCGAAGATAACGCCTACGTGGTCACCAACGACAATCAGCGCTCCCGTTTCAGCTTCGTCGGCAAGGCGGCGATCAATGCCATGTGGGAGGCCGGTTACGCCATCGACATCGGTATCAGGACCGCCAACTCCAAGCTGGTCAATCAGATCGCCGACGGCGGGTTCACCAGGCGCCTCTCGACGGGGTTCGATCTGCGCAGCTCCGTCTGGTTCTTGCGCAACAAGCAATATGGCACGGTGTTCGTCGGCACGACCTTCGCCGCCACCGACCGCATCGCGAACTCGAACGTCACGCAGACCGGCATGTTCGACCAGTACGCGGCGCCCGAGAACGCCGGCCTCGGCATGTTCCTGCGATCGGCTGAGAACGGGCGGCTGACCCACAGCCTGCTAAACTGGCGGCGCATCATCGGGGCCGGCGGCGATCAGCCGGGCGAGAGCCAGCGCGGCTTCTCGCTGGTGAAATACGTTTCGCCGACCTGGAACGGCTTCACCGCCGCCGCCGACTGGGTCGTGACCGACTTTTGGGACGTGGCCTTGCGCTACCGCAAGGAGATCGCGGGCTTCGATGTCGGCGCCGGCATCGGCTATCTGCAGCTCATTCCCGAATCGCGCACGCGCAGCGTCTGCCCTTCCGCCTTCCTGAACCCCGACGGCGATACCACCTCCTGCAAGCAGCTGCGCGCTTCCGTCAGCGCCAAGCACCTCGATACCGGGCTCTTTGTGAACTTCGGAATGGGGCTGACGATCGACGGCCTCGTCGATGATACGAACCGCTATAGGCGTTCGGGTGTCGATGACACGGAGATCTTTCTATCGGGTCAGGCCGGGCTAGAGCGGCAGTTCCTGCCGCTTGGCAAGACGACAATCTACGGCAGCCACTACGCGTACTCCGGCGGCGCCTCGTCGGTGCTCCCCGTCAGGCCAAACGATGCGCTCAACCCGACGGGCATCGGCGATTGGGCGGTGTGGAGTTCCAATGTCGACATCTGGGGCGGCGGCATCGCCCAAGGGATCGATAGCGCCGCCATGATCCTTTATCTTACTTACCGGCACGTGAGCGGCGACCTGGCGCTACGCCAGCTGGAGAGCGGCGCCGCGACCGGTCCTATCGCCGGCGCGCCGATCGACGATCTCGACCTCCTATTGACCGGCGCCGTCATCCAATTCTAATCGGCGCACTTGATCTTCACGGTCCTGCCGATCTCCGGCACGTACCTGGCGCACGTTTGGCCGCCGTCTGCCGGGTCTGCCGCGCGCGCCAGCGGTTCGGACTTCGCGGGCGGCTCAGTTGCCTCCTCGCTCGTCTCCTTCTGCGGCGCGCCGGCGATGCGCTCAAGGCCCACCTTGGCCAGCGCAATCTCGGGCTCGATCGCAAGAGCGCGGTTGTAGGCGTCGCGCGCCTCGGACATGCGCCCCTGCTTTTCATCGACGAGGCCCGACACGGCAATCGCAAAGGGAACTTGCGGCGCCAGACGCAGCGCCTCGACGATGTCGGAGCGCGCCTCGGCGGCGCGGTCGGCTTTGGCAAGGGCGAAGGCACGCTGCGCGAAAATCCCAGCGCGCTCCTTCGGTAGCAGCGCCGTGATCTTGGGATGCACGAGCGCGTCCGTCAGATCGGCGATGGCCGCGTCGTAGGACTTGGCGAGGTTGTTGGCGCGGCCGCGCAGCACCAGCACGTTGATGCTGTCCGGCTTAATGCGCAGCGCCACGTTGAAGTCGGCAATCGCCGGCTGCGCATTGCCCAGCGCAAGGTGCGCCTGCCCGCGTCCGCTATAGCCCCACAGCAGGCGCGGCGATGACTGCAGCGCCGCGGTGTAGTCCAAAACCGCCTCGTTGTCGGCGCCGGTGCGCCTGCGCACATCGCCGCGCTGGCAGTAGTATTGCGAATTACCAGGGTCGAGTTCCAGGGCAAGGGCGAAGTCGGCGATGGCTTCGTCGTAGCGCCCGAGGTGCTTGTAGGCGGCCCCGCGGTTGCCCAGCGCGATGGCGCGGTTGCGCCGCCCAAGGCCGCGATTTTCATACAGCCCGGTGCAGGCGGAAATCGCCACCTCGGCATTGGCAGTATCGGCACACTCTTGGTCGGCGCTGCGCAGAGAACTCCGCGCCATGGCCGGCTCCGCGCCGCATGCGGCGGCGGCGAGCGAAATTGCCAATACGGCTACGATGGCAGCGGAGGGTTTCATCCGTACCTTGGCGTCGAGCGCCTTCAAATCAATGCGCAGAACCCATTACTCAGTTGTCCGACGTTCAGCATGCCTAGCTCGATATAGTACCCCTACCGCGTCCGCTTTTCGCGTATGATTTTGCCGGATAGTCGCTATCCCTTTGAGCTGCCATTTTCTCGTTCGTACCACCGTCTGCCTCTGCCTGATGGCGGCGGTCGGCCCAAGCACTGACTAATGGGTCAAGTGCCGGATCACGCGGTGGACGAAGGCAAGCTTGGTCGTCGCTACCTCGGGAATCACGAAGGGGTAGAAGTCCTCGTGGCCCATGCTGCGATTGATGTCGTTGA
>JBDTOR010000122.1:0-7597 GCA_039933175.1 Hyphomicrobium sp. | reverse complement strand
CAGCGGAGCGACGGCACGCACAACGACGGCATCAATCTGTCAGTGCCGCTCGGCACGTCGGTGCACGCGGCCGAAGGCGGCACTGTCGCTTACGCGGGCTCGGAGCTGAAAGGCTACGGCAACTTGATCCTGCTGCGCCACGACAACGGCTGGGTGACGGCCTATGCGCACAACGACCAGCTGAGCGTCAAGCGTGGCGACAAGGTGCAGCGCGGGCAAGTGATCGCTACTGCAGGCCGCACCGGCTCTGTTGACCAGCCGCAGGTGCACTTCGAGCTGCGTCAAGGCTCGAAACCGGTCGATCCGGTGCCGTTCCTCGAACGACTCTAGCCGCGCGTGTGAGAAAAAGAATGGTGTCAGACCGCGAAGGTCTGACACCGTTTTCGGCGCTTGTGGCCGTCTGACCGGCTGGGCCGGTGCAAATAGTTAGAACAGAGTCGCGCGCTTGTTTGAAGCGCAAAAAATTGACGGCGGACGCCGACCGTTTCGCTACTTGCCGACGCGCTCCATCAACGCCATCGCTGCGTGCGGTGCGCGCACTTTCCCTTCATGGATGAAGTAGACGAACGCGTCGCGCGGCTTCTTCGCCGGCGTGTGCTTCTCGTCGATCACATTCAGGTCGGCCGGCACGCCGCCCTCGGCCCACGTCGCAAAGCGCTTGGCCCAGGCGTCGAGCGCCTTCGGTGCGTAGCCGGTTTTGACTTCGTCCTGGCCCTTTTGCAGTCGCGCATAGACGAAGTCGCCGGTGACGTCGGGGATGGCGGGATAGGTCGCGTGCTCGGCAAAGACGACCGGCACGTTGTGCTCGCGCACCAGCTTGATGAACTCCGGCGTGCAGAAACTGTCGTGCCGCACCTCGACGACGTGGCGCAGTTTGGTGCTGCCAACTTTGTGCGGCAGCAGCTCGAGGAAGGCGCCGAAGTCGGCCGCATCGAACTTCTTCGTAGCGGCGAACTGCCAGAGCATCGGCCCCAGCTTGCCGCCCAGCTCCAGCGGACCGGAATCGACGAAGCGCTTGATGGAATCGCCCGCCTCGGCAAGCACGCGCCTGTTCACGGCGTAGCGCGGCCCCTTGAGGGCGAACACGAAGCCGTCTGGCGTCTCGTGCGCCCACTTGGTGAACGTCGCCGCGGTCTGTGTGCGGTAGAATGTGCCGTTCACTTCGATAGTCGGCACGTGCTGGGCGGCGTAGGTTAGCTCTTTGGCGTGCGCCAGCTTGTCGGGGTAGAACGTGCCGCGCCACGGCTCGAACGTCCATCCGCCCATGCCGGCGCGTATCGTGCCGCTCTTGGCCATGCTGCCTCCGCAACCTCGGTCCCCGCGGTGCCCGCAGGGCTCCGCGCCATTGACCGATGCTATGCCGGCACTTTGCGGTCAAGGCGGCAAGTGCAGGCGATGCGCGCATTTCGAAGCGAATCCACGGTGACGGGGCAACAGCCCTCCAACCACGAAAGCCGGTAGGCATTGCCACCGGCAGCGCCGCTCCTAGTCTTCGCCGGCAACTCAAAAGGAGCCGAGCATGATCCCCGCATCCGATGCACACCTGAAGGTCGGTCCGGCCAAGCGCGTCGCCAAGGCCGCGAGCGCCAACAGCCCCGTCGTCGATACCAACAAACAAGAACGCATCAAGGTAGGCAGCGTTGACGATAAGACGATCAACTGGTCGGCGTCGTTCGCCAGTTGCGGCGGTCGCAATGCGGAGCAGTCTTCGACAATCGTCTACGAGATCGCCCCCGGCGGCCACCTCGGCTGGCACACCGACGCAACAGAAGAGACGCAGTACATCATCGCCGGCACGGGTGAACTGCAGATGGAGTCGGGCAAATATCCGGTCGGCCCGGGCAGCGTTTTCGTGCTGCCGACCAACGTGCGCCACGATCTCGTCAACACGGGCAAGGATCCGCTACAAGCGGTTGCCTTCTTCGCCGCGGCAATGTTCACGCAGGACTTCGACAGCGTGATGCTGCCGCCCAAGTCGCACATTCTCGGCACGCCAAACCGCGAGGGCTAGGCGCAGCTTCAAGTTCCTTCGTCGGGGATCTGCAGGATGGTGCCGCAAGCCTTGCAGTGCACGGCGTCCGCGTCGTGGCGCAGCAGAGCGCACGTCGGGCAGCGGAAGCGCACCTTGGTCGGCTGCAGCAGCACGCGCACGAGCATCAAGAACAGCGTGACGCCGAGGATCATGATGACGATCGAGATGAAGCGTCCGAAGGTGCCTTGCAGCGTGATGTCGCCGAAGCCCGTCGTGGTCACGGTCGTCACCGTGAAGTAGAGCGCGTCGACGTAATTGTTGATGCCCGGGTTGCGGCCGTGCTGGCTGGCGTAGACGATGCCGCTCATGACGAAGAGGAACACGAACAGGTTCACCGTCGCCAGGATGACCTCCTCGTGGCGGCGGAACCAGTCGCTGTCCTGGCGCAGTCGCGCCAGCAGTTGATAGGTGTGCAGCAGGCGCACGGTACGCAGGATGCGCAGGAAGCCGGCCGCCTCGCCGGCGACCGGAGCGAGGAACGACACGATCGCCGCCATATCGGCCCACGAGGCAGGGTGCGCGAGATCGCGCAGGCGATGGCGGCTAATGGCCAGCCGGGCGAGGAAGTCGAGGAGGATCAGCACGCCGAAGACGACATCGAGCCATTCGAGGGTCGAGTTTCCGGGGCTGAATGACGTGCAGACGATGAACAGGACGGTGAATATATCGAAGGCGAGGAGGCCATAGCGAAAGCGCTGGGCGGCGCGCGCATCGGATTCGTAGAGATAGCGCAGCGTATTGATGATGCCCTTGCGCTTGGGGTCTTGCTTCAGCATGTGAACGCCGCCTGTGGATCTGGCCGAGCCAACAACGGACTAATCAGCATAAGCGTTCCAAGGGTACCACGGCGGCTAGCGCTATTTGGCGACGGCACCGACGCCGCGCCACAGGCTGCCGTCGATCGCCTCGAGCACGAGGATGCGCGCATCGCCGCTGGCCCCCGCCGTGGTGACGGGCGGCAGCGTGATCGTCGCGCGTGCGCCCGTCTGTCCGCTGAAGCCTATGCGCTCCGTCTTGAACTGCGAGGCCCACTCGTAGAGATACGCGTTACGGATGGCGTCAGGCGCCAGCGCGGCAAGGGCGGCCCCGTCCCACTGCGCGAGCTTTTCGCCCGAGCCGTCGAGCAGCGTTGCCGCGATAATGTATGCCGCGCCGGTGTCCGGGCCCGCGTCAACGTAGGCATCGAACGTGACCCGGCCGTCGGCGGCAACCTGCGGCGCCGACAGTGCGATGTCGTGGCGGTGGAAGTTCGTGCGCGAGTGCAGCGGTGATACCACGGCGCCGAACAGGATCTGATAGGAGAGGACCGTGAACAGCGCGCAGGCGATGCCGAGCCACAGGGCCAGCTTACGCAGCGTTGCGTCCGGCAGCGGCCCGCTGAAAATCCAGGATCTCCACACGCTGCCCGATGCGCCCTTTTCCGGGGCGAGGTAGCGTGCATCGAGCGACCACGCGCCACCGCCGGCAAGGAATACGGCCGAGCTCATCGCCACGCCTGACACCGCCATGGTCCATTCGTCGAGGCAGGTCGAGCCCATCCAGCCGAAAATCAGCATCAGCGTCACATTGAGACCGATGCTGGCGAAGGCGGATAGGCGCGTCGCCAGCCCCAGCATCAAGCCAAGACCGACGGCAAGCTCGGCGAAGGTCCACATCCACACCGAGGCGACGATGAGATCGGGATGGCGCAGCGTCCATTCGATCGGTCCCTGCACCCATAGGGCGCCCGGCAGCGCATGCGTGAGCTTGGCTGCGACGAAGCCGGCGCCATCGAAATCGAGCTTCACCGCCTGATCGATGCCGGCGACATCGTGGAAGTCGTAGATCAGCCGCCGGCTGGCACCGCCCCAGAATATGAAGCCCTGCACGAAGCGCACGCCGAAGAGGATCAGCGCCGCCAGCGAAAGACTGGCGACGGTGGACGCCCCGTCCCGCTCGATTTGATGCGCATGCGACATGCAACTGCTCCCGCTTCTGCCCCCACGATGCCGGTGCAAGATAGCGCCGGATGCGCTAAGACCGACTTACATCCCACTGATAGTTCACGGCGATGGATTGAGCTATGAGCGCAGACGCCGACCGCACCATGGGCAGCTTTAACATCGCCGAGATCGCCGCGTCGCTTCCGGAGACGGCGGCGACGCTGCTCGTCGATCGCTACCTCACCGACGGGCCGTCCGCCAGCGCCCGCGTCTTCCGCGTCTACCGGCCGACTCCACCGCACTATCACGCCCAGTGCGATGAGTATCTCTACGTGTTCTCCGGGCGCGGCACGTTCTGGATGGGTGATGCCTCGCGCAAGGCCGCGTTTGGCCCCGGGGAGCTGCTGCATTTCGAACGCGGCGTCGTCCATGCGCTGCCCGATATCCTCGACGAGCCGCTGGTGTTTCTGTCGATCGATACGCCGCGCCGTGACCCCAAGGACGTGATCTTCGTCGATCCCGCCGACGGAACGCCGGAGAGTTTCATTCAGCAGAGCGGTGGCTACTGACGACTTTGGGGGCATGACGTGGGACTGCTGATCCGGACCGTGCAGCGTATTGCGATCTTGATGATCGGCATCGTCAGCGCGTGGCTGATCGTGTTTGTCGTCTTCGATTTCGCCGACAAGGAGCTGCCGGTCTACTTCGCGCTGTTGGCGACGTATGCCATCGGCGCCTACGTCATTCTACCCTATGCCGTGCGTATGGGGCTGAAGGTCTCGCAGCGCCGCCGGGTGCCGAGCTTCACGACCGCCGCCGACGGGCTTCCCGCCGATCCGGTCAATCTCGTGCTTGTCGGCACGCTGGACCAGCTGCGCTCCGCGTTTGCCGCCATCGGCTGGGTGGAGGCGGAAAAGCTGAACCTCGGCAGCTCGTGGCGCATGGTGAAGGCGTTTGTATTCAACCGCCCGTATCCGACGGCGCCGTTCTCAACTTTGTTTCTGTTTGGTCGCGGCCAAGACATCGGTTTTGAAAAGGCGATCGGCGACAGCCCACGCAAGCGGCACCACGTTCGCTTCTGGGGGCGCAGCCCGAAACACTTCGAGGACATCGATACCGCCAGCTTCTGGCTGAACACCGACGTGCCGCCGCCGGGGGAAAACGTGCCGTGGGTGGGCGCCGGGACGCGCGATACCGGGTTCGGGCTGGCGAGCCTGACGTTCCAAATCACGCACGCGACCGACAAGGATGCCAACGCCGAGCGCAACTACATCATGGGCGAGCTGCGCCGCGCGGGCGTCATCGGAGAAGAGATTAGCGAGAACACCGGCGACTGCGTCGACGGCAAGCACATCAATCGCTACATCACCGATGGCGACGTTGCCGTGGCGGCGCTGGGCGCCGGTGCCGTGCTGCCGACAGGTTAGTCCCGATTGGGCGCCGCGCTAGCCTTGCGTCACGGCTTTCACGTCGATGAACCTGACGTCCGGGTTGCGCTCGGCCACCCAGTTCAGGCTGAACACCGACGGCGCCATATAGACGTAGTCGCCTTCCGAATCCTTGGCGATCGCCGAGCGGTTTGACTCGATGAAGCGCGTCAGCTTGGCCGGGTCGTCCGCCTCGATCCAGCGCATCACCTCGCACGGCGCCGTCTCGAAGCCGATCGGCAATCCGTATTCGTGTGTCAGCCGGTCGCCGAGCACGTCGAGCTGCAGGGCGCCGATGACGCCGACGATCGGCTGCGTGCCGTCGATGGGCGAGAACAGCTGCACGACGCCTTCCTCGGCCATCTCCTTCAACGCGTCCTTCAGCTTCTTGGCGCGGATTGCATCCTCAAGCCGGATGCGGCGCAGGATTTCCGGCGCAAAGCTGGGGATGCCGAGGAACTGCACGTCCTCGCCCTCGGTCAGCGCGTCGCCGATGCGCAGCGTGCCGCGGTTGGGAATGCCGACGACGTCGCCGGCGAACGCTTCCTCGGCCAGCGAGCGGTCCTGCGCGAAGAAGAACTGCGGCGCCGTCAGCGCCATGATCTTGTCGGTGCGCACGTGCTTGACCTTCATGCCGCGCGTCAATCGCCCCGAGCACAGCCGCATGAACGCCATGCGGTCGCGGTGCTGGGGATCCATGTTCGCCTGGATCTTGAAGATGATGCCCGTCATCGCCGGCTCTGTCGCCTCGATGGTGCGCGTCGCGGCCTTGCGGCTGAGCGGCGGCGGGGCGTAGGCGATCAGCGCGTCAAGGAGGTCGCGCACGCCGAAATTGCGCAGCGCGCTGCCGAAATAGACCGGCGACAGCGTACCCTCGCGGAAGGCTTTGAGGTCGAAGCGCCCGCACGCGTCGTGCACCAGCGCGATCTCCTCACGCCAGCGCTCCAGTTCGTCGGGCTCCAGCAGTGTTTCGAATATTGGATCGTCCGGCCCCGAGACCGGCAGGCCCTCGGGCGCCTCGTCGATGCGCCGGATGCGCGGATTGACGAGATCGTAAGTGCCGCGGAAGCCGCGCCCCTTGCCGATCGGCCACACCATCGGCGCGGTGTCGAGCGCCAGCACCTTCTCGATCTCGTCGAGCAGCTCGATCGGTTCGCGCGCCTCGCGGTCGAGCTTGTTGATGAAGGTGATGATGGGAATGTCGCGCAGGCGGCACACTTCGAACAGCTTGCGCGTGCGCGCCTCGATGCCCTTCGCCGCGTCGATGACCATGATGGCGCTGTCGACGGCGGTGAGCGTGCGATAGGTGTGGTCGGAGAAGTCCTCGTGGCCCGGCGTATCGAGCAGGTTGAAGACGGCACCCTCGTATTCGAAGGTCATAACCGACGTTACGACCGAGATGCCGCGTGCCTTCTCGATGGCCATCCAGTCGGAGCGCGTGTTACGGCCATCCCGCTTGGCCTTCACCTGGCCGGCAAGCTGAATGGCGCCGCCGAACAGCAGCAGCTTCTCGGTCAGCGTGGTCTTGCCGGCGTCGGGATGCGAGATGATGGCGAACGTGCGGCGCCGGCGGATTTCGGCGGCCAGCTTGCTCGGCGCACCCCCGCTCGATGCGGGCGCGGATGGCGCAATGTCGTTCGGCATTGTCCTGGTTTCGATGCCTTGCGGAAAGGGGTCGGGTGCCCTTAGCACCGTTCCCACGGCCCGTCGATGCTTGTGCTCCCGGATTTGCTTCGCTTTTCGGGCGGATGCAGCCATAACGCCTGCAACCGATCCGTTCTGCAGGGAGAGAGACGACGTGATCCATTGGAAGCAGATCGCCGAATACATCGAACCGAACTGGGAGAAGGTCAATTCGGAGCGCAGCCCGGCCGTGCTGTTCTGGCGCGGCGCCAAGGGCGCGGTGTTCGGCCATATCCGCGACGGCGAGCTGTTCGACCACAAGTGGGTGTACGTCTGCGACAGCAACAAGGTGACGCACTTCTCCGAGATCAATGGCCCGGAAAGCAATATCGTCGAGATGTCCGACTTCCGCTCCTGAGGCAGCCAGTCCTAGTTTACGTGCGACCTCTCGCGGCGCGGGCAGAATTTTCCCCGCCGCTCGGTAGTCGGCGCGCCGCCTATTTGGCGGACGCCTGGTGCCCGAGTGCCCACACGTAGGCGGATACGGCGGTGATGTCATCCTTCGACAGCTCGACGCCGCCCATCGGCGGCAT
>JBDTOR010000121.1:0-7629 GCA_039933175.1 Hyphomicrobium sp. | reverse complement strand
CGCCGGAAGGCCAAGAGATCGCGGCGAAGAACTACTACCGCCCGACGGATGCGAAAGTCGCGGCCAAGTACGACAGCCAGTTCCCGAAGATCAAGCTGTTCACCATCGATGAAGCGTTCGGCGGCTGGAAGAAAGCCTACGAGACGCACTTCAAGGACGGCGGCACCTTCGACCAGATCTACGTTCCCGGCGGCAAGAGCTGATCTGGTTCTAGACGACGACCGGTCACTACCTCGGTCAGCAACGGACCCACGCCGCGCGCTGATCGAGGCTCCTCTTTCGACCGCATCGTCAGCAAGTGCGCCGTCATCCGCGCGGGGGGCCCTTCCGAGGGTAGCGCAGACGACGGCGCACTTGCCTCTAACGAACCAGGCAACGAGGCATATTATGGATACGACGCTCATCGTTCCCGGCCTTCACGGCAGCGGCCCGGATCATTGGCAGTCCTGGTTCGAGCGCCAAATCGACAACTGCGTGCGCGTCGTGCAGAGCGACTGGAGCACGCCGAGCCTGCCGCAGTGGTCGGCAAAGCTGCGCCGCGAATTGAACCGCGTCCCCGGCCGCGTATGGATCGTCGCGCATAGCTTTGGGTGCCTCGCAGCAGTGCAAGCCGCCACTGACCTCAGTGAGCGAATCTCCGGCCTGATGCTTGTGGCGCCCGCAGATCCGTCCCGTTTCGGATTGGAGGACGTCATTGCACAAAGCCGCCTCGAGGTTCCTTCCGTCATCGTTGCGAGCACCAACGACCGCTGGATGTCGTTCGAGCACGCCGCGGCCTGGGCCGATGTCTGGGGATCGGAGCTGCTTAGTCTCGGCGCCGCCGGACACGTCAATGTCGAATCCGGCTACGGCGCTTGGCCGCGTGGCCTCGATATCTACCGCTCGCTCCGCAGTGATGCGTCGCCGACGTTCGCGCCGCATCGCTCCATCGACGTTTTCGAGCTCGGAGAGTTCTGATGCGCGCCGTCCGCCGTTCGTCGTCAGACGCGTTTCGTCCGCTGCAACGGAAAAGTGTGTCCGTCGCAACGCAGCGTGCGAGCGCTGTCATAGACCGTCAGGATCATTCATTGACGAGGAGGACAGGCATCTAAAAAGTCGAGGTAGATCAATTCGATATAGCGAACTGTCGTTCCGCTATAGCAGAAAGAACCGACCACAGTTGCGTAACCAGTAAGCGTAGGAGTTTGTGATGTACGGGGGAGTATGGGGAAGGATCAACCTTGCGTTGGTCCTGGGAGCGGGGCTGCTAATTGCAACAGCTCCGGCACGCGCTGCAGATCTCGGGGGAGACTGCTGCGCCGATCTTGAAGAGCGCATCGCCGAGCTGGAGTCTACGGCCGCGCGCAAAGGCAACCGTAAGGTCTCGCTCACCGTCGGCGGCTCGGTCAACGAGGCGCTGCTGTTCTGGGACGATGGGTTCGAGAACAACGTCTATCAGGGCACCAATGATGCCGCGCGCAGCCGATTCAGATTCCAGGGTGACGCGAAGATCAACAAAGAGTGGTCTGCGGGCTACCTCCTCGAGATCGGTGTTCGCAGCAACCGCCTGAACCGCACCAACCAAAATGAAGCGCGCGGGTTCTCGAACTTGCCAGGTGGCCTGACGCAAAGCGCCAGTGGTCTCGATCTGCGCCAAAGCACATGGTTCATTCAGAGCACGACGTATGGCCGCATCTGGGTGGGTCTGACTGATCAGGCGACAGAGCGCATTACCGAGATCAATCTCGCCAACACCAATAACTTCCTGAAGCACTACGGCCGTTGGAACGGCAGCATGCTGCTGCGTCTACCCGATGGGCGCTTGAGCACCAACACTTGGGGGCAGATTCTGCCGCAGAGCGGCTTCACGGGTGAGGGCGTTCCGGGTGAAGGCGATCGCTTTAACCTGATCAAGTACGACAGCCCTGAGTTCGGTGGTTTCGTTGCCTCGGCTGCTTGGGGCGAGGACGACTTCTGGGACGTGGCTCTCCGCTATGCCGGGGAAAGCCACGGCTTCAAATACGCGGGCGGCATTGGCTACTCGTCATGGACTGGCGAGGGTTCGCTGAACAGCCGCGGTTGTGCTGTCGAGGGCGGATCGGTCGTGACACCGACTTCCGCGCAGACCACCGACGGCTCATCTGAATGCACGACGCTGGGACTGTCAGCTTCGATCATCCACGTCGAAAGCGGACTGTTCTTCACCGGCGCCTACGGCATCAAGTGGGACGACAATCGCCAGGCTGCCTTCTCGGCTGCGGCAAGCTCAGTTGGTCAGGCGCCAGGAACTGTCGACGACAGCGATGACTTCTATTCGCTGATGGGCGGCATTGAGCAGAAGTTCGGCCAAGTTGGTAAGACGCTCGGTAAGACGACGTTTTACGGCAACTACGAGCACTACAACACGGGAGCCATCATCGGCGGCAGCAGCCTCACGGCGACCGGTCGTCCGCGCAACCTCGCAAATGTGTTCGGTGTCGGTGGCACTTTCCTGGGCTCGGGAGCGGAAATCGACGTCTGGGGAGCAGGCGTCAACCAGAATGTTGAAGCCGCCTCGCTCGATCTCTACCTCGCTTGGCAACGGGCAGAGGCCGACATCAGCGGCAGTCTCAACGGCTCCACCAGCGGGCCCGGGGCGACGACGATCAGCACTGAGCCGATCGACATGATCATGTCGGGCGCCGTAATCAAGTTCTGATCGGAACTCATATTGTCGAGGGGAACAGTTATGCTTCGAACTCTATCCGCCATCGCGCTGGTCGTTTTGGTCACCACGTCGTCGAGCGCCGATCCGGCATCCGCAAAGAAGAAGAGCACCTATCGCGGCTGCCCAGCCGGGCTGACGTTCGCACCCGATTTGCTCAAGAAAATCTCGTGGGCACGCGGCGTGTGGGGCTTCCCCGGCGTCGGCTACCGGCCTCCTAAGGAGTGGAAGTGCAAGTAAGCACTTTCGATCCACGTCTCATCGTCTAGCCAAAACGAAAGAGCCGCCCTCGGGCGGCTCTTTTGCGTTCGGGTCATCGGCGCGCGCGACTTCATAAGCTTAGCAGTTTTTATGCGTTCCCTTATGCGCGGCGTGAACGTTAACTTCGTGCTCATCACAGGGGCAGCGGTGCGCAAGTTCCGCTGATGGGGCGCCTTTGAGCCGAACGATAGACATTGCCGCGGCGAAGCGGAGCAATTCTGCAGTCAGCAAGGGCAACCCCCGTGGCAAGCGCAACAACAACTCGACGGCTCTCTTGACAACGATCAGCACAAATCTGAAGCGCCTGCGGACGCGCCAGGGACATTCCCTCGAACGCCTGGCCAAATTGGCCGGCGTGAGCCGCGCCATGCTCAGCCAGATCGAGACGGGCAAGAGCGTCCCGACCATCAGCCTGCTGCTGAAGGTTGCCGACGCGCTGGGTGTGCCGATCGCCAATCTGCTGGCGACGCCGGCCTCGCGCATAACTGTCGTGCTGCCGAAGAACCGCGCCAAGATTGTCAGCGCCAGCAACGGCCGCTTCACCTCGCGCGCGTTGTTCCCCGTCGACGGAAACCGGCGCGCCGAGTTCTACGAAGTGCGCATCGCCGGACAGCACCGCGAGCAAGCCGACCCGCAGGCGGCCGGCACAAAAGAAAATATCGTTGTCGTCGAAGGCCGCATCGAGCTGGCCGTCGGCAACGAGCAGCCGGTCGTCGTTCCGCAAGGCGATGCGGTCCAGTTCCACGCCGACGTACCGCACAGCTATCGCAACCTCGATGTGAGGGAAGCGGTGGTGCATGTCGTGCTGACTTTTGTCGAGCCTGTCGGGAATTCCCACCCTCACGCGTTCGCCGGTGAATGAGGGAACGGGACAATGAGCTCAGCTAAATCGCGGCGGGTGCTGCCCGGCTTCGGCCTGTCGATGGGCGTGACGATCTCGTATCTGTCACTCATCGTGCTGATTCCGCTGTCGGCTGTTTTCATCAAAAGCAGCGCGCTCGGGTGGAGCGAGTTCTGGAACGTGGCTACGACGCCGCGCGTCATGGCCTCCTACCGGCTCAGCTTCGGCGCCTCGCTGCTGGCGGCGGCGATTAACGTTGTCTTCGGGCTGATGCTCGCCTGGAGCCTGGTGCGCTACAACTTTCCCGGCCGGCGCATTGTCGATGCGCTCATCGATCTGCCGTTTGCGCTGCCGACGGCGGTGGCGGGCATCGCCCTGACGGCGCTCTATGCGCCGAACGGCTGGCTCGGTCATTACCTCGAGATGATCGGTATCAAAGTCGCCTTCACTCCGCTCGGGGTGCTCGTCGCCCTCATCTTCATCGGCGTCCCATTCATCGTGCGCACGGTGCAGCCGGTGCTGGAGGACCTCGACGTGGAGTTCGAAGAAGCGGCGGCTAGCCTTGGCGCCACGCGGCTGCAGACCATCCGGCGCGTCGTGCTGCCGACGCTCGCCCCGGCGCTGACCACAGGTTTCGCGCTCGCCTTCGCTCGGGCTGTCGGAGAGTACGGCTCGGTGATCTTTATTGCCGGCAACCTGCCGATGATCTCCGAGATCACGCCGCTCATCATTATCACTAAACTGGAGCAGTACGATTACGCAGGAGCCACGGCAGTCGCCGCCGTGATGCTCATCGTGTCCTTTGTCCTGCTTCTCATCATCAACGCACTCCAGGCTTGGACCGCGCGCTCCAACGAGAGGTCGCGCTGATGGCCGTCGTCGCCCACGCCGCGCCCTTTGCCCGCGCAGCGCGCTTTGAGGCCAGCCCTGCGGCCTCCGATCCGCCGTTGGTGAAGTGGGTCATCATCGGCATTTCGCTGGCGTTCTTCGCCGCCTTCCTGCTGCTGCCGCTGCTCGCGGTGTTCATCGAGGCGTTCAAGAAAGGCTGGGAAGCGTATTTCAGAGCTATCGTCGAACCCGACACGCTTGCCTCGGTGCGACTGACGCTGCTCGCCGCCGCGGTGGCCGTGCCGGCAAACGTGGTGTTCGGCGTCGCGGCTGCGTGGGCCATCGCCAAGCACGACTTCCGCGGCAAGCAGTTCCTGATCACCCTCATCGATCTGCCGTTCTCAGTGTCGCCGGTGATCGCCGGCTTGGTCTATGTGTTGGTGTTCGGCCTCCAGGGCTGGTTCGGCCCCTGGCTCTACGATCACGACATCAAGATCATTTTCGCCGTGCCCGGCATCATACTGGCGACGATCTTCGTCACCGTGCCTTTTGTCGCGCGGGAGCTTATCCCGCTGATGCAGGCGCAGGGGCGCGAGGAGGAGGAGGCGGCGCTGGTACTTGGTGCTTCCGGCTGGCGCATGTTCACCAGCGTGACACTGCCCAACATCAAATGGGGTCTGCTCTACGGCGTCATCCTCTGCAACGCGCGCGCGATGGGCGAGTTCGGCGCCGTGTCGGTGGTGTCTGGGCATATCCGTGGGCAGACGAACACCATGCCGCTGCACGTCGAGATCCTTTATAATGAATATCAGTTCGCTGCGGCTTTCGCGGTCGCGTCGTTGCTCGCGCTGCTCGCGTTAGTGACGCTGGTCGTCAAGACCTTCGTCGAATGGCGGGCTGGCATTGCGCTGCATCAACCTGAGGCACCATGAGCATTGAAGTCCGCAACATCCGCAAGACGTTCGGCAGCGCCGTCGCGCTGGACAACGTCAGCCTAGATTTCCCAACGGGTCAGCTCGTGGCGCTGCTGGGGCCGTCCGGCTGCGGTAAGACCACGCTGCTGCGCATCATCGCCGGCCTCGAGTATGCCGATCAGGGCAACATCATCCTCGACGGCGAAGATGCATCGGCGACCCACGTGCGCGAGCGCCAGGTCGGCTTCGTGTTCCAGCACTACGCGCTGTTCCGGCATATGACGGTGTTCGACAACGTCGCCTTCGGCCTGCGCGTCAAACCGCGCAAGGAGCGCCTGCCGGAAGCACAGATCCGCAAGAACGTGAAGGAGCTGCTGGAACTGGTGCAGCTTGACTGGCTGGCCGACCGGTATCCTTCGCAGCTTTCCGGCGGCCAGCGCCAGCGCATTGCGCTCGCCCGCGCGCTCGCCGTGCGCCCGCGCGTGCTGCTGCTCGACGAGCCGTTCGGCGCGCTCGATGCTAAGGTGCGCAAGGAACTGCGCCGCTGGTTGCGACGGCTGCACGATGAACTGCACATCACCTCGCTGTTCGTGACCCATGACCAGGACGAGGCCGTCGAACTGGCCGATCGGCTGGTGCTGATGAACCGCGGCAAGGTCGAGCAGACGGGAACGGTGCGCGAGGTCTACGCCAATCCGGCGACGCCGTTCGTCTATTCGTTCCTCGGTGCGGTCAACAAGTTCACCGGGCATGTGCAGGGCGATTTCCTGCGCGTCGGCGGCGACGTCATGCCGATCGCGGGCGGTGGCGGCTCGGAAGGCCTCGACGCCGTTGCATTCGCCCGGCCGCACGAGCTCGACATTATCGCCGACCGGGCTAGCACTGTCGGCGTCCCGGCAACCGTTAGCCGCATTCTCGACGTCGGTGCCGTCGCCCGCGTTGAGCTGAGCGCGCCGGCCCACGTAAACGGCTCCGGCAAGGCCGCTCAGCCGCAGTACTTCGAAGTGGAATTATCCGCGCAGAAACTTTCCGAGCTTAATCTCGCCGCAGGCCAGCCAGTCCGCCTCGTGAGTTCGAGGCTGCGGGTCTTCGAGCGAGGGGCCCAGACGTGAACTTTCAACAGCTTCGCATCATTCGCGAAACCGTAAGGCGCAAGTTCAACCTCACCGAGGTGGCAAACGCGCTCTATACTTCGCAGTCCGGCGTCAGCAAGCACATCAAGGATCTCGAGGACGAACTTGGGATCGAGCTTTTCGTGCGCCGCGGCAAGCGCCTGCTTGGGCTCACCGAGCCGGGCAAGGAGCTGGTGGGCATCGTCGAACGGATGCTGCTCGACGCCAAGAACATCAAGCAGCTGGCCGAGCAGTTCGCACTGAGCGACCAGGGCGAGCTGACGGTGGCGACGACGCACACCCAGGCCCGCTATGCGCTGCCCGAGGTGGTGATCAAGTTCAAGAAGCTATTCCCGAAAGTTCGCCTCGTGCTGCACCAGGCGAGCCCCAAGGAAATCGTCGCCATGCTGCTCGACGGAAGCGCCGACATCGGCGTCGCCACCGAGGCGCTGGAGGAGAACCCCGACGTTGTCGCGTTCCCCTATTACTCATGGGATCACGCCGTCGTCGTTCCCGCCGGACACGAGCTGGAGGGCGCCAATCCGCTTACGCTCGAGGCGATCGCCGAGTATCCGATCATCACGTACGATCCGGGCTTCACCGGGCGAACGCGCATCGATCAGGCCTTTGCCAAGGCGGCCATCGTGCCCGACATCATCATGACGGCGCTCGATGCCGATGTGATCAAGACCTACGTCGAGGCGGGTCTCGGCATCGGCATCATCGCCTCCGTCGCGTACGACCCCAAGCGCGACACCGGCCTGAAGCTGCTCGAGCCGAAGGGCCTCTTTGCGCGCAACACCTCGCGCATCGCCGTGCGCCATGGGCGGTACTTGCGGGGCTATGCGTATCGGTTCATTGAGCTGTGCTCCGGAGATCTCACCGAGTCCGTCGTGCGCTCCAGCATCGCCCCCAAGGGCGAGGCCGAGGTCGCCGACTAGCTGCGCCGGCGCGAGCGCGATTTCGACGAGGCAAGTTCGATCCATACCG
>JBDTOR010000120.1:0-7750 GCA_039933175.1 Hyphomicrobium sp. | reverse complement strand
TGCTGCCGCTACTTGCCGCTTCGCTGCTCTTGTCCGCGGCCGCCTACGCCGCCGAAAAGGCGGCCGCGGCCGCCGATCCTCCCGCTACCGAGGCGCCCGATCTCACCGCCCCGCCGCCACCGCCGGCGCGCTCCGCCGGCGAGGTGATCGACGACGCCAAGGATGCCACCAACGCCGCCATTGAGGCCGCCAAGGAGGCGATCCTGAAGGCCATCGACGAGGCCAAGGACAATACCGGCGCCAAGCTCGATCAGGGCAAGAAGGCGAGCGAGGACGCGCTCGACCAGGCTCACGACGCAACCAAGCTGCTGGACAAGGCCGCCGAGGCGGCACGCGAGGTACTCGACAAGGCCAAGAAGGCAACGTCGGAGGTGTTCGACAAGGCGAAGGACGCGGCCGACGAGCTCAGCAAGGGTTCGACCAAATCGACCGAAGCCTCCCCGCCGCCGGGCGATGCCTCAAAGGACAAGGGCCCGCGCGATGTGCGCGAGCCCCAGCCAGATCCACAAAAGTGGCACTAGAAGCCTAGTCCCTCACGGCGCCGGAGGCGGCGTGGCGGGCGGCGTCGAGGCCGGCGGAGGCGTCGGCTCGGCCGGGGCCGGAGCGGGCGCAGGCTCAGCGGCCGGCGGCGGTTCGGCGGCAGGCGGAGTTGCAGCCGGAGCCTCGACAGCGGCAGGAGCCGTGGCGGGCGCGGGAAGCGGCGTATAGACGTAGACGATCCCAAACACGATAGCGGCCAGGATCACGATAAAGATGATTGCTCGGACGACGGTGTTCACTGCGGTTATCCCCCAACTCAGGATTTTCGAAGAGCTACCTTACGGCTTTTAGACCAGATCGACAATAAAGAGCCGCTGCGGCATGGGGCTATCGCCGCGGGCGCTCGGCGACCATGAACCACGACGGTCCCATGTGCGGGTCGTTCCAGATGCGCTTCCAGCGAAACCCGGCCTTTTCGTAAGCCCTTACCGCGCGCTCGTTTTTCACCGATGGAAAGATGCAGACGGCCATCGCGAACGTGGTGCCGAACACCTCGTCCTTCAGCAGCGTGAGCGCGGACTGGCCGACGCCTTGGCCGCGATGGTCCTCCGAGGCGATGAACAGGTCGAGGTCCCACGTGCCCGGTTCCAGATCCTGCGGCAGCTCCTCGCCCCACATTGTGGCATCGACGGCGTGCGCGTAGCCGACGGCCGTGCCGCCGGCCTCGATGATGCGGCAGAGGGCATGCTCGGAGTTGAGGGCGATATTGACCTCGGCCTCGGTGGCCGAGCGCGGCCCCCACCAAGCCTCGATATCAGGCCGCGCCAGCCAGCCGCGGATCAGATCCCAGTCGGCACGGCTGGCCCGGCGCAATCGGACGTTGCCGTCATCGGCCATGCTCAATGCCGGAAGTGGCGCATGCCGGTGAAAACCATGGCAAGGCCCTTGTCGTCGGCAGCGGCAATGACTTCGGCATCGCGCATCGAGCCGCCCGGCTGAATGATGGCGGTGGCGCCCGCCTCAGCCGCGGCCAGCAAGCCATCGGCGAACGGGAAGAAGGCGTCGGAGGCAACGACGGAGCCGCGGGTCAGCGGCTCCGTGGCGCCGCTCGCAGCCGCGGCGTCGGCCGCTTTGAGGGCCGCGATACGGGCTGAGTCGACGCGGCTCATCTGCCCAGCACCAATGCCGACCGTCGCCCCATCCTTCACGTAGACGATGGCGTTGGATTTGACGTACTTGGCCACCTTGAACGCAATAAGCAGATCGGCGAGTTCGGCTGGCGTCGGCCGGCACTTGCTGACGACCTTCAGATCGGCAGCCGTGATCACGCCATTGTCGCGCGACTGCACCAGCAAGCCGCCGGCCAGCGAGCGCACCGCGACGCCGGCCGCCCGCGGATCGGGCAAAGCACCCATGGTCAGCAGCCGTAGATTTCTTTTGGCGGCAAAGATCGCTTTCGCCTCGTCGGTCGCATCCGGAGCGATCACCACCTCGGTGAATATCTTGGCGATCTCCTCGGCGGCCGCCGCGTCGATCGTGCCGCTGAGGGCAACGATGCCGCCGAAAGCGCTCACCGGGTCGCAGCGTAGCGCCTTGAGATAGGCCTCTTTGAGTGTGGCGCCGGTGGCCACGCCGCACGGGTTGGCGTGCTTGATGATGGCGACCGATGGCCCGGCTGCCGCCAGCTCGGCGACAAGCTCCACGGCGGCGTCGGTGTCGTTGAGATTATTGTAGGACAGCTCCTTGCCCTGATGCTGCACGGCTGTCGCCACGTCAGGCCGCGCATCACCGGAGCCATAGAACGCGGCCTTCTGGTGCGGGTTTTCGCCGTAGCGAAGTGGCATCTTCAGCCTGCCGCCGAAGGCCCTCCATTCGGGCAGCTCCTCGCCGAGCGTGGACGCGAACCACTGGCTGATCGCCGCGTCATAGGCGGCCGTGCGCGCATACGCCTTGGCAGCGAGAGCTTTGCGCAACGCCATCGTTGTTGCGCCACTGTTGGCGCGCATCGATTCCAAAACCGCGTTGTAATCAGCCGGCTCGACGACCACTGTCACCCCGGCATGATTTTTCGCCGCGCCGCGGATGAGCGCCGGACCTCCGATGTCGATGTTCTCGATGCACTCGTCGTAGCCAGCACCTGCGGCGACGGTGGCTTCGAACGGGTAGAGATTGACCACCAACAGATCGATGGGAGCGATGCCGTGCTGGGCAGCCTGCGCGTCGTGCTGCGCGTTGCCGCGCACCGCCAGTAGACCGCCGTGCACCTTCGGATGCAGCGTCTTCACGCGGCCGTCGAGCATCTCGGGAAAGCCCGTGAGATCTGCGACGTCCTGCACAGCGAGACCGTCGGCGCGCAGCGCCGCCGCGGTGCCGCCCGTGGAGATCAACTCCACGTTCATGGCGACAAGCTCACGGGCGAACGCGATGAGCCCCGTCTTGTCGGATACCGAAAGCAGCGCGCGGCGGATGCGCGGGGCGGTAGACATTACGCTTCTTCCTTAGCCGTCTCTTCATTGGCCATGTATGCGGCGCCCCAGTTCACTTCCGTTTCGCCGGCTGTGGCGCCGCGCAGGACGATTTGCTGGGCAGGCCGCGGACCAGCGCTTTCGGCAAAGTACGCACTCTCCTCGATGGAGAGAACAGCACCCCGCGCGGTGAAACGCCAACGCTGACCGTCAGCCAAGGTAACGATGGCCTCGTTGACACCCTGGCCCAAGGCGCAGCTAGCGCTCGGCAGCAAGTGGAAGTGAATGGCGAACGGCATATCGGCGCGCAGGCGCACCTTGTTGCCCTGCCCGTCGAGGCGGTCGCACCCTTCAAGTTGAAGGCCGTCGGCAGACAACTGCAATCGCCGGTAGTGAACGAGCTCGTAGCGCCTGTGATAGCCGTCGTGGCTGGCCTCGAGCACCTGCGCGCTGTCAACATCTTCGCGGCGCCAGTCCACGCGGTCGGGATAACGAAGCGGTGGGGCACCCATGAGAGCTTCGAGCTTACGGTGCGCGATTAGCCGGGATGACGACTTCTCCGCCAACGTGAGCGCATTGTGGGTCGCCGTGGCGCGCGCGACGGGGAGCCAGTCCCCGTGCGAGGGGCCCGGCGCGCCGCCGTTGACGAACAGCAGCTTGGTTCCCACGCTCATCTCGAACGACAGGCAGCCCGCCTGGGCGCATGCCGATTGTGCGAGCGGCGGCGGCCGGCCGACATCGGCAACGACGACGGAGACTCCACGTTCGAGCCGCGCGTACCCCGAGGCGCGTGCTTCGGAGAGCAGGGGCAGCGAACCATCGTCGTAAGCGAGCACCGTCGCCAGTCCGGCCGCCGGTGCGCAGCCGACACCGTTAAAGCGCGCGACCATGCCGTCGCCGAGACGCATATAGCGCAGCATCGGAAGCATGTGCTCCAGCGCCTCGCCAAGCTGCTTGGGAAGGGTGCGGCCGCGGGCGGTGAAGCACTGGCTCAGCGGCAGCAGGTCCAGCAGCAGCTCGACCAGCAGCTCGGGGTGGCGCGAGACATGGCCTCCGTCATCGAGAATTTGCCAGGCGATCTCCGAAACGAGGTTCGCTTCGACATCCTTGATCTGCCGCTCATGCCCGGCCAGTGACAGGGTGGCGAACGCCAGCGCCGTCAATGCCAGGAGGCGCGGATAGCCGGCCGGGGCTTCGCGCCAGCAGCCCGAAAGGTGCGAAAGCTGCGCCCCCAGGCTGGAGGTGATGGCGCCATACGGCTCCTTGTCGACATCTTCGAGCAGGAGGTTGGCATGCGACAGCCAGGAGATCAGGCGGCGCGCCGCCACAGCTGGCTCGGCGGAGAGCCCGCGATCGCGCGAGTACCGCAGCACCCATTCGAGCGCCAGCTTGCGTCCGGTATCGCGCGCCTCGTCGCTGCCGGCGGCATCGAGATTGCGCAGCCAGCCGAAGCTGTGCAGCTCCCGCCCCCAGGCAGGGCTCGGCGCCTCGATCTCGAACGGCGAGCGGCCGCGCAGCAGGGCGATGCTTCCGGCGAGGCCGAACTGCCCGTGTTCCATCTCGTGCCAGAAGCTCGGGTCGGCCGTGCGCAAATCCTGCGGCACGATCAGCAGATGATCGACTGGCGTCGCCGGCATGGCCCAGCGCCTCAGCGGTCCGGCCAGCGCGCTGACGAGGGTAGAGCGCTTGCCGGGCTCATCGACCGTCAGCGCGGCCTTGCGCAACCGTTCCTTCAGCGTCAGTTCCGCCATGGGAAACCCCTCGACGCCCTTGCGCCATAGGTTCGGACTACCCCCGCCGACCGGCCAAGACAAGGCACGGGGCGCGCGCGGCTGTGTGCAGAGTGACAACGGGCCCGGCAGTGCGGCGAATCAGTCGCGGCGGACGAGCCGCGCTGCATAGAAGCCGTCCATGCCCGACAGCTCCGGCCGCTCGTTGGGAAGGTGGAACGGCAAGGTACGCAGATCGCCCTCGGGCGTCAGCCATTCGGGCGCCGTTCCGGCTTCGCCGGCTGTGATCGGCGACCGGGTAAAGCCGGGATGGCGCGATAGAAAGCGCTCGATCTGGGCGGGCCCCTCCTCGGGCTCGAGCGAACACGTGCAGTAGATCAGCATCCCGCCAGGCGCCACGAGACCCGCTGCATTGTCGAGCAGGCGCGCCTGTACCTCGACCAGCGCCGCGACATCCTCGGGACGTTTCAGGCGCAGGATGTCTGGGTGGCGGCGAATGGTGCCAGTCGACGTACACGGCGCATCGAGCAGCACCGCATCGAACGTTTTGCCGGGCGACCAGGTGGCGGCGTCGCCTTCGACGAGATCGGCCTTGAGCTTCAGCCTCTCAAGATTGACGCTCAGCCGCTTCAGCCGAGCGCTGGACAGATCGACAGCCGTCACATCGGCGCCGGCCGCGGCGAGCTGTGCGGCCTTGCCGCCTGGCGCCGCGCACAGATCGACGACCGACTTTCCAGCGACAGGCCCGAGCAAACGCACCGGCAGGCCCGCCGCCGCGTCCTGCACCCACCATTCGCCGTCGGCATAACCGGGCAAATCCTCGATGCGTCCGCCGGCGGCGAGCCGCACCGATCCTGTTGGCAGCACCCGTCCACCGAGCCGCTCGGCCCACCCCGCGGGTGCATCCTTGACGCTGATGTCGAGCGGCGCCTCGGCGAGGGAGGCCGTTGCGATCTGGCGGGCCGCGTCCGCGCCGTACGCCCGCGACCAACGCTGCAACAGCCACGCGGGCGTGTTTAGCGCGACGGCATCCTTGCCCAGCAACGCTGCGGCGCCTTCGCGCGACACGCGGCGCAGTAGCGCGTTGACCAGCTTATCGTAGCGGTGCGCGTGGCGATCGCGCCGCGCCTGATCGACCGCCAACCCGACCGCGGCGTGCGGTTGCGTCTCGAGAAAAAGGAGCTGCGCGGCGCCCGAGAGCAGGATCGGCCACAACGCGCCCTTCTGCTTCGGCAGCGGCTTTTCCAGATAGCTGTTGAGCACCGCCTCGAGCTCGCCGACGCGCCGCAGCACCGTTGCGGCGATCATCCGGGCCAGCGCCCGATCGCGCGGCTCCAGCACGCTGCCCTGAAATTCCTTGGCCACGGCGCGGTCGAAGGAGTGACCCTCGCTCAGCACCGCCGTCAACAGACGCACGGCCGCCTCGCGTGCCGGCAGGCCCTGCGGCACCGGCGCGACGACCGGCTTGCTCTTCTCGGGTGGCGCACCGCGCCGCGAATGATGAGGGGCTCGAGCGACGGGCTTTGTCACCTCACCTAGCCCCACGGACCACTGGAGCCGCCACGTGCACGCGGCGGCTGCGACCACGGACCGGCGCCGTCGGAGCGGAGGCTATCGTCGTTGCGCGGCAAAGCGGTCTGCCCCGTCTCGCGCGCCATCTCTTCCAGCTCGGCGATACGGTTCTCCGTGTTGGGATGCGTCGAGAAAAGGTTGTCCATGCCCCGGCCCGACAGCGGATTGATGATGAACATGTGCGCCGTCGCTGGAGCGGCTTCCGCCTCCTCGTTGGGGATGCGGTGGGCGTAGTTCTGGATCTTGGCCAGGGCGGAGGCCAGAGACATCGGCTGGCCGCTAATCTGCGCACCCATGCGATCGGCACCGTATTCGCGCGAGCGGCTGATGGCCATCTGCACCAGCATGGCGGCCAACGGTGCAACGAGAATCGCAACCAGCGAGCCGATCATGCCGACGCCGCCGCGGTCATCACGATTGCCGCCGAACATCGCGCCGAACTGCAGGTACTGCGCGAGCATCGAGATGGCGCCGCCGATGCTGGCGGCGATGGTCATCGTAAGCGTGTCGTGGTTCTTGATGTGCGCCAGCTCGTGCGCCATGACGCCGGCGAGCTCATCGCGGCTCACCGCCTGCAGCAGCCCGGAGGAGGCGCAGACGGCGGCATGTGAGGGATTGCGGCCGGTGGCGAAGGCGTTCGGCTGTGGGCTATCCATCACGTAGACGCGCGGCATCGGCAGCCCGGCGCGCTGCGCCAGCTCACGGACGAGCCCGTAATACTCGGGGGATGACTGCGCATCGACCTCGTGCGCGCCGTACATGCGCAGCACCATCTTGTCGGAATTCCAGTAGCTGAAGAAGTTCATGCCCAGGGAAAAGATGAACGCTACGACCATGCCCGTCTGGCCGCCGATCAACCCGCCCACCGCCACGAAGATCGCGGTCAACACCGCGAGAAGCATGGCTGTCTTGACGTAGTTCATGATTGTCGCAGCTCCGCCTCAAGCAACCCGAGAGATGCTATATGGAGGATAGCCTTGGCAACAACTAGTCCCGTTATGAGGCGATGAAAACTGAACCTAATAAACGCGCCGTAACGCCCGCCGCCGAACGCGCCTTGGCCGAGGCGGCTGAGCGCCGCCGTGCCCGCAGCAATTCGGCCGACCGCGCCAAGGGTGAAGTCGGTCGCGACGGCCTCGACCCGGCGCGCTACGGGGACTGGGAAAAGAACGGCATCACTTCCGACTTCTAGAAATTAAGCTCCTTACCCGGCGAGCTGCGTTAACGCGCAGCCACAACCACGTCCGGCACCCGGCTTGCAAACCTCTTCTCCATTGTTTCATGGAGAGACAGGATGCACCGGCCATTAACTTCCTCCGTCCGGCGCTTTGCAGCCGATGAGCGCGGTAACGTCGCCGTCCTTTTTGCATTCATGTCGACGATCATTCTGCTCGTCGCCGGCATCGCCATCGACTACGCCCGTACCGTCAACATGAATTCCCGTATCGGCGGCGCGGCGGACGCGGCGACGCTGGCGGCCGGGCGCGCCATGCTGGACGGCAA
>JBDTOR010000119.1:0-7772 GCA_039933175.1 Hyphomicrobium sp. | reverse complement strand
CTCTGGCAGGCGCCGCCGCCCCTCGGACCAACGCACTCCCCCCAACGCGTTCGGTTTCACCGCGCACTGAGATCGGCCAGCTGGTCGAGAACATCCCGCGCATTATGCGCATCGCCGTGCCAGCGCTGATCGAGGTGCGCGTCGCACGCGCCGACGTGCAGGCGCTCGCCGAGGGACTGCAGGGCGGCGGCGCGGCCTACCAGCACGAGGTCATGGTGACCAAGGCCATGTCGGTGCGCCTGCGCGCGCCCGACGGCGGCTTCTACATCGAGACCGCTTCGCCCGAGACGCAGTGGATCGAGAAGGCGATGCTGCTGTCTTCGGAGGACTTCGCCAGCTGGCGCTGGCATGTGACGCCGCGCGACAGGGGTCGGAAGCGCCTGCAGCTCATTATCTCGGCACGCACGGTGAGTTCCGACGGGCTCGCGGCCGAAACGGCGCTGCCCGATCAGGTGATTACGGTGCGCGTGCGCACCAACTACGCCAAGGCCGTGCGGCGCTGGATCGGCTGGGGTGGCGCAGCCGTGGCCGGCGGCTTGCTCGCCAAGTTCGGCGAAGGCGCCTTCTCGATGCTCGGCCGCATGATCCTGGGCTAGTTGCGAAATCGCGAAACCGTCATGGCCGCGCAGGCGGCCATCCACGCCAGCTTCAGCAAGTTCGTATGGCGGAGGCGACATCACAGCGCCGTAGTCTCAGCATCGCACCCAGTAGCGCTTGCGCGGACTTGCGTGGATGGCCGCCGTTCATGGGTAGCATGGCTTTGCCATGACGCGGCCATGACGGACTTGTGGGACGGAGGTTAGTTTCGGTCGCCGCCGAGCCGCGCCTACGTGCGCTCGGCGACGATACCGGCGATGGTGGCGCGCAGCTCGTCGATGCCAAGGCCCTTCTCGGCCGACGTGACGATGATGTGCGGAAACGCTGCCGGGTGCTTGCCGAGCCGCTTGGCGGTGTCTTCCGTCACCGCGGCCAGCTCGTGCGGTTTGATCTTGTCAGCCTTGGTGAGCACTGCCTGATAGCTGACGGCCGCCTCGTCAAGAATGTCGGCGATTTGCAGATCGGTCGGCTTCAGGCCGTGGCGTGCATCGATCAGCAGAAACACGCGGGCGAGGGTCGTGCGGCCCTTCAGATAGTCGATGACCAGCTCGCCCCAGGCGGCGACTTTGTCGACCGGGGCCTTGGCGTAACCGTAGCCCGGCATGTCGACGATAAAGAGCGGCTCGGCATCGGCGCGAAAGTAATTCAGCTCCTGCGTGCGGCCGGGCGTGTTGGAGGTGCGGCAGAGGCCGCCCTGGCGCACCAGCGCATTGATGAGGCTCGACTTGCCGACGTTGGAGCGGCCGGCGAAGGCAATCTCGACGCGATCGGCCGGCGGCAGGAATTCGAGAGCCGGCGCGCTCTTGAGGAGCTGCCACTGCCGCTCGAACAGCTGTTCGCCGGCAGCGAGCAATGACTTGTCGAGCTCGCTCATGTGCGCTGCCTCGTGGCCGCGTGCGAGCGCGGGCTAACGTTTATCTTCGCCCGTGCGTCGCCGCTTGATGGCGTCGGCCCCGCGCCCGGCGATCGCCGCGACCGGTTTGAACTTGCGGGTGATGTTGCCGACGAGGTGTATCTCGGTGCCCTGCTTCCTCATGATGTAATACTGCTGCGTGAGCGACAGGATGTTGCTCCATGCCCAGTAGATCACGAGGCCGGCGGGGAATGACGCAAGCAGGAACGTGAACAGCACCGGCATCCAGTTGAAGATCTGCTGCTGCACCGGATCGGGCTGCGCCGGGTTGAGCTGCATCTGCAGCCACATCGTGATGCCCATGAGCAGCGGCCACACGCCGACGTGCAGGAACTCCGGCACCGCGTAGGGCAACAGCCCGAACAGGTTGAACAGCGACGTCGGATCGGGCGCCGAGAGATCCTTGATCCAGCCGAAGAACGGCGCGTGGCGCATGTCGATGGTGATGTACAGCACCTTGTACAGCGCGAAGAACACCGGCAGCTGCAACAGGATCGGCACGCAGCCGGCGACGGGGTTCACCTTCTCGCGCTTGTAAAGGTCCATCAGCTCCTGCTGCTGCTTGACCTTGTCGTCCTTGTAGCGCTCGCGCATCTGCTCCATCTGCGGCTGCAGCTTCTTCATCTTGGCCATCGAAGCGTACTGCTTGCTGGCCAGAGGGAAGAACACCAGTCGCACGATGACGGTCAGGATGAGGATGGTGACGCCGAAATTATGGACGATCGAGTTGATCGCCTCCATGAGCATGAACAGCGGCTTGGTGATGAAGAAGAACCAGCCCCAGTCGATGAGCAGATCGAACTGCTGGATGCCGCTGTTCTGGTAGGCCTGCAGGATCGACATCTGCTTGGCGCCGGCGAACAGCTGGGAGTGGATGGTGCCCGTCTGGCCCGGCGCCACCTTGAGGGGGTCGCGCAGGTAGTCGGCCTGATAAGACGGCTGCTCGCTCGGCAGCTTCGGTGCCTGGGCCGAGAACGTCGCCTTGTAGGGCGCCGTCTGATCGGGGATGACGGTCGAAGCCCAATATTTGTCCGTAAATCCGAGCCAGCCGCCGGTCGCCGAATCGAACGTCCTCGGGGGTTCCTCGCGCGCCGTGGCGTACTTGCTGCGCTGCTCGCCCTGCGCGCCAATAACGCCGATCAGGCCTTCGTGCAAAATCCAGTTGTTCTCGATCTTCGGTGTGCCGTAGCGATGCACGCGGGCGTACGGCGTCAACGAGATCTCCGCCGGCGAGCGGTTCTCGACCGCGTCGACGAACTTGAACATGTAGTCGTCGTCGACCGTGACGGTGCGCTTGAAGACGACGCCCTGGCCGTTGTCCCAGGTGAGCGTCACCGGTGCCGCGGGGGTCAGCGGGCCGGTGGCCTGCACCTGCCACAGCGCATCGCGATCCGGCACCTTCACGGTTGAGCCCGCCGGAGCCACCCAGCCGAATTCTGCGAAGTAGGGGTGCGGGCTGTCGGCGGGCGAAAAGAGGACGACGCTCGGGCTCTTGGGGTCGACGGTCTCGTGGTATTTGACGAGGACGAGGTCGTCGATGCGTCCGCCGCGTAGCGCGATTGAGCCTTTGAGCGAGGGCGTGTCGACTTCGAGGCGCGGGGAGACCTTAACGGCGTCGTCGCGCGTCATGGCGGTGGCCGGTGCGGCTGTGCCGGGGACGGCGGTGGCCGGAGTGCTCGTACCTGGCGCCGTCGGCGTGGCGGCGGGCTGCTGCTGCGTCAGCTCCTGTTGTGCGCGGTGCCGCGCCTGCTCCTCCTTCATCTTCGGTCCGGCGTACAACAGCTGCCAGCCGAGCAGCACCGCCATCGACAGGACGACGGCGAGCAGAAGGTTTCTCTGTTGATCGGGGTCTTGCGACTTCATTGCTGCCTCAGCGCCGTTCTCGTTGGCCCATGGAGCCGCCGGCCATCATGGAATGGGCGAGGACCGCGCTCGTTCCGGCGCCAGAGCCAATACTCCGAGACCTCGCAATCGCAAAGCCGGAAGTCACTATTTCTGCTGTCCCCGGCGCTTTTGCCCCGGGGCTTGATGAATGCGCGAAAGCGCCAAGTCGAGGTCCGCCTTGAGGTCGGCGAAGGCACGCGCGGTGGCGGCCGTCCGGGCGATGATCACGTAGTCGAAGCCCGGTTGCACCTGCTGTGGGGCAAGACCGGCCGTCAAGGCCCGCAGGCGCCGGCGCACCCGGTTGCGGATGACCGCGCCGCCGACCTTCTTCGATACGGTGTAGCCGAAACGGGCGGGCGACGCCGCCTCCTCGACCTTTTGCCGAATGCGGGCCTCCAAAACGAAAGCAGTCGCACTCCAGCGGAGGCCGCCCCTGACCCAGAGAAACTCGCTGCGCTTTTTGAGGGTCGTCGGTGCCACGGCGCAGGTTTCCTGCCCGTTCAGGGCCGCACCCCGCGGCGGCTCGCCGAAGGGGTATGCGCACCCGCTTTACGCCGATAGGCGTTTGCGGCCCTTGGCGCGGCGGCGATTGATCACGCGGACGCCGCCTGTGGTCAGCATGCGCTTGCGGAAGCCGTGGCGACGCTTGCGGACGAGCCGGCTCGGTTGATAAGTGCGCTTCACGATACAGCTCCAGTGCCCGTCGCGAAATTATGGAACTCTGCCAACCTCGCGGTCGCTCGGCAGGGCCCCATGATCTAAGGATTGGCGGGCTTATACGAGGTGGCCGCGGGCAAGTCAACGAGCGCCATTTTGCGGTTAATCCACGGCCGCAGCCACCAAGGCTGATGCACCGGGCGGCCGGAAATGGCAAACCCGTTCTATACCGTTTCAATCGGGCGCGTGACGCGGTGGGTTCAATGCGCCACACGCCGCCGGCGCGGGCGAATGGGGGATTGAGCATGGCAATGTCGGCATCTAAGCCGCAGGAGGCGCTGCCCCGGACAGGGACGGACGCCGAGAGCGAGAACATCGCCACGGACATCTGCATCATCGGGGCCGGCCCGGGCGGCCTCGCCGTCGCCGCGGCCGCAGCTGCCTTTGGCCGCGGGGTCGTGCTCATCGAGCGCCATAAGCTCGGCGGCGACGCGCTGAACTACGGCTGCGTTCCCGCACGCGCCATGGGCGCGGTGGCCAATCGCGCGCATGCCATGCGCACGGCCGGCACGTTCGGCATAGTCGGCCGCGACCCCGAGGTCGATCCGCGGTCGGTCAACGCGCACGTGCGAAGCGTCATCAGCACGTTGGAGCCGAACTTCGCGGCCGAGCGTTTCGCCGCCCTCGGCGTGCGGGTCATTCGTGCCGCCGGACGCTTCATCAACAAGAAGACGGTCGTCGCCGGCGAATATCGGATCAGGGCCCGGCGTTTCGTCATCGCGACAGGATCATCGCCGTCCATTCCGGCCATCCCCGGCCTCGACGGCGTCCCCTACTTCACCAACGAAACCATCTTCGACAACCAGGAAAGGTTGCACAGCCTCATCATCATCGGCGGCGGCTCGTACGCGCTGGAGTTGGCGCAGAGCCACAGCCGGCTCGGCTCGCGCGTCATGGTGCTGGCGCCCGGCAAGGCGCTGGACGGCGAGGATCCCGAGCTATCGCGCGTGGTGCTCGAGGCGCTGGCTTCGGAAGGCATCGGCGTGCACGAGGACGCAACAGTTGAAGGCGTCGAAGGCGGTCTCGGCCGTGTGCGCGTCAACGTCAGCGTCGGCGGGGAGAGGCACGTCGTCGAAGGTAGCCACCTCTTGCTCTGCACAGGGCGCAAACCGTCGGTGAGCGAGCTTGGCCTCGAGGCGGCGGGTATCCGCTATGACGCGAACGGCATCAAGGTGGGACGCGGCCTCAAGACGTCCAACCGGCGCGTGTTCGCCATCGGCGAGGTCACGGGAGCGGCGCCCTATGCCCAGCTCGCCGACTACCACGCCGGCATCGTCATCCGCCGCGCCTTGTTCCATGCACCGGCCCGCGTCGACGCCCGCATGATCCCACGCGTGACCTTCACCGATCCCGAGCTCGCCTACGTCGGGCTATCGGAGGCCGAAGCCGTGAAGCGGGCTGGCAAAATCAACGTCCTGCGCTGGCCCTACCGCGAGAACGACCGGGCCCAGGCCGAACGCCAGACCGATGGCCACGTCAAGGTGCTGACAGCGCGCGATGGCAAGATCCTGGGCGCCGGGATCGTCGGGGCCCAGGCCGGCGAACTCGTTCAGATGTGGTCACTGGCCATCTCGCAGGGGCTGGGCCTCAATGCCATGTCCGGATGGATTTCGCCCTATCCGACCCTCTCGGAGATCAACAAACGCGCCGCTTCCAGCTATTATGCGACGGCGCCCTCCAATTCCCGCTTGCGCAAGGTGATAAACTTCCTTGCTAAGTTCGGTTAGGGCCGGGCTAGTGTCATGATCGAGAAATTTGCCATCATCAGCGGCGAGGTACCGAGCGAATTTCTCGATCTGAATCACACTGGCAAGTCTATGATTCTAGTGTCCCTTATGATTCCGAAGTTCGCTCCAGGTACGAGTAGAGAACTCCGGCGAACTTCGGAATCGGGACACTAGGCGAGAGGAAGCGTGTGCTCCGCGACAACAAAAGCGAAACGCGGCGGTTAACACTGGCCGAGCATTGGTCGCGGCTCAGCGTGCCGAAATGGGCCGAAAAGTATCGCAGCAATTGGCGCGACCTTGGGCTGCCGTCAAAGCTACTGATGCTGACGGGTGGGTTCGTACTTCTCGCCGAGGTGCTGATCTTCCTGCCGTCGGTCTCGACGTTTCGCGTCGACTGGCTGAACGAGCGCCTCACCGCGGCGCAGCTCGCGACGCTTGCCGCCGAAGGCTTTCCCGGCGGCGATGTCCCCTCGGGGCTGCGCGCGGAGATGCTGCGCACCGCGCAGGTGAAGGCTATTGCCTCGCGCCGGCAGGGCGTGCGTCGCTTGGTGCTCCCTGTCGACCCGCAGATGACCATCGATGCGCACTACGACTTACGACAGCGCCCGGAGAGTTTGTGGGAGAGCATCGCGCTACGGCTTGAGCAGATCGGCGATGGCATCGCCGTGTTCTTCGCGCGGGACGGGCGCACCATCCGGGTGCTCGGCAGTATCGGCGACGACCCCGACGACCTCGTCGAGATCGTCATGCCGGAGGCGCCGCTGAAGGCGGCGTTGCGTTCCTACGCCTTGAATATTCTCGGCGTCTCCATCGTCATCTCGCTGGCCACGGCGGCGCTCGTCTATTTCGCACTCAGCCGCCTGCTGGTCCGCCCGATGATGCGCATTACGCGTGCCATGGTGCAGTTCCGGCAGGATCCCGAAGATCCGGCGCGCATCATCGTGCCTTCCAGCCGCCACGACGAGATCGGCGTCGCCGAGCGCGAGCTGGGCGAGATGCAGCGTCAGCTTTCGGGTGCGCTGCTGCAGAAAACGCGTCTGGCGCAGCTCGGCCTCGCCGTGAGCAAGATCAACCACGACCTGCGCGGTATGCTGGCCAACGCCCAGCTGCTGTCGGATCGCCTGACCGCCATCCCCGATCCAACGGTGCAGCGCTTTGCCCCCAAGCTCATCGCCTCGCTCGATCGCGCCATCAACTTCTGCAACGACACGCTGCGCTTCGGGCGCGCCGAGGAAGCGGCGCCGCGGCGCGAGCTGCTGCCGCTGAAACCGCTGGTCGAGGAGGTCGGCGAGGCTCTGGGTTTGCCGCGCGAGGGCAGCCTCGACTGGGTGCTGGACATCGACGACACGCTGCGCATTGACGCCGACCGCGATCATCTGTTCCGCATCCTCTCCAACCTCGTGCGCAATGCGATCGAAGCCATCGAAGGCGGTCCCGACGCGCCGCACGGCGAGATCCGCGTGCGGGCCTGGCGCGAAGGCCGGCGCGTGCTCGTCGAGGTGCGCGACACCGGACCGGGCGTGCCGCAGAAGGCCCGCGAGCACCTGTTCGAGGCGTTCACCGGCTCGCAGCGCAAGGGCGGCACCGGACTGGGGCTCGCCATCGCCGCCGAGATCGTCGCGGTGCACGGCGGCCATGTGCGGCTACTCGACACGGCGAAAGGCGCCGCCTTCCAGTTCGACATCCCCGACCGCGGCGTGCATCACGGACACGATGAGCCCGATCGAAAGGGACAGCCGGCCGCCCCGCCGGACGACCGTGCGTAGGTGCGCCAAGGGCCTTGCGCTGTCCGGTTCCAGCCATTAGTAGTGGCGAGCTTCGGTGAGGCGTTCAGCTCGCCGGATTGCTTAGGCCCCTGCGTGGCCCCAAAACGCAGCAAGCGCCCGTAGCTCAGCTGGATAGAGCATCAGACTACGAATCTGAGGGTCGGACGT
>JBDTOR010000118.1:0-7817 GCA_039933175.1 Hyphomicrobium sp. | reverse complement strand
CGCCGCAACGACGGCCGTCACTGCAGGGCGTCCCTCGGTGAGTGTTCCCGTCTTGTCGACGACAAGGGTGTCGACCTTTTCCAGCCGTTCGAGCGCCTCGGCGTTCTTGACCAGCACGCCGTTTTCGGCGCCGCGCCCGACGCCGACCATGATCGACATCGGCGTCGCCAAGCCGAGGGCGCACGGGCAGGCGATGATCAGCACCGCGACGGCCGCCACGAGCGCGTAGGAAAAGCGCGGCTCCGGCCCCCAGGTCATCCAGGCTGCGAAGGCGATGACGGCGGTGAGGATGACGGCCGGCACGAACCAGCCGGCCACCGCATCGGCCAAGCGCTGGATCGGCGCGCGGCTGCGCTGTGCCTCCGACACGAGCGCCACGATGCGCGCCAGCATGGTGTCGCGACCGACGCGCTGAGCCTCGATGATCAGCGCGCCGCTCTGATTGATGGTGCCGCCGATGACGCTGTCGCCGACGGTCTTGGTCACCGGCATGGATTCGCCGGTCACCATGGACTCATCGACTGCGCTGCGCCCTTCGACCACCTTGCCGTCGACGGGGATCTTCTCGCCCGGGCGCACGCGCAGCCGCTCGCCGATAACGACCTGGTCGAGCGGGATTTCGCTCTCGCTGCCGTCGCCCGCGATGCGCCGCGCCGTCTTTGGAGCGAGGTCCAGCAAGGCACGGATGGCGCCACCGGTGCTCTCGCGCGCCTTCAATTCAAGCACCTGGCCGAGCAGCACCAGTACGGTGATGACGGCGGCGGCCTCGAAGTACACCGGCACCGAGCCGTCGTGGCCCTGCAGCGCGGCGGGGAAAATGCCGGGCAGCAATGTCGCCACGACGCTGTAGGTGTAGGCAGCGCCGGTGCCGAGCGCGATCAGCGTGAACATGTTGAGGTTGCGCGTCAGCACCGAGCGATAGCCGCGCGCAAAGAACGGCGCGCCCGCCCAAAGCACCACGGGCGTCGCCAGGATGAGCTGCACCCAGTTCGATATCGAGCCCGGGATCACGTGGTCCCAGCCGAACAGATGGCTGCCCATCTCGAGCACGAACACCGGCACGGTCAGCGCCAAGGCAATCCAGAAGCGCCGCCGCATGTCGATGAGCTCGACGTTCGGCACCATGTCCGTGCTGAATTCGAGCGGCTCCAGCGCCATGCCACAGATCGGGCATGAGCCCGGGCCGACTTGGCGGATCTGCGGGTGCATCGGACAGGTGTAGATCGTGCCGGGAGCGACAGGCTTTGCCGGCGTCGTCTCCTTGGCGAGGTACTTCTGCGGGTCGGCGACGAACTTGGTGCGGCAGCCGGCGGAGCAGAAATAGTACGGGCGCCCGCCGTGCTCGGCGCGATGCTTGGCGTTGTGGGGATCGACGCTCATCCCGCACACCGGATCCTTGGCGAGCGTCAGCGCGGCGTCTTGTTGCTTTTTGCCCGCGCAGCAATCGCCACCATCGCCATGGCCATGCCCATGGCCATGAGAGTGAGCGTGCATGGTGTCGGCGGCGTGCTTATCGGCCATATCGGGATCCTCGACGGCGGGAGCCCTAATATATGAACGGCATGGCGTTAATCGAGCCTTGACCCAAGTCAGGCCGCCGCCAACTCGAAGCGCGCCACCTCCGGCCAGAACACGCGCGCCCGCTGGTTGATCAGCGCCGGTTCGCCCGTCGTCAGCAGCGTCAGGCTATGGCCGCGGTCGCCCTCCAGATAGTGCGGCCGGCGCGCGAGATAGTCCTCGAGGCTGTCGGCGACGACCTCGGGCTGCGACAGGATGCGGGTGAACGGCGGCAGGTGCCGGCGGAACAGATGCTCGACTAGCGGGAAGTGGGTGCAACCCAGGATCGCCCGGTGCGGCGGGGCCCCGTTGGTCTGCTCCAAAACGCCTCGTACGCCCTCTTCGACGAGGCGCTCCAGCTCCGTCTCCGGCGCTTCGTCCTCGATGGCGCCGGCAAGCTGCGAGCAGATCTGCTGCACGACGGTGACGCGCGGGCAGCGTTTGCGAATCTCTTCGGGGTAGGCGTCCGAGTTGATCGTGCGGGTCGTGCCGAACACCGCGATAAGGTCGGTATTGTATTTCTGCGGGTACTGCGGGCTCGAAACCGCCCACGGCGTCTGCGTCGCCGCCTCGACGGTGGGCGCCACGATGCCGAGTATGTTGTGGCCACGCCACGGACTAGCCGGCAGCCAATTCTGCTGCAGATGCCGGGCGGCGACGGCGGTGGCAGTATTGCAGCCGAGCAGCACGAGCTTGCAGCCACGGCCGAACAGGGCTTCGACGCAGGTGCGCGTCAGGTCGATGACCTCCGCCGACGAGCGGTTGCCGTACGGCACGTGGGCGTGATCGCCCAGGTAGAGGAATTCGTTGTCGGGAAAGCGATCGACGAGCGCGCGAAGCACCGTCAGTCCGCCCAGGCCGGAATCGAAGACGCCGATCATGCGCGTGTTTGAGCCGCCATCGTCGCCCCCGTCAAGATGGGAAGTCTACTCGGCGGCTTCCGACGGCGAGCGTCCGCCCGGGACCGCAGCGGCGGTATCGCTTTCGAGCTGCTTCAGTGCGTCGAGGCTCGGCATGGCGACCGTGGAATATCCGCAATCGACGAAATGCACCTCGCCGGTTACCGCGCCCGACATGTCGGACAGCAGATATAGCGCCGAGCCGCCAACCTCGTTGAGGGTCGGCGTGCGCTTCAGCGGCGCGTGCTCTTTCTGGTAGTTGAAGATCACGCGGGCATCCGAAACGCCGGCGCCTGAAAGCGTGCGCATCGGGCCGGCCGACAGCGCGTTGACGCGAATGCCCTGCGGGCCGAGGTCGGCCGCGAGGTAGCGCACGGATGCTTCGAGGGCAGCCTTGGCAACGCCCATCACGTTGTACGAGGGTACCGATTTGGTGGAGCCGCCGTAGCTCAAGGTAAGCAGCGAGCCGCCGTTCTGCATCAGCGGAATGGCGCGCTTGGCGATCTCGGTGAAGGAGAAGCACGAGATCACCATGGTGTTGGTGAAGTTCTCGCGCGTGGTGTTGACGTAGCGGCCCGACAGCTCGCGTGGGTCGGAAAAGGCGAGCGCGTGCACGACGAAATCGAGGCCGCCCCAGCTTTCCTTGATGCGGGCGAAGACGCGGTCGACGCTGTCGAGGTCGAGTACGTTGGCCGGCTCGATGATCTCCGAGCCGAGTTGCTGGGCGAGCGGCAGCGCGCGGCGGCCGAAGGCGCCGTCCTGATAGGTGAAGGCGAGTTTCGCGCCCTGGCCGGCGAGGATGCGCGCGATGCCCCAGGCGATCGATCGCTCGTTGGCGACGCCCATGATGAGCCCACGCTTGCCAGCCATGATCGGGCCGGGTGTGGCTAGATCGATCTCGGTCATCGGAGTTCCTGTCGTTCCTTAGAATGTATGTTGGCGGCCAGAAGCGACCGCCCGCGTTCATAGCCGTTTTGCGCCGGGAGGCTGTTCCCGGTAGGACAGCCGGTGATCGGCCGTTTCTAGCCGTTCACGCGGCGAAAAACGAGCGTGGCATTGGTGCCGCCGAAGCCGAAGCTGTTCGACATCACGCAGTTAAGGCTAACGTTATCAATACGTTCGCGCACAATGGGCACATCGGCGAAGTCGGGATCGAGTTCCTCGATGTTGGCGCTCTCACAGATGAATCCGTTGTTCATCATGAGCAGGGAGAAGATGGCCTCCTGGACGCCGACGGCGCCGAGCGAGTGGCCGGTCAGCGACTTGGTGGCGGCGATCTTGGGCACGTCCCCGCTGTTGAACACCTTGCGGATCGCCTCGATCTCGCGCAGGTCCCCGATGGGCGTGCCGGTGCCGTGCGGGTTGATATAGTCGATCTTCTCGCCAATGCCTTTGCCGTCCATGCCCTTCATGGCCAGCTGCATGCAGCGCACGGCGCCCTCGCCTGACGGGGCGACCATGTCGAAGCCGTCGGAGGTGGCGCCGTAGCCGGCGACCTCACCATAAATACGGGCTCCGCGCGCTTTGGCGTGCTCGTATTCCTCCAGCACGACGACGCCCGCGCCGCCGGCGATGACAAAGCCGTCGCGGTTCTTGTCATAGGCACGGCTGGCCTTCGCGGGCGTATCGTTGAACCTCGACGACATGGCGCCCATGGCGTCGAACAGCACCGACAGCGTCCAGTCGAGTTCCTCGCAGCCACCCGCGAACATGATGTCCTGCTTGCCCCACTGGATGATCTCGGCGGCGTTGCCGATGCAGTGTGCGGACGTCGAGCAGGCCGAGGCGATGGAGTAGTTGACGCCCTTGATCTGGAAGCTGGTGGCGAGCGCGGCCGACGGTCCCGAGCACATGGCCTTCGGCACCTCGAAGGGACCGACCTTGCGCGGATCCTTTTCGCGCGTCACGTCGGCGGCAGCCACGATGGCGCGCGTCGACGGGCCACCCGCGCCCATGATGATGCCGGTGCGCTCATTGATGACGTCTTTTTCTTCCAGGCCGGCGTCCCGGATCGCCTGCTCCATCGCAATATAGTTCCAGCCGACGCCGTCGCCCATGAAGCGGCGCGGCTTGCGCGGAACTTGCGATTCCCAGTCGATATTAGGAGCGCCGTGCACTTGGCAGCGAAAACCGAGCTCGGCATATTTTTCGGCGCGCACGATCCCCGACTTCGCCTCGCGGAGAGACGCGAGCACTTCCTGGCTGTTGTTTCCGATCGAGGAAACAATGCCCATGCCCGTGACGACGACACGTCTCATCCACCCATCCTCTTTGCCTCAACCGGAAGCATATAACTTCACGCGCAATTCGGCACCCGGCGGAAGCGAGCACGAAAAGCCATCAAGATCAAGGACTGAGCGCCGCCGCCGTATCGCCACTTTCGAACAGGCCGACACGCAGATCGGTTGCCGTGTAGATCACCTGGCCGTCGGCCTTCATGACGCCGTCGCCGATGGCGAGCTTGAGCTTGCGCAGGATGACCCGCTTGAGGTCGACGATGTACTCGACGTGCGCCGTCGTCGGCACCACCATGCCGGAGAACTTGACTTCGCCGACACCGAGCGCCCGGCCGCGACCGGGGGCGCCAAGCCAGCCCAGGAAGAAGCCCGTCATCTGCCACAGGGCGTCAAGGCCGAGGCACCCCGGCATCACCGGGTCGCCCTCGAAGTGGCATTTGAAGAACCAGTCGAGCCGGTCGTTGCCCGCAACCTTCAGTTCCGCCGCGATCTGGCCCTTGCCATGCTGGCCGCCGGTCTCGGAAACAAGCGAGATGCGGTCGAACATCAGCATCGGCGGCAGTGGCAATTGGGCGTTGCCGGCGCCGAACAGCTCACCGCGTCCGCACGCAAGAAGATCCTCGAATTCGAAGCTCGTGCGGCGTTCTGTCATGATGTCTACGCTAGCCCTCGGTCGCGAACGCCTGTGGCGGCTTTCGCCCAGCGGGGGGTTCCTAACACAGTCGTATGGTGTTCAAAAGGGTCCGCCGGGCGTAAACGGCGACCTTGTGACCAACTGCCCGCCAGAGCGTTGAGTTGCGGGCTTTCGCCTTGCTGCCTATAGTATACATCTGGTGTCAGCTTGAACTGGCCGCCCCGCGTTGGGGTACTATCACCGGCGGCAAACGGCCCTCCAACAGCGCGAGCAGATGACGAACAGCATTTCCGGATTGCCCAAAGACGGCAAGGCTTCTCGGGGCGTCTCTCAGATCCTGCGCAAGGCAGGGCTGCGGCCGACGCGCCAGCGCCTGGCTCTGGGCACCCTGCTGTTCGAAGGCGACGACCGGCATGTGACGGCAGAATCCCTGCACGCCGAGGCAGTCGGTGTCGGCCACCATGTCTCGCTGGCGACCGTCTACAACACGCTGCACCAGTTCAAGCGTGCCGGGTTGCTGCGCGAGCTGGCGATCAACGGCGCGAAGGCGTACTTCGACACCAACACGTCGAACCACAACCACTTCTTCATCGAGGAAGAGGGCGAGCTGCGCGACATACCCGGCCACGCCATTCGCGTCGACGGCGTACCCGAGCCGCCCGAGGGCATGAGCATCACGCACATCGATGTCGTGGTCCGACTGGTGCCCAAGAAGGATTGAACAGGGCGGCGTGCGTGAAGGCTAGTTGATAACCTCGCCCTCGTAGACGCCCCAGAGCTTCTTCTGCTCGATGTACCCGTGGAACTTGTCGATATTCACGCTGCACCAACGGCCGTCGCACGACGCCAGGTTGGCGATGACGCCGGCTTCGATCATCGCGACGGCACGGGCGCGCTCGCTGTCGTCGCGGCGCAGCGCCACCTTCGGCACAGCCGTTCCGGCCTTGATCTCCCAAGGGAGCACCAGAGCCGTGCGGCGCCCGGAGAGGAACGACTGCAAGACCCAGCCGGCGGCGCCGTCGGCGTCGCGTACCTGCCGCCAGCCTTCGAACTCCTTGATCACTTCGAGCGGCAAGCCTGCGCGGCGGTATACCCAGGCGGTGGGGTAGTCAGTGCCCGGTCCGTTTCGCATGTTGACGCGGTCGGACTTGAGGCTGACGAAGCGCGGAAGCGGCAATCCGCTGGCGCCGGCAACAGCCGACCCCGGTTGCGCTGCGGCAAGCGTCGCGATCGCGCATGCCACCGCGGCAAGGAGCAAGCGCGGAAGAAAGCCCGCCGCCGTGACCTGCATTCGAATTCCTCTCGCCCCAGCTGCGGCAGCTCACTTAGGATCGGTTGGCCGGCCCTTTAAGACCCGGGGGCAGTCTGCCCTCCCCGTGGCGGAGAAGAAATCCCGCACTTTGTCATCGCAATGGCGTTCTGTTAGACCTGCCTGAACGAGAAGCGACATTCGTCCGGGTTCCCCCCCAGAGCGTCCCACCATCGCAAGAGGCGACAGCTACCCCCGATGCCGAACAGTGCCCGAAAGCCGATCGTCATTGTCACGCGCAAGCTGCCCGATGTCGTCGAGACCCGCATGCGCGAGCTGTTCGATGCCCGGCTCAACGTCGACGACGCGCCGTTGACGCCGAGCCAGATCGCCGAGGCCCTGAAGATCGCCGACGTTTTGGTCCCCACCGTCACGGATCGCATCGATCGGGCGGTGATTTCCCAGGCCGGCCCGCAACTTCGCCTTATCGCTAACTTCGGCACCGGGGTCGACAACATCGACCTCGACACCGCCCGCAACCGGGGCATTACGGTCACCAATACACCCGGCGTCCTTACCGAGGATACCGCCGATATGACCATGGCGCTGATCCTCGCGGTCCCGCGCCGGCTGGTCGAGGGTGCCGCTTACTTGCGGGATCAGAAGAACACCTGGAGCGGCTGGTCGCCGACCTGGATGCTCGGGCACCGCATTTACGGCAAGCGTCTCGGCATCATCGGTATGGGCCGCATCGGCCAGGCCGTCGCCAAGCGCGCCAAGGCGTTCGGTCTGCAGATTCACTATCATAACCGCCGCCGTGTTGGGCTGGACGTCGAGAAGGAGCTCGAGGCAACCTACTGGGAGAGCCTCGACCAGATGCTGACGCGGGTCGATATCGTCTCCGTCAACTGCCCGCATACCCCCGGCACGTACCACCTGCTCTCCGCGCGGCGGCTGCGGCTGTTGAAGCCGTCCGCCTACATCGTCAACACGTCGCGCGGCGAGGTCATCGACGAGAATGAGTTGGCTCGCCTGATCGAGGCCGGGGCCATCGCGGGCGCGGGTCTTGATGTGTTCGAGCACGAGCCGGCGGTCAATCCCAAGATACTCCACTCGGAACGCGTCGTGGCGCTGCCGCACATGAGTTCGGCCACAGTCGAGGGCCGCATCGACATGGGCGAGAAAGTCATCATCAATATCAAGGCGTTTTTGGACGGTCATGCGCCGCCGGACCGCGTCCA
>JBDTOR010000117.1:0-7836 GCA_039933175.1 Hyphomicrobium sp. | reverse complement strand
GGCCGTCGTCCTCGCGACGCCCGCTGGCGCCTATCAGCTGTTCATCAGCAACGAGAAGGACAACACCGTCACCGTACTCGACGGCGGCACCATGAAGCTCGTCAAGGTCATAAAGGTCGGCAGGCGTCCACGCGGTATCCGCATCACGCCGGACTTCAAGTCGGTCCTGGTTTGCGTCGGCGATGACGACGCCATCGACGTCGTCGACACCACCAAGCTGGAGGTCGTGCGCAGCATACCGACCCTCGCCGACCCCGAGTACCTCGAGGTCGAGCCGAACGGCAAGCGCATCTTCATCGCCAACGAGGACGACGCCATGATCTCGGTGGTCGATCTCGTCTCGGGCAAGGCTGAGGCAGAGATACCCGTCGGCATCGAGCCGGAGGGCATCGCTTTCAGCCCGGACGGCCGCCACGCCGTGGCGACGTCGGAATCGACCAGCATGGCGCACGTCATCGACACGGCCAGCCTGAAGCTGATTGCCAACGTGCTCGTCGATACCCGCCCGCGCGCCGTTCTCTACGAGGATAATGGCAAGCGCTTCTGGGTGACGTCGGAGGTCGGCGGGACGCTGGCCGTCATCGACGCGGCGACATTCAAGGTCACCAAGAAGATCGGTTTCGAGATCGAGGGCGTGCGCTCCGAGCTGATCCAGCCGCTCGGCATCCGCTTCTCCAAAGACGGCAAGCACGGGTTCGTCGCCCTCGGCCGCGCCAACCGCATCGCGGTCATCGACGTCGAGAAGCTGGTGGTCACCAACTACATCCTCGTCGGCCAGCGTCCCTGGCACATGGAGTTGTCGCCCGACGGCTCGAAGCTCTACGCCGCCAATGGACTCACCAATGACGTGACGATCATCGACGTCGCGACCCTCAGGGCCGAACGCTCGGTTCCCGTCGGGCGCCTGCCGTGGGGCATCGCGATCAAGCCATGAAGACGGGCGCACCATCGGCACGGAAACGGAGCTCGATAGCGGGTGCGCTCAACGACGTTGCCCGCACGGACGGCCATTTCTGGACGTCGCTCACCTTGAAGCTGCCGTGGCAGTTGTCGTTGCGCAGCCGCCTGGTCCTCTCCATCGCCTTGACGCTGGTGATAAGCCTGACGGCCGGCGCCGCGTTCACGTACTGGCACGCCGTGGCGAAGATCGAGACCGAGATGCGCGCGGCGATCGATGTCGGCGGCCGCATCGCGCACAACGCGGTGGACGACGCGGAGGAAGCCGTCGACCCACGCCGCCGTCTTGAGCTGCTGGTCGCCGACTTCAACGGCGACCGCCACCTGCGCGCCTCGCTGATCATCGGCAACAAGACGGTGCAGACATCGCTGCTCGCCAGCCCCGAGCAATCGGTGCCCGGCTGGTTCTACCGCTTCCTCGTAGGCGCACCCAAGGTGCAGCAGGTCGAGCTTCCGAGCGCATTCGACGGGTTCGGGCGCATCGTGCTGCAGACGGATGCCCACAACGAGGCCGCCGAGGTCTGGTCTGACGTCACCTTGATCCTGTCGGTGCTGGCGCTGTTCTGCTTGCTTGTCGTTGTGCTTCTCTATTGGAGCCTCGGTAGCGCGATCCGGCCTTTGCTCGACCTGACGGCCGCGTTCTCCAATGTCGGCAACGGCGATTACCGGCAGCGCATGAGCGAGCGCGCACCGCTTGAGCTCATGCGTCTCTGCCACGGCTTCAACGAGATGGTGGAGCGTCTTGCCCGCGCCGAGTCGAAGAGCCAGCGTCTGCAGGACCAGCTCACGACGGTGCAGGACGAAGAACGCGCCGACCTCGCCCGCGACCTGCACGATGAAATCGGGCCGCTGCTGTTCGCCGTCGATGTCGATGCTGTCTCGATCGAGCAACTGAACAACGACGGGCGGTACGCCAAGATCTCGGAGCGCGCCGGCCTCATCCGCGATTCGGTCGGGCAGATGCAGAGGCACGTGCGGGACATCCTGGCGCGTCTGCGCCCCGCCGTGCTGCTCGATGTCGGTCTCGCCCACGCCATCGACAATCTCACCGCTTTCTGGCGCGTCCATCACCCCGGCTTGGCATTTCGCGTCGACGTGACCGAGGAGAGCTTCGGCGATGCCATCGATCGCACGATCTATCGCATCGTGCAGGAAAGCCTGAGCAATGCGGTGCGCCACGGCAGGCCGACGACTGTTGAGATTGTCGTGCGCAGCGAGCCGGACGGCACGATTGCCGTGGACGTCCGCGACGACGGGCGCGGCCTGTCGTCGCCCGACAATTCCAATCGCTACGGCATTGTCGGCATGCGCGAGCGGGTTGCGGCGCTCGACGGCAGCCTCGAGGTCGGCAATCGAACGGACAGAAAGGGCGTCATAGTCTCGGCGCGCTTGCCGGCATCGATCGACGCCGCCGGGATCGCGCACGCGGCGAAACATTCAGCGCAGGGGGCGATTGGACAATGAAGATACTGATCGTCGACGATCACGTCGTGGTTCGCGAAGGCATCCGCCGTCTCCTGCTGGACTTACGGGACGTCGAACTCTGCGAGGCCGCGAGCGAGCAGGAAGCGCTCGTGGTGCTCAAGCGCGAGCGCCCCGACCTCGTCGTGCTCGACCTCAACCTTCCCGGGGCCGGCGGGCTGGAACTTCTGCGCCGCATGCTGAAGGATAACAGCAAGGTGCGCGTGGTCGTCTTCAGCATGCACGCCGAGCCGCTGTATGCGGCGCGCGCTTTGCAGATGGGCGCGCGCGGCTACGTCAGCAAAGGGGCTGGCGCCGGCGAGCTGGTGACGGCCATCGATCGCGTCGCCGAGGGCGGTCGCTACGTCGAGAGTGGAATTGCCGATGAGCTCGCCTTCGGCCGGCAGGTGACCGACGACCCTATGCGCCAGCTGACGCTGCGCGAGACCGAAATACTCCGCCTCCTGGGCATCGGGAAATCGCTCGGCGAAATCGCGACGGCGACCGGCGTCTCCTACAAGACCGTCGCCAATGCGTGCAGCAAGATCAAGAGCAAGCTTGGCGTGGAAAGGACAGCGGATCTGATCCGCAGCTCTTTCACACGCTCATGAGGACAGAACGTTCGAAGTCCTGACGACACACAAAGCGGCGACAGAACCGCACTACGATATCGGAGGCGCCGCTTCCGGCATCGTCAACTGAACCCGGGGGAATGGAACTGGAATGTTGATGCAAATGTCACTTCTCAAGGTAGCCACCGCTCTCGCCGTCGGTGCCGTTATCGCCTGTGCGCAGCCAATTCTGGCGGCCGATAGTGCGCCGCCGGCAGCCGGTGCCCCGGCTCCGGCAGCGGGCGCCGCGGCTCCGGTCGTGATAGTGGGCGGCGTCAAGGCGGAACCTCTTACGGCCGCCGAGCGCGAAGAGCTGACGAAGCCGATGAAGCCTTTGGAGCGCGTCGCCGCGTCGCCGAAGGGCACGCTCAAGAACCCGTACACCGACAACCCCGAGGCGATCGAGCAGGGCAAGAAGCTGTACTTCGGCAAAAGCTGCAACGGCTGCCACGGCGGCGGCGGCGGTGGCGGCATGTGTCCGCCGTTGACCAACACCGTCTGGGTCTACGGCGATATCGACGACACGCTGTTCCGGCTGATTACGCTGGGCAGTCAGGACCTGCAAAAGCAGGGCTACGTGCGCAAGGGCTCCGAGGGCGTCGTGGGTCCGATGCCGCCGTTCGGCGAGCTGATCGATAGCGACCAGGATATCTGGAAAATCATCGCCTGGGTCCGCACCAAGTTCGGTGGTGGTCCCGAGCGCCGCCACTGGTAGGCCCGGGACCCGTAGGAGCGGCGGCTTAGGAAACGCCGCTCCACTCGCCCCGAACTCTAGAAACGATCGGAGAGGTTATGCAACGTCTAGCGACATTCATTCTGGTGACCGCCACGGCGGCATGTTTGGCGGCGGCCGCGCCGGTCGCTGCCGAGGAAGCCCTCGACCTGCCTTTGCGCAAGGCGGGGCAGTGGCAACTGACGACGGCCATGGACGAGGGGAAGGGACCGCGCCAGACGGTTCTCACCATGTGCATCGAGGCGGAGATGGAAAAGAAGACCGTACTGGCCAGCGGGGCGGAGCATCGCGCCAATTGCTCGACCTACGAAGTCAAGAAGGTCAACGGCACGACGACGGTTGACGCCGCGTGCGCCTACGATCAGCGCACGGTGAAGAGCCACACCGAAATGAGCGGCGACTTCCAGACGGCGTTCGCCGTCAAGATCGAGAGCACGACGTCGGGCGCTGCTCGCGGTCAACCGGTCTCCGTCAAACGCACCATTCTGCAAGAAGGCAAGTACGTGGCGCCGAGCTGCGGCGATCTACAGGCCGGCGAGGCGAAGGATCCAGAAGGCCGCAAGGTGATGGTGCAATAGCAGCCCGTCATCGGCGTTGAGCCGCTGCACGCGGGTCGCAACATTGAGCGAGGTGCTTCATGCGTAGCCGGGCCATGCTGTCAGACAATAGGCGCTTGTCGCAAGGAGTGCGGCTGCGAGCCGCGTTAGTCTTGCTGCTGGTGTGTACGCTTCCGCTCGCCGCACGGGCGCAAGTCGATCCGGCGACCGCCGAGTTCGGCGGCGCCTGCGCAATGGCCTTGGCCGAGGGGAAACATATCCAGACGAAGTGTTCGGTGACGTGGCGCAAGGATGACAAGACGTACTGCTTCAACACCGAGCAAGCGAAGTCATCCTTTATCAGCGACCCAGTCGCCAACTTGCAGAAGGCGAAGGAGCGCTTCGCCGCCAGCGATTTCGAGAACACCGAAAGCGGCATGGGGCACTTCACCGGCGAAGATGCCCAGGCGTTTGTCGACGGGCTGATCAAAGCCGCTTCCGAGAAGAACGGCGGCATCTATTCGCTGAACGATGCCGTGACGGGGCAGACCATTCCCCTCGTCTACGACAAGGTCGATTTCACGCGCACGCTCGATGGCTACGGATTTTTTCCCGACGTGATCTTTCACGCCAAGGATGATGCCGCGAAGAAGTATCTCGTCGATTTCTGGGTTCGCCCCAAAGACGGCAAGCTCACCTTGATGGACGTTCGCGTGTTCAAGGCGCCGAAAAAGGAGGGGGAGAAGTGGATCACGATGACCCGGCAGCCCAAGCCGTGGTGGTGGATCCCAGCTTCCGAGCACCCGGGTAAATCCGAGACCAAGCGCGGCTGGGAGGTCATGTCGGCAATCGAGGAGCACGTCCTCAGCGAGCGAGCGGGCAATAGCGGCGTCTTCAAGCTGAAGGACGATAAGACCGGCGAGGTTCTCGACCTCGACTTTATTGGACTGCATCAGCCGGTGCGGCGCCTCAAGGAGGACGGCCGTTTTTTTGCCTGCTCGGATTTCCGCAAGCAGGGGTCGACGGACGAGTACTACGACATCGATTTCTGGCTTGAGGAGAAGGACGGAAAGATTTCCGTCAAGGAGGTGCGCGTGCACAAGGTGCCGGTGCTCGAGGACGGCAACTACGTGCAGAAATCACGCTACAGCTTCGACCCGAAAACCTTCGAAGTCGTCCCTTGAACGAGCCGCCCCCGGGGCGGCGTGGAGCGCCGCTTGCATGCAAGCGGTGGCGGGTCTGGATGCTGCTTGCCGGCCTGCTGGGCGCCGTCCCGACCGCCGCGCAAGCGGAGGAGACAGAGCAGCCGGCCTGCACCAAGGACGCCATCCTGGTGTTCGATTCGTCGGGCTCCATGGCGGGTCCGGGCTTCGGCGAAATGACGACAACGCGGATGGATAAGGTGCGGCAGGCACTGCGGCAGGTGCTGCCGTCCGTTGCTCCCGTCCGCAACCTGGGGCTCGTCGTGTTCGGGCCCGGCGCGCACGCAAAGGACTCGTGCGCCAATATCGAATTGAGGCTCGCCCCCGCACGCAACTCCGCCAAGGCCATCATGGCCGAGCTCGACAAGGTGCAGCCCTACGGGCAGACGCCGCTCACCGCCGCAGTGCAGGAAGCCGCCAAAGTGCTGAAGTATCGCGAACGGCCGGCGGTCACCGTGCTACTGACCGACGGCGAGGAGACGTGCGGCGGCAATCCCTGCGCTCTGGCGCAGATGCTCAAGAGCGAAAGCGCGGATATCACCGTTCACGTCATCGGCTATATGACGGCGCACACCAGCGGCATGCCGGCTCGCTATGCCACGCGCTGCCTCCCCGAGCAGACGGGTGGGCTCTATATCACCACCGAGACGACGGATGAGCTGATCGCCGCGCTGCAGAAGACCCTGGGGTGCGCCCTCCTGAGCGGACTTGGCGCGGGGGACTAGGGGCAGAGTTTCACATCGGAGGACGCGGCCAAGCTGGCGCCTTCGGCGGCGTAGAACTTATCGCGCGCGTCGGCCGCGGACAGGTTTTTGACGAGATCGGCCGTCTTGCGGCATACATCGCAATGGCCGCTGAGCGTTTCCGCATATGTCCGCGCGTGCTGCCGCACGATCGTGTCGGCGTACTCCGCGGTGCGCGGCTCGGCCGCCTGCAGCGTCGCTTGCGCTGCCGCAAACTCGCGCATCAGCCCGGCGGCATCATATTGCTCCAAGGTCTGCGCATACAGGTTCGCACCCAAGCATTGCCCGCACCGGCGCACGGCAGCGCCAATCCCCATCACCGAGGCCATCCGGGTAACCTCGTGCAGCTGCGCCGGCGACAGGCATTGCTCGGCGGTGGCCGCCTGTGCCGCGCCGGCCAGCGTGGCCAGCAACAGAACGATCACCGGCGTTCTCATTCCATCTCTCCGTATCTGCATACGAGGCGACATCACCGCGTCGCCGACGGCGGCGCCCATTCGCAGGCGCTATTAGCGGCGAGCCGGCCGCGATGGGATTGCGCCGGCGCCTTCTGCGTGACGAATGGGCAGCCGAGCATCTTGCGCAGCGCCTTGATGAGTTCGTCCTCCGACGTCGCCGACACATACTCGCCGCCCGTTGCGTCCGCCATGCAGCGTGCCTTGAAGTACTCGGAGTTGCTCTCGCGGAATCCAATTACGTGGATCGTCAGCCGCGGTCCGGCCTTCTTCAATAGGGCTGCCGTCTTGCACGGATCGCCGCCGCAGGTTTCCTCGCCGTCGGTGATGAGGACCACGACCCCCTCGCGCTCGGTGTAGTTCAGCACCTCGGCGGCGCGCCGCACGGACTCGGTCAACGGCGTCTTGCCGCGCGGGTTGATGCGCTCCACGATCCGCAGCAGCGGCTCGGCCGCGTTACTGGTCGGACGCAGCCGCAGCGCAATGCTGCCGCAGTCGTTGTAGTCGCCCTCGCCGTAAACGATGAGGCCGAGGCGTCGCAGCGGCGCGACCTCGGGGATGACTTTCGCCATGGATTGCTTGGCCTGCGCGATGCGCGGCAGCTTCAGCGTGTAGTCGCTCGTGGCCATCGAGCCCGACGCGTCAAACACGATCATCGCATCGGACTTGCAAGCATCGATCCCGCCGTCGTCGGCGCCGATGGCGTTCTGGCAACCCAAGGCGATGACGGCGATCAATGCCAATAGGCCCCGTCGCGAGCGTTGCCCCGGCCTGGTCGATGGCACCATTGTCATTCCGGTTAAGCGCTCGCAAGGTGGGCCACCGTATGGCGCTGCGGCCGGCACGTGAAGCTGCAACCATCACCGCCGCGAGGTAGAATGTTTGACCTTGCTACAGGATAATTTCCCGGCGCAAGCGCGGTATTGCCGCTTCTTGCCGCCGGCGCCATGTATGCTCGGGGTCAACCCGAAACGATGGAGAGCGGCCATGGATGGTCCCGCGCAGGAAGAAATAGGCCGCCTTCGCGCCGAGGCGCAGGGCGTGCTGCGGCAAGTCAAGGCGATCACCGCCGACGCCGAAACCGCCCTGCGCGACGGCAACCTCACGCCGGCGCAAGGGGAACGCACCAAGGTGCGAT
>JBDTOR010000116.1:0-7862 GCA_039933175.1 Hyphomicrobium sp. | reverse complement strand
ATGCTCTCGACGAGATAGCGATACGGCACGGCCTCGCCGGCGATGGCTTGCCCCAGGCGGGGGATGATCTCGAAGGAATGGAAGTCGTACAGCCGATCGAGTATCGGCACCGTCACTTCGGAGAATTCCAGGCACAGGAAGCGGCCGCCGATCTTCAGCACGCGAAACGCCTCGCTCAGCGCCTTGTCGATATGCGTGACGTTGCGAATGCCGAAGGCGATGGTGTAGGCGTCGAACGACCGGTCGGCGAAGGGAAGCTGCTCGGCGTTGCCTTCGGTGAAGCTGATGCGCTCATCGAGCCCCGCCTCGTGCACGCGACGCTTGCCGACGGCGATCATCTCCGGGCTGATATCGCACAGCATGGCCGTGGCGTTGGGGCCGGAAGCGCGCGCGTAGCGCATCGTCACGTCGGCGGTGCCGCCGGCAACATCGAGCAGGCGAAAAGCGCCATCGCCGCGCGGTGGATTGAGCTGCGCGATGAGGTCACCCTTCCACAACCGGTGCAGACCGCCCGACATGAGATCGTTCATGAGGTCGTAGCGCTCGGCGACGGTCGCGAACACGCGATTGACGAGGCCCTGGCGATCGCTCTCGTCGACGGGGCGGAAGCCGAAGCTGGTTGCCGTGTCTTGCTCGGATGGGTCGGTCATGGGCGGGACAATAGCTAAGCTGGGCTGCCGGCGCTATGCTGCCGTGGTCCGCGGCCATCGACGCGATTAACCCCCATATGCCCGAATTACCCGAAGTCGAAACAGTTCGGCGCGGCCTGGAGCCGGCGCTTCAAGGCAAGGCGTTCGCGCGCGTCGAGCAGCACCGGCCAGACCTCCGCTTCCCGTTGCCCGAAGCCTTCGCGGCGCGGCTGCGCGGCCGCAAGGTCGAGCGGCTGCAGCGGCGGGGAAAGTACCTGCTGGCGCATCTGTCGGGCGGCGAGGTTTTGCTCATGCACCTTGGCATGACGGGGCGCTTCACGGTGCAGGGCAGCCGCAAGCAGTCCAGCGTTAACGATAACGTTGGGCCGGTGCGTGCAACGCACGACCATATCGTCTTCCACATGCAGGGCGGCGGCACCGTGACGTACAACGATCCGCGGCGCTTCGGCTTCATGATGCTCATCGCCGAGCAGGATCTCGCCGATCATCCGCTGCTGCACCACCTCGGCATCGAGCCGCTCGGCAAGGCGCTTACGGCGGAATATCTCGCCCAGCACGCGCGCGGAAAGAAAGTCACCCTGAAGCCGTTCCTTGCCGATCAGCGCATCATCGCCGGGCTCGGCAACATTTACGCATGCGAGGCACTTTATCGCGCGCGCCTGTCGCCAAAGCGTGCAGCCGCGACCATCGCCAGCAAAACCGGCAAGCCGAACGAGCGCGCCGAAGCGCTGGTCCCGGCCATCCGCAGCGTGCTCGAGGACGCCATCAAGGCCGGCGGATCGTCGTTGCGCGACTATCGCCACGCAGACGGGGAACTCGGCGCATTCCAGCACGCCTTCTGCGTCTATGATCGCGAAGGAGAGCCGTGCCTGCGCAAGGGATGCGGTGGAATCGTACGGCGTATCGTGCAGGCGGGACGCTCGACCTTCTACTGTCCGAAGTGCCAGCGCTAGGTACTTACCGGCGGCGCCACTCTCAGCCGGTAAGACGTCAGCAGCGAGGCGAGCGAGATGAGGATTACGGTGCAGCCGCCGGCGATGAAGACATAGTTGGCCGCCCAATCGGGCTTCCTCGTATGCAGCGTTCCGGAAGCAACGAGATAGATGAGCCCGCCGCCGACGGCGATGACTTGCGCGGCCGTAACACCCATCAGGATGTTGTTGGCCTTCGCGGCGTCATATTGTCCGCCACGGCGCGTCAGGTAGTTGGCACACACGAGCGCCGCCAACGCCAGCAGTGCCATGCCGGCTCCGTATTGCCACCAGTGGCGCCAATAGAGTCCCGACAGCGAGTACACAGCGAACATCGCGATGGCGCCCCAGGCGTAGGCGATCGCCGCCAGCACGGTGTTGTCCCATGCCCAGTCGAGGTCGAGCGCCTGCGCATCGCCCGTGCGCCAGAACGGCCCGTTCGTACGCAGCACGGCGATGAGCACCTGAACGGAGAACAGCCCCGCCGCCAGTGCCATCGGCACCCCGGCGTGACGCGTAGCGGCCAGCACGCACACGAAGATGCTCAGTGCGAAGGCGATAATGATTGCCGGGAGCATGCGTCGCAGAGGCATTCCAGATTCCGTAGTCGTTCGATACGGCGCGCTATGTTCGCTTCGGTGCGGGCATCCACAGGGCGTTGGCGCTGATCACCGCCAGCGCTGCGGCGCCGAAGAAGAAGATAGCGTTCGCCGCCCAATCCGGCTCGGCCGGATCACGCGGCATCTTGTCGTCGATGATCATGCCGATCATGGCGATAACCATGCCGGCGAGCTGGCCAATCGTCAGGTAACGGGCAAGGTTCAGCAGCGTCTGGTCTTGCCGCCCGGCGGCCGCGTCCTTGGCCATCATCGAGGCAAAGAGCAGACAGAGGGTCGCGACGCCAATGCCGGCCAGCACGTACTGCCACCATTCATGCCAGCTGAGAACCAGTTGATAGGTGACCAGCATGCTGAGCCCGGCCCAGGCCCACACCAGCCCCATCGAACTCGCGGTCGCGCTGGCAAGCGCCGGTTCGCTGCTACCAGCCAGCACGAGCCGGCGGCGATCCCAAAGCGCAAGCAGCGCGAAGGCGAGGCAGACAACCACCGCAATCGTCATCTGAGCCGCCTGGCCGAGCGTGGCGCCCCAACTGACCGCGGCCGTGCCGATGAGAAGTGAAACGATCCAAAGCCAAGTAGAAGGCATGCTTCCGTCGTCCCCCGAGGCCGTTTATCCCCCCGCCAAGAGAGCCCGAGGACGGCGTTCTGGCAAGCCCAAGAGGCGGTTAAGGAGCCACCAAGCGCCGTTGACCCTACACTTTGCGCCGTCTATAGGATCGCCAATTAGGCCGCTCGGAGCTCGCGTTTCGGGGGGCTAGCTCATTTGAAGCTGCACGGGTGGCAGCGTCCGCAATCTGATCGGCTGCGGGTGTCAACGAGGAAAGAACACATGGCCAATACGAAGTCTGCAAAGAAGGCGGCGCGCCAGGCAGTCCGCCGCACCGAAGTGAACAAGTCGCGCACCACGCGCGCGCGCACTGCTGTCCGTTCGGTCGAAGAGGCAATCGCCGGCGGTAACAAAGAAGCCGCTGCGAAGGCGTTGAAGGATGCTGCTCCGATTCTCGCGCGCAACGCGCAGAAGGGCGTGCTTCACAAGAAGACGGCGAGCCGCAAAGTTTCGCGCCTCAGCGCCCGCGTCAAAGGCATGGCGAAGTAAGCACGCGCCGCCTGCAGGCAGTCCAAAATCGGGTGCGGTAAGTTCGCAACAGCGCTACCGCACTGTCCACCGTCACCACACGAGTCTTAAACAGGGCTAAGTGACGGATTCCGCGACGCTAGCGCGTCGCGGCTCGGGCGCTCTGCCCGAATTCGCCCGAATGCGCCAGCGTCGGGCCCTAGCGGAAAATGACGTTTTGGCGACGTACTAGAGGACAAGTTTCTCTGGTCGCCGGGACGTGTGAGCAGCCCTTGCAAAACATGAACTTGGTCAGCCGGCTATCCACAGAAGCTGTATCGAATTCACAGGTTTTCCACTGCTTCGGCGCGGTTCTGCGGACCCCTGCAACCGACCTCCGGCGCACCTGTTATGCTTGCTTAAGGCCAAGTTAAGAGCTACGGTCCTTGAGGTCGCCGCGCTTGGTTTATCCAGCGTTCCAGCGCAGGTCGCCGCCAGGTTTTGTACAGTATCGCGTCCCTGGTTTCAGCGTAACCGATGTGCGTTTTTTGCGTAGCTTTCTGGGCTCTTGCCTGGAAAGTTGAGACGTAGTTTGCTTTGCCGTCTGTGGATTTTGTGAACAGACCGTTCTGAAGCGCAGTAGTGGTCCGGTCTGTGAGTTGGAGGACGAAAGTGGAGTCGTTGGAAGTCGTCCACATTGAGGACGTGCCTGTGGAAGAGGTTTGGGCACACCTCTCGAAGGATGCAGGGTCAGTTCTGATCGACGTGCGAACGCGAGCAGAGTGGACCTTCGTGGGTCTTCCCGATCTCAATCAGATCGGCAAGCGTGTTCTCACGGTTGAATGGCAGACGTGTCCCGAGAGCAAAATTGATGCGGGCTTCTCGGACCGGATGACCAAAGCGCTCGATGCGGCGGGCGCCTCTAAAGAAAACGAACTGTTCTTCATTTGCCGATCCGGGGCGCGCAGTCTCATGGCAGCGGAAGCCATGGCGAGCGTCGGCTATCGACGATGCAGAAATGTGGCGGACGGCTTCGAGGGGCCTCTCGACGCCGATCGCCATCGAGGGCAGGTCGCTGGTTGGAAAGCGGCCGGTCTTGCTTGGGTGCAAGGTTAGCGCACCCGTTTCGGAAGACCTGAGCAGAACCTATTGCGCAGCCGCGGCGGCGGAAGGCGACGGTAGAACTTTGCCTGGGTGACTTTGAGGTGCAAGTCGAAAAGTTCAATATGTGCGGGGGTTTAACACATGCAGACGATTCAAAAGGCGGAACGTTCCGTTATGGGCGGCGGCTTTGCGGGCGCAGCTCCGGGCGGATTAGACGAGCGTACGACAACCACCACCACAGCCACTCCCTCAACGGCTCCCACGACGACCACGATCACGGACGAGCCGCGCGGCCAGAAGGTGCGGGCCATGCTGCGCGCCCGGCTGGGCGACGACATCTTTATGAGCTGGTTCCACACGCTGGAATTCGAGAGCTTTGATGCTGCTACCGTGAAGTTCACGGTGCCGGTCAAGTTCCTGCGCACCTGGATCCAGTCGCACTACTCGGAAGATCTGCTCGCCTGCTGCCGCGCCGAATTCAAAGGCGCGGAAAAGGTCGAGGTCTCACTCCGTCAGCCCGGCAACGGCGTTGTCGTGCGCCCGGAAATCGACACGGCGGATGCCGCCGAGCAGTCTAACGGCGCCCGTAACGGCTCCGACGCCGGCACGCGCAGCCCGATGTACGTCGCGGCTGTTCCCGCTGCCGGTCGCACCAGCGTCGGCGGCTTTGAGGGCTCGCCTCTCGATCCGCGCTACACCTTCGACAGTTTCGTCGTGGGCTCTTCCAATCGCATGGCGCACGCCGGTGCTACGCAGGTCGCCGAGACGGCGCTCGGCGAGGCTCCGGGATTCAATCCTCTGTACATCCACTCGGCAGTGGGTCTGGGCAAGACGCACCTTCTGCACGCCATCGCCTGGGAGGTGAAGCGCCGCGCCCCCAACGCCCAGGTGCTGTACCTCACGGCCGAGCGTTTCCGTTATCAGTTCGTCGAGGCTCTGCGCAGCCAAGACCCGCTGGCCTTCAAGGAGAAGTTCCGCGGAATCAACGTGCTGCTGATTGACGACCTGGAGTTCATGCACGGTGAGCGTACCGAGCAGGAATTCGACCACATCATCAACTCGCTGCTCGACGGCGGGCGGCAGGTGGTCGTCGCTTCAGCTCGCGCGCCCAACCACGTCGAACGGCTCAACGAGCGCATGCGCTCGCGCCTGCAGCGTGGTCTCGTCACCGAGATCGGCACACTCGATCAGGAACTGCGCCTGAAGGTTCTGGAGAAGCGTCTCGCCGAGAAGCGGGCCATTGATCCGTCCTTCGCGCTCAGCCGCGATATCCTGGCCCTGCTTGCCGAGCGGCTGACCGAAAGCGGCCGTGAGCTCGAAGGTGCGATCACCCGTCTCTATGCCACCTGGCAGTACATGCGCACGTCCATCACGCCGGACGTCGCCGAGACGGTCATCCGCGATCTGGTGCAGGGTCTTGAGCCCCGCCGCATCAAGATCGAGGACATCCTGCGCATCATCTCGCGTCACTTCGGGGTGTCGAAGGGCGACCTGCTCTCGCAGCGCCGCCATCGCTCGGTCGTCTGGCCGCGCCAGATAGGTATGTATCTGGCCAAGCAGCTTACCGCGCGGTCGCTGCCGGAAATCGGCCGCCGCTTCGGCAATCGCGACCACACGACGGTGTTGCACGCAATCCGCAAGATCGAAGGCGAACTTGCCGGCAATCCGCGCCTCAAGGAAGAGCTTGAGGAACTGAAGCGGCTCCTCAGCCATTGAGGGTCGCCCGAAAGGGAACGGTTCGCCGTGCTTCAGGCGAGTATGGCGGACTTTAGCGGGGAGGGGCGGCGCCTTATGGCGCCGCTCCTTTGCCGTAACTGGCGCTGGCGGCGCCTCGATGCCCGCCAGGACGGCCCCCTGGGGCGCCGCCTCTTGAAAATGACCTCGGCATCAGGTCATGTTGACCGGGGGCGAATCCTTTAAAAGACCGCCAGTCTCTGGTCCCGCCGAGCTTCCCCCTCTCAACATGGGCCGCCGCACGACCTCGACCGAGGCCGGAAAGGTCTGGCAGCTGCCCCAACGAATGCGCCGAGGATCCTTCCATGCGGCTTGTGATCGAACGTGGTGAACTCTTGCGGGCGCTCGGCCACGTAACGAGTGTCGTCGAGCGACGCACGACGATCCCCATACTGTCGAACGTGTTGCTGCGGGTGCGCGAGTCCACTCTCGAGTTCAAAGCGACCGACCTCGAGCGCGAGGTCATCGAGGGCGTTGCCGCCGACGTCAGCCAGCCGGGCGCGGTGACTGTCCCCGCTCACATGCTGCATGACATCGTGCGCAAGCTGCCCGACGGCAGCCAGGTCGATATCCGCAAGGATGCGGAAAAAGAGCGGCTGACGCTCGCCGCCGGCCACGCGCGCTTTGCTCTGCAGACCCTGCCGGCGGAAGATTTCCCCGACATCGGCATCGGCGAGATGGGCCAGGAGTTCGAGCTCACCGCGCAGGATCTCAAGCGCCTCATCGACAAGACGCGCTTTGCCATATCGACGGAAGAGACGCGCTACTACCTCAACGGCATCTATCTGCACACCGCGCAGTCGGGCAACAAGACGACGCTGCGCGCCGTGGCAACGGACGGGCACCGCCTCGCTCAGGTCGAGCTGCCGCTGCCGAAGGGCGCCGAAGGCATGCCCGGCGTCATCATTCCGCGCAAAACCGTGCACGAGCTCAACCGGCTCATCGAAGACAGCTCGGCGGCCGTCAAAGTCGCCGTCAGCCCCGCCAAGGTCCGCTTCGAGATCGGCAGCGTGACGCTGACGTCGAAACTCATCGACGGCACATTCCCCGACTACGGCCGCGTCATTCCGCAGGGCAACGACAAGGAGATGACCGTCTCCAACGCCGAGTTCATCAGCGCCGTCGACCGCGTGTCGACCATCGCCTCGGAGCGCGGCCGCGCCGTGAAGCTCAACATCAAGCCGGACAAGCTGATCCTGTCGGTCAACAACCCGGAAGGCGGCAGTGCCACCGAGGAGATCGGCGTCGAGTACAGCTCCGCGCCCCTTGAGATCGGCTTCAACGCCAAATATCTGCTTGATATCGCCAGCCAGCTCGAGGGCGAGCGGGCGACGTTCAAGCTCGCCGATCCGGGGTCGCCCACCATGGTCAACGACCCGGGCGATGCGACGGCGCTCTACGTGCTGATGCCGATGCGCGTGTAGCCGTGGCGCTGATCGCCCGGTGTAGCGCTCCACAACGCTGAACAACGCATGCTTTGGGTCGAGCGGCTCACGCTTACCAATTTCCGCAACTACGCGCACGTGGCCCTCGAGGTTGGCCCGGAGCCGCAGGTGCTCATTGGCGCCAACGGCGCCGGCAAGACCAACCTCCTGGAAGCCGTGTCGCTGCTGGCTCCCGGCCAGGGCATGCGCCGCGCCGCGTATCCCGATCTGGCGCGGGGCATGGGCGACGGCAGCTGGGCCGTCGCCGCGCACACCCACACGCACATTGGTCCGATCGATATCGG
>JBDTOR010000115.1:0-7968 GCA_039933175.1 Hyphomicrobium sp. | reverse complement strand
TTGCAGCCGCACCCGGTGCAGATCGCCGAGCAGCAGCGCATCGCCGCCATGCACCCCGAAGGTGCGACCGATGTGCCTGAGGCTCAGCGCACGAAGTCGAGCCTCATGTCAGATCAAGCCCGCGACGCGCTGCGCAAAGTCGCGCAGGCGCTGCGCAAGGCGGGCGGCATCGCCGAGCCGCCGCCGACGACGTCGCCAACCAGCACCGGCACGATGCCGGCCAAACCTTCCGCGCCGGGCGTGCCGCCCAACAAGCGCGCCGACGGCGCGGCCGTCAACGAGCAGCGCCGCACCAGCCTCGGCACACCGCAACCGCAACCCGATGGGACCACGCCGCATGCTGTCCCATAGCGCACTCGCCCCCGTACACCTGGGGCTGCATCGCTTGCACAAACGCGTGCTGATGGCAGTCGGCATCTTGGGCGACTGGGCGACCTTCATCGGCGCCGTGCTCATCCTCGGTCTCGGCACGAGCTGGTACATGATCGATGTCGGCACGCGGCTGACGACGGAAAAACACGGACCGTGGGTGGGGTGGACGTCGGCCGGACGCGCCGATGCCGATCCCTATACGCGCGCGCATTTTGCGCGGCTCGGGACGCTGCAGCTCACCACCGAGATCGCCCTGACGTTCGTCGCCTTAACCGACAGCGACGGCAACCGGCTGCACTCCTCGTGCGACTACGCCGTCGAGGGACGCGAGCCCGGCAACCACTGGTGGAGCCTCACCGTGTTCAACGACCGTGGCGACCTCATCGCCAATGCCGCACAGCGATACACCTACACCAGCGAGTCGATCGCCCTGCGTCCCGACGGCACCTTCGCCGTGACACTGGCGCGCGAGGCCAGCCCAGGCAACTGGCTGCCGACCGGTGGCGCCGGCCGCCTCGCCCTGATGTTCACGACCTTCGATGCGGCAACGACTATGCTCGGCAAGTCGGCGGACGAGACCAAGCAGCTGCCGGTGATCCGCCGGGTGCAATGCCGATGAAAGTCGCCAACCTTCTCAAGAACGCCAATTGGCAGCTGATCCTCGCGGCCCCCGTCGCCGCCGGCATCCTGCACATCTGTGCGACCCTGGCCGCGCCCTACCTCACTGCAGCGTCGGCCTATAGCCGTCTCGCGCCGGGGCTGACCGTCAACAACATGCAGCTGCTGAGTGCTGCGGCACCGGCTGCCGAACCGTTGCCATTCATGTCGCCGGATGCGCGCTATGCAATGTGCCGCTTCGACACCTCGGGCGGCCCCGTGACCGTGTCGGCGACGCTACCGCCCGACCTCGGTTGGACGCTCACCGTCGTCACGCCGCAAGGCGACAACATCTACGCCACCGCCTCGGTGCCGGCGCGCCCGACGCCCGTCTCACTCGTGCTGGTGCCGTCGGAGGAAGCGTTCCTCGGCGTAACGCCGGAAGCGCGCGGCATCGCGCGCGACATACAGCCCCCGACCCCCGTTTCCGCGACACGCGGCATCGTCGTCGTGCGCGGCCCTGACAAGGGCTACTCGTATCAGCGCCACGTCGAAGCTGTGCTCAAGGAAGCGCGCTGCACGGCGCGCTCCTTCTGATCATCCAAATACGCTGTGACTACTCGGCGAGTTCGAGCACGTCGCGGCTCGTGCGGCGTTCTTCACCACTCGCGCGCGTGACTGCGTGCGCCTCGTCCCAGTGCTCATAGCGCACACCGGGAAAAATGATGACTTGTGCGGCAACGCCGGCGCGCGGGCTGCTGCCTTCGCTCGATCGGTACTCTGGGGTACGAAAGCTGAGTATCTGTGCCATGCGCTTCCCCCTTACATGGCGCTTCTCGATTCTCCCATGCCGTCAAGTGCTGACTTCATGGGACGTGAGAATCACAGTGTACAAGTTGGGAACGCCAGGCGTTACCGAAGCCTTAAGGGGGCAATTCGGTTAGTCGGACCCTGTGACAATACTGTCATCAAGGAAATGGCGGCCCCGCCGGTCTTCAACCTCGATCAGCCACATGTCGGAATCAAAGCTCGCCTCGCGCGCCAGGTAGGCGTCGGCCTTCTCCGTCTCGGCGCCCTGCGGCGACAGCAGCGCCACCCAGCGGCGGTCGCTGTCGGCCCCGTCGAGACCGGCGGGCGCTGGACCGAACACGAGGCACGTTCCGTCCAACCGATCGACCTTGATGAAGATGGCGCCGGCGTCGTCGTCGCCGTGGCGCACGACTACGGCCGAAGCGCCCTCGACGGCGCACCGGCGGATGTAGCCCTTCGCCCAGAACTCTGCCCGCAACCGCATGGCCGGCACTCTAGAGCCCGGCTGCACGGTGGCAAGCTCAGCGCGACGGCACCATTGCCTCAGGGGGCAGCCGCAACGCGGCCATCACTTGCCAGCCTGCCGAGCCGGGCCAGCAGCGGTCCCGAGACGCGTCCGGTTTCCGGCAACGCCTGATCGCCTTCGAAGGCGCGGATGGCGCGGGCCGTCTCCGGCGTCAGCTTGCCGTTGGGTGCGCCGGCCTTGTAGCCGAGCTTGACGAGCGAGCGCTGCACCGAGCGGATTACGTCCTGCGCCTCGGCTGTCCCTGGCTTGGCGCTTTTGGCGCCGGGCTTGCCGCCCTCGCCGAGGATGATCGATTTGAGCAGCTCCTGGCTCGCCCGCGCCGTGAGCGCCAGCCCGTGGTCGTGCTCATAGGCCATGATGGCGGCCCGCGTCATCACCCCGGAGACGCCGTCGTTGGTGCCGGTCGCATAGCCGCGGATCTGCAGCTCGCGCTGCACCGCGCGCGTCACCTCCGCCTGGCTGGCGGGCTGCGTCGGCGCACTTCCAACGCCCAGGGCCGCAAGGTCGAGGCCCTTGAGCGGCGCCGATGGCTTGCGGTGATCGATCGAGCCGGTGTCGCCGAACTCGGCGGCCTCAATGGCGGCGATGTTCCATGCTTCGCTGGCACTGACCGCCGCGCTCGCCGGACCGCGTCCGCGCGATTGCATGAAAAAGACATTTGCGGCAACGCCGCCAGCCAACACGAGGAAGGCAAGAAGTTGCAACGTCACCCTGGTCGGCAGCATGACCACACCCCTACGCGCCGCTTACTATGTTCGGCAAGTATGGGAGGAAGGACGTAAACGATCTCTTAACTCTCATTGACGGAACGTTGCATCGCGCCTGGCCCGGCGCGCCGTGCCAGCGGTGCAAATGTGTAAAATTTCCTTCCAATCGCGCGCAACTTTTCTGCTTGTGAGAGGCAGTTTGTTGATACCGGTCTGGTATCCATGATGCTGGGATTGGGGACTGGGTTGGAGAAACCAACATGTCCATTTTGAAGATTGGCATTCTTGTCGCTGTCGTCGTGGCCGTCCTTCCGGCCGACCGCGCGCAGCAGGCGGCACTCTACGACCGGGCGGCCACGGCCGTACACTGGACCGCGACGTTCTGCGATCGCAACGGTCCAACGTGCGATCAGGCGAGCGTCGTCTGGGCCAGCTTCGTCAAGAAGGCGCAGTTCGGCGCGGCCATGGCCTATGAAATCGCGACGAAGCAGGCAGGGCGCGATCAGCCCCGCAACTTGATTGAGCCGACCGTCGATCTGACGCCGCGCGGCACGCTCCGCGCCGATGATCTCGAACCGGTCTGGCGCGGCTCTGCACGCGTCGGCATCTAAGCCCAAACACTTCCCCACGGCACGACAAGGGCCGGCGCTCCCAACGCCGGCTCTTGCGCATGTGCCGTGCTGCAACCTATGTGAACAGAGTGCGCAGCAATAAGAGCCGAGCCGCCGTGACCAAAGTGTCGGACATCAGCGCCGATTTCGCCCTGCTCGACGACTGGGAGGATCGCTACCGCTATCTGATCGAGCTGGGCCGCACGCTGGCCCCGCTGCCCGACATCATGCGCACCGACGCCAACAAGGTGCGTGGCTGCGCCAGTCAGGTGTGGCTTTCGACGCAGATCAAGCCCGGCAACGGTGCGCCCGAATTCAGCTTCCTCGCCGACAGCGACGCCCACATCGTGCGCGGCCTCATCGCCATCCTCGCCGCCATCTACAACGGCCACAGCGTCGAAGAGGTGCTGGCCATCGAACCCGACCCCGTGTTCGACGGTCTCGGGTTGAAGGAGCATCTGACGCCGCAGCGGTCCAATGGCCTTGCCTCGATGGTCGCGCGCATTCGCGCCGACGCGGCCGCCGCCAACGTCGAAGGTGCCGCCGGCCGCTAGGAACTTCACTCCGGCGCCTCGAACAGCGGGCGGTAATCGTCGCTTCCCCAGCGCCGCACCTTGCGCGCGCCCGTCTCGGGTTGCGGCACACGCTCCAGACCGTAGTGCCGCGCCAGCGCCGTCAGCGCCAGTTGCAGCACGATCTTGGCCGACCGTTGCGGCCAACCGGCGGCGCGTTCGGCCACCTCCAAGCCCTTCAGGTGGCAGCACACGTCAATCAGCACGCCCGACAGCTCGGGTCCGACCGCGTCGAGGGCGCGGCGCACACGCTGGCCTGCCGCTGCCGCGCTGTCGCACATATCGGCGGTCGAACGCAGCGCGGCACCATGGCGCCGTCCGCGTTGCATCGGCGCTTGCGACGTCCAGTTCGTCGTCGTGCGCGGCGTCATCTGGGCGAACCAGAAGTCGGCGCGCAGCCGCTCCCCGGCGTCGAACTGCACCTGCGAGATCATCGCCACCCCGCTGCGGTCCTTGCGGCGGCGCAGCCAGGCAATGGGGCTTTCGTCGTGGTTGACGGTTCCCGGCTCGCGCGGCGAGGCCGCCCGCGGCCCGGCGTTCGATGCTGACATTCGTCCTCGATGTGTTTGTGGGTTACGCCGGCAAGAACGGGCGCCGCGTCAGCGCCGGGACGGCCCACTCGAGCAGGTCGAGCGAGCGGTCGAAGATGGGGTCGTCGCGGCGGTCCTCGATGACCCCGCAGGCGTGCGCCACCGTCGTGCGATCGCGGTCGAACAAGCGGCCGGTCTCGGTCAGCGTCAACCCGCACCCGACGTGCGCCAGGTACATCGCGACCTGGCGGGCAAGCGCCACCTTGGCGCGCCCGCGTGTCGACCGCCGCATATCCTTGTAGGCGATACCGAACACCTGCACGACGGCCAGCTCTATGGCCTCGCGCGGCATCTCGGCCGGGGGGCGCAGGAGCCGCCGGCGGCGTGGACCGGCTTGTTGAAGTCCTAGGAGCGGCTGCAGCATCTGCATGATTTTTCCGTGCGGTGGCGAGGCGGGTTCTTCCTGGCGTTGATCATACGGGCCAAGCGCTACTTCACGGTGTGCAAACTACCGGGCGTGTGAACGGAGGGGATAAATCGAGGCGGGTTTCTAGAAATCCCCGCGGCGAACGGCGGTGCGAAAGTTGCGACTTCCTTGCGGAGTCCCACCCCGTCATGCCGATCCAAGATACGATTGCAGTGAAGAGACACACGGCACCCGCGCCCTATCGGCGCGATCGCGACCTGCCGGCGCTGCTGCCGCTATGGCCGCACGAGATGCAGATAGCGAACCTTGCCGAACATGCCCGTCTGCTGGCGCGCATGCGCCGCGCATTGCGCGTCGAGCGCCAGCGCGGCATTGCCGGACATTGGACCTACGATTTGGCGCGGCACTCGCGATTGCTGTGCGCCTATCGCGCCGAAACAATCGCCTACCTGCAGAGGCTGCGCGAGCCGGCGGCCTTGGCCGCTCCGACTTAACGATTTATTTCTCGCGGCGAGTGCCAAGGCCCATCTTCTTGGCGAGATCTGAGCGGGCGCGCGCATAATTCGGCGCGACCATCGGGTAGTCGTGCGGCAGACCCCACTTCTCACGGTATTCTTCCGGCGACAGGTTGTAGTGGGTGCGTAGGTGCCGCTTCAGCGACTTGAACTTCTTGCCGTCCTCCAGACAGATCAAGTAGTCCGGCATCACCGATTTCTTGACCGGCACTTTCGGCTTCTGCTCTTCGCGCTCGACCGGCACGGCGCCGCCGCTGGCACGGCTCAGAGCTGCGTGCGTCTCGCTGATCAGATGTGGAAGGTCACCGGCCCCAACAGAATTGTTGCTGACGTATGCCGAGACGATCTTGGCCGTCAGCTCCACGAGCTCCGGCTGAGCTGCGTCTTCCAATTCATCCTCCGGTGGTGCGGGAATGTTCATTTGATGCAATGCAATAGCTGTCTAACTGAAGCGAATACATTGGTGCAGTAGACCTCGATACCGCTGAACTTGTTCTGCGCTGTATCGCAGCGGTTAAGTCACCGCCTTTACGGCCCCGTTCCGCTTTGTTTCGCACCGAGCAGAAGTAAAGTCAACAAGAGGCGAGCGGCATACACTTGGTAAGCCTAATCTTGGTCGGGCTAGCCGACCCTCTAAAATTCTTTAACGACGTTCCGTGACGGCATTTTCACGCACGGCGGCGATATCTGCTGCAAACCTAAAGTCTTGCGTCGGCTGAACGGCGCCAAGTTTCCCGGTTTTGCCACTCGTCGCCATGCGCCGAAAGGTTTCATTTGGTCGGATGATAAGTTTTCCTTATGCCCATTCTCTGTGTACTTCAATAAACATTCCTTCGCGGAAAGGTTGTAGGCCTCCAAACTCCGCCAAGTTGACAACACCGGATGGTATCCGTCTCATTATGGTCCGTTCCTGACCAAAGTTGCCGCACCCCGATGCGGCTTAGTCCGCAGTTCATCGCCGGCTCCCCATATTGCTCGCAGTTTCCGCGTGGAGAGATCAATGCACGCCCCCGCCCATCGTCACGCCTTCGTCAAACCGCCCCGCGCCGCGCGCCGGCCTAGCATCGCCACCTGGCATAGCGTCGAACTGGTCGACGACTATGCGTGGCTCAAGGCCGCCAACTGGCAGGACGTGATGCGCGAGCCGGCCGTGCTCGACCCGGAGATCCGTGCCTACCTCGATGCCGAGAACGCCTACTGCGAGGCGCAGCTGGCGGAGACGCGCGGGCTGCAGGACGACCTGTTCGGCGAGATGCGCAGCCGCCTCAAGGAGGACGACAGCTCCGTCCCCTCCCCCGATGGCCCGTTCGCCTACTACACCGGCTTCATCGCCGGCGGACAGTATCCACTCGTCAGCCGCCGGGGCCGCTCCGGCGGGGACGAAACGGTCCTGCTCGAGGGCAACGTCGAGGCCGAGGGCAAACCCTACTGGGACCTGGGCGGCTTTCAGCACAGCCCCGATCACCGGCTCCTCGCCTACGCCTGCGACGACAAGGGGTCCGAACTCTACACCATCCGTTTCCGCGATCTGGCGACGGGACTAGACCTGACCGACAGCATTCCCGACACGCGCGGCGGTGTCGTGTGGGCGAACGACAGCAAGACGATCTTCTACGTGCGCCTCGACGACCACCACCGTCCACTACTCGTCTACCGCCACGTCGTCGGCACCCCGGTCGAGGACGACGTGCTCGTCTATGCCGAAAAGGACATCGGCTTCTACGTGGCCATCTCGTCGACGCAGTCGTCCAAGTTCGTGATCATTGATGCGCACGATCATCAGACAAGCGAGGCGCGCCTCATCGACGCCGATGCGCCGCTCACCGAGCCGCGCGTCGTCGAGCCGCGCAAGGTCGGCCATGAGTATTCGGTCGAGCATCACGGCGACAAGCTGATCATCACCACCAACTCGCACGCCGCCGAGGACTTCCGCGTCGTTGAGACGCCGGTGGCCGCTACCGGCATGGCGAATTGGCAGGAGCTCATTCCGCACCGCCCGGGCTGCCTGGTGCTCGACACCATTCTCTACCGGCAGCACATGGTGCGGCTGGAACGCGAGAACGGATTGCCGCGCATCGTCGTGCGTCGTCTCGCCGACGGCGATGAGCATGTCATCGATTTCCCCGAGGAGGCCTACTCGCTCGGCATCTCGCCCGGCTACGAATTCGACACCCCGACGATACGCTTCGTCTACTCGTCGATGACGACGCCGGCGGAGACCTACGACTACGACATGCAAACGCGCGAGCGCACTCTGCGCAAGCGCCAGCAGGTGCCGAGCGGTCACAACGCTTCCGATTA
>JBDTOR010000114.1:0-7992 GCA_039933175.1 Hyphomicrobium sp. | reverse complement strand
GACAGGTCCGACACTATCCAACGCCCCGGCCTCACCGGGGCGTTTTGCTTTGCGCCGGTGATGGACTTCGCTGTGGCGCTGCTGAGACTTGCGGGAATGGCCGCCGTCCATGCGGAGCACGGCTTCGCCATGACGCGGAGCATGGCTTCGCCATGACGCGGCATGACGTGGGGGCATGCAATCGCGAAGCGATACTTCACTTCGCCGCCGAAGGCGGCAAGGGCGCGTCATGGCGAAGCCATGCTCCGCATGTACGCGCCCCGCGCCTTAGGCGCGGCCCCTCAGCTCGCGTGACGACTGCCGAACGCAAAGCTTCTCTCAGCTCGTTTTGTCGCGCAGAAAAAACCCTAGCCGGCGCCCTGGGCCTTCTGGTCGAAGCCGACAAACACCTCGAACTCGCCGGGGCGCGTGCCCTCGGGAATGTCGAAGGTCACCGTGCGCACGGTCGAGAAATAGCCGATCGGGTTGTCGACAGCGACGGTGGCGTCGACGCTTACCGTATCGGACGTCACCTTGGCGCGCTTGGCGTCGGTGACCGTCACGTTGATCGGCAGCCGGACGGCGCCGGCATGGCCGCGCGGCCCGAGCAGTACGCGGCCCGAGAAGCCGTAGCGTACGGTGACGCGGCCCGGCTCGATCTGGCACTCGCGCGCCGTCTTGGTGATCTCGCCGCGATGCATGATGGCGAGGCCGTCGCCGGCGCGCCCATCCTCGTAGATGGTGAGGTGGCCGCCGTGCGGCGAAACGCTCAAGCGCGGACACCCGTGGGCGATCTCGCCGACCGGCGCGCCGCCGCTACCGGAATCCTGCTTGGCGGCGGAGAGCAGCTGCTCCTCGTTGACCGCGGGCGCGGCCGGCGTCTGCGTCGAGGAACTGCCGAATACGCTGGATCCGAGGCCGGAGGTGATCGACGAAAGGCCGCAGCCCGCCGTGGCCATGGTTAACAATCCGCAGGCGCAAACGCGCGCGCACATGCGCGCAGCTTTGGTTGCGGAATGCTTCATTGCGCCCCGGTCCGACCCCTCGTTGGCCTCTTCTGAGCCGCACACGCCCAAACCCCTAGGCCAGCAGCGGAGGCTTCCTGTATTGTCCCAAACCAAACCTAGCACCCCCAACCAACCCGGACCAAGCGCCTTGCGCCGCAAACTGCTTGGGGTAGACAGAGAAACCAATGTCCACCGCCGCACCGCCAGATCGTTCAATTCGGCCGCCCCTGACCGTTTACCTTGCGGCCCCGCGCGGATTCTGCGCCGGCGTAGACCGTGCCATCCAAATCGTCGAACTGGCTTTGGCCAAATATGGCGCCCCCGTCTATGTGCGCCATGAGATCGTTCACAATCGATTTGTCGTTGATTCCCTGAAGGCTAAAGGTGCCGTTTTTGTGGAAGAACTCGGCGACATACCAGAGACCGACCAACCCGTGATCTTTTCGGCACACGGAGTCGCCAAAGCCGTCCCCGCAGCGGCGAAGCAACGCAACATGTTTGTGCTCGATGCCACCTGCCCGCTCGTTTTCAAAGTGCATAACGAGGCCGCCCGGCACCACGAGGAGGGTCTGGAGATCCTGCTCATAGGCCATGCGGGCCATCCCGAGGTCGTCGGCACGATGGGCCAGCTGCCGGAAGGCGTCGTCACGCTGATCGAGACCGCCGCCGATGCGCAAGCCTACGAGCCGCGCGACGCAGCCAAGCTCGCATTCGTGACGCAGACGACGCTATCCGTCGATGACACGGCAGCGATCGTTTCGGCGCTGCGCAGCCGTTTCCCGCTGATCGTCGGCCCACACAAGGAAGACATCTGCTACGCGACGACCAATCGCCAGGCGGCCGTCAAGGCCATTGCGCCGAAAATCGGCTGCCTGCTCGTCGTCGGCAGCCCGCAGAGTTCCAACTCGCTGCGCCTCGTCGAGGTTGCCGAACGTGCCGGCTGCTCCCTCGCCCGGCTGATCGAAGGCGCCCGCGAGATCCCCTGGGACGAACTGCAAGGCATCGAGGCTGTCGGCGTCACAGCCGGCGCTTCGGCCCCGGAAAAGCTCGTGGAAGAGGTTATCGAGGCGTTCCGCGAGCGTTATGACGTGACGATCGAAACCGTGACCACGGCGCTCGAGCGCATTGCCTTCAACGTTCCCCGCGAGTTGCGTCCCGCCACCTCCGTCTCCTGACGTCGCCCGAAAGTCCAAGCGCCCATGGCCGTCTACACCGATGTCAGCGATGAGGAGCTGGCGAGCTTCATCACCAGCTATGGGCTGGGTGAGCTCCTTTCGTTCAAGGGCATCGCCGAGGGCGTCGAGAACACCAACTACATCGTGCACACGACGCAGGGGCCGTTCATCCTGACGCTATACGAAAAGCGCGTCGATTCCGGCGACCTGCCGTTCTACCTGGGGCTGATGGAGCATCTGGCGGAGCACGGCGTCACCTGCCCGACGCCGGTGCGCGACGCCGAGGGCCGCAACCTGCGACAGCTATCCGGGCGGCCGGCGGCGCTCGTCACCTTTCTCGAAGGTTTCTGGGTGAGGCGGCCGACGGCCGCCCACTGTGCCGCGGTTGGGCGCGCGCTGGCGGAACTACATCTCGGCGGGGAAGGCTTTGCCTTGCGCCGCGCCAACGCGCTTGGCCTCACGGGCTGGCGTCCGCTTTACGACCGCTTTGCCCACCGCGCCGGCGACATCGCGCCCGACCTTGCGCCGTTGATCGAGGGAGAGCTGGCCTACCTCGAAGCCAACTGGCCCCGAGACCTTCCACAAGGCGTCATTCACGCCGATCTCTTCCCTGACAACGTGTTCTTCATCGGCGACCGCTTGAGCGGCCTGATCGACTTCTATTTCGCCTGCAACGATGCGCTGGCCTACGACATCGCCGTGAGCCTCAACGCCTGGTGCTTCGAGAAGGACATGTCGTTCAACATCACCAAGGGGCAAGCCTTCCTGCGCGGCTATGAAACGGTGCGGCCGATAACGCCTGCCGAGCGCGCCGCCCTGCCGACGCTAGCCCGCGGCGCGGCGATGCGCTTTCTGCTGACGCGCGCCTACGACTGGCTGAACACGCCGAAGGATGCGCTGGTGAGCCCTAAGAATCCGATCGAGTACGTGCGCCGGCTGCGCTTTCACCAGGGCGTGCGGTCCATCGCCGATTACGGCCTGAGCGAGACCGGCAAATGAGCGAGCGCGCAGCGGTTGTCATTTACACGGACGGCGCCTGCTCGGGGAATCCGGGGCCGGGCGGCTGGGGCGCCATCCTCACCTACGGCGACACCTGCAAGGAAATTTCCGGCGGCGAGGCCATTACCACTAATAACCGCATGGAGTTGATGGCAGCGATCTCGGCGCTCGACGCGCTAAAGAAGCCGAGCCGTGTCGAGCTGCACACCGACAGCCAGTACGTGATGAAGGGCATCACGCAATGGATTCACGGCTGGAAAAAGAACGGCTGGCGCACGGCCGACAAGAAGCCGGTGAAGAACGCCGAGCTGTGGCAGCGGCTCGATGAGGCACGGCGCCTTCACGACATCGACTGGCGTTGGGTGAAGGGGCACGCCGGCCACGCCGAGAACGAGCGCGCCGATGAGCTGGCGCGCATGGGCATGGCCGATTTCAAGCCGTCGCGCTAAGGCCGCGGCTCGAAGTTGGAAGCCACGTAACTCTAGCCGAGCGAGCGATCGATCATCGAGCACAGAGTGGCGGCGCTCGACTTGTCGTGCGCGGGCGGCGAGTCCTCGACGTTGAGGACTTTAACGACGCCATTGTCGACCAGCATGGCGTAGCGCTTGGAGCGCAGGCCGAGGCCAAAGCCGGACAGGTCGATGTCGAGCCCGATCGCCTTGGCGAAGTCGCCGTTGCCGTCCGCCAGCATGAGGATCTTGCCGCTGCCGCCGGTGTCCTTGGCAAACTGCGTCAGCACGAAGATGTCGTTGACCGCCGTGCAGGCGATGGTGTCGATGCCCTTGCCCTTCAACTCGTCGACGCGCGACACGAAGCCAGGCATGTGCTGCTGCTGGCAGGTCGGCGTGTAGGCGCCCGGTATAGCGAACAGCGCGACTTTCTTGCCCGCGAATATCTCGGCGGTCGCCATCTTCCCCGGTCCATCCGCGGTCATCACGGTGAAGCCGGCATCCGGCAGCTTGTCCCCGACCTTGATCGTCATTGGCTGGCCTCGTTTTGATTGATCTGCATCAGAAACAACGAATTGCACGAACCCTGGGTTCGCTCACTGAAGCGGAAAAGTTGCTTCCGACTGGCCCTTGTCCGAGACGATCGTGGCGGTGAGCTGCTTGCCCTTGAGCGCGGCGATGTCGACATCCTTGGAAAGATCGACCTCGAAGGTCACGGCACCTTTGCCGTCCTCGGCGATCTTCTTCGGCAACGGCACATATAGACCGTCCGGCGCCTCGATGAACACATCGGCGTGCTCGGTCCCGCCGGGGAACTCCGTCTCCAGCAACAGGCGCGGCTTATCGCCCGTAAGCTCGGCGACGGCGCGCTTCAACACGGGATCTGTTTCGCGCCGGGCCTCCGCCGGCGCCGGCACACGCGACATGGCGTCGATGAGTTCCTCGGCCATCGGCTGCCCGGTCGACGGCGGTACCGACAGCGCGAGCTCTGCTTCGGCGGGAATGCAGATGTCCTTGCACACGCCGTAGTCGAGCACGAGACGCACATCGATCGGCAGGCTGGCGTCTTTCGGCTTGAGGCGAACGGGGAACACCACGTTGCCCTTGTAGCCGACGGTATCGCCAGCCTTGTCGGTGAACCGCTTCGGCGCCGGATAGAGCACCTGCGCGTTGGCAAGATTGGTCGACTTCGACCAGTCGAACGACGGTGGTACGCCGCCCGCCTCACCCGGCGATCGCCAGTAGGTCTTCCACCCTTCGGGCAACTGCAGCTCCACGGCGGCCACACCATCACCGCCTGCGATGATGCGCGCGCGCGAACTGTGCCCCTCGACCCATTCGGATGCATTACCCGCCGCGGCCCACACCGCGGGCACGGCGACCAAGGCGATGCCGCAAATTGTGCCGATCGGCGAAATCAGTTTTCTACGCATCGGCTGTTCCGCGATCCCTGCCAGCGCCGCGCCTTCGGTACCAGCGTTGTAGCGCCTCATTCCAGCGCCGCAAGCTACGACTATTTGAACAATTCGTTGCACAGGCCGAATAATGCAGGCGCCGTGCGGTCAAATTGACGGCTTCACACCCCGCCAGACGCCGCGTTATTCTTACCCCATGAAGATCCCTCGCCCCGGCCCTCGCCCTGCCTCCGCCGAAGGCTATCTCGATGGTCAGCTTCTCATCGCCATGCCGGTGATGTCCGATCCGCGTTTTGCGCGCTCGGTCATCTACCTGTGTGCGCACTCGGAGGATGGGGCCATGGGCCTCATCATCAATCAGCGCGCCTCGCATATCTCTTTCCCCGACCTTCTGGAGCGCCTCGGCATCGCGACGGACGAGACTGAAGACGGCATCTCCGAAGATACCGGTTCGCTGTCGATCCACGTCGGAGGCCCGGTGGAGACTGGCCGCGGCTTTGTCCTGCACAGCGCCGATTACTTCGCCGAGGATTCGACGCTCACCATCGAGGACGGCGTCTGCTTGACGGCGACCATCGACATTCTCAAGGCCATTGCGGCCGGCAACGGACCCGACCGCGCCATCCTCGCCCTCGGCTATGCCGGATGGTCGCCGGGGCAGCTTGAGACCGAGATCCAGGCCAACGGCTGGCTGAACTGTCCGGCCGATCCCGATCTGATTTTCGATAAGAACCTCGAGGCGAAGTACACGCGCGCGCTTGCCAAGATCGGCATCGACCCGTCGCATCTGGTCAGCGACGCCGGGCACGCCTGACGGCGATACGCGGCGCCCTAGCCTTCACGGCGGGCAGCAAGTGCGTGTGCGCCTCAAGCATCGTCCTCTGGACGCGGCGGCCACGGCACGCCGGCCAGCTTGGCGAGGCTCTCGGCCATCGCCGGCGGCAACCCGGAGAAGTCGGGCCCCGGGCGACGCTTCGCCCCGTTGCCCGCGCCGTTTGATCCCCCGTTCGGCGCTGCATCGCCGTTGCCATTGCCGTTGGCATGCACATGCTGCCGCGGTGCGGCTGGCGCGTGCCGCACCGGCGCGAACATCTGGTTCTGCGGCGGGGGTGCGAACGACGGCGGTGCCGGAAACGACGGCTGTGCGGGCGGCGGCAAAGCCTCCTGCGCCATGGCCGCGACCAGCGGGTTCGGCTCGTGCGCTTCGGGATGCGGCGGGGGCAGCGGCGACGTACCGTGCTCGCCCATCGGCGGCATCGGATCAAGGAAGCCGTTGAACGTCGAATGGGCGCCATTGCCCGGGTGCGCCAGCGGCGGCTCGGCAAAGTGATCCGGCGGCGGGGAGCTGAACTGGTCCATCAATGACGGCGGTTCAGGTTGCCGCGCCTCGAACGGAGGCTGCGACGGCTCCCCATGGAACGCATGGTGCGCCGGCCCGTCGAATGGCGGTGGGGGCGGCGCGAAGTCGTGGTGAGGTGGCGCGAACTCATGCGCCTCCATGGGCAGCGACTGGTGCCGCTCGGCCATCCCCGGCATCGGTGGCGGAGGTGGCTGCATGCCGAAGGCGTCGTGTGCCGTCGCGCCCTGCTGCATGTGCTGGGGCGGCGGCGGCGGACCCGCATGCGCCAGCAGCTGCTGCATGCCGGCCGCGTGTGGTTGAGGCGGGCGTGGGCGCGGACGCAGGGTGCTGTTGGGCAGCGTGGCCGGCGGTCCCGGCGGGGTTGCGCCGTTGGTCTTGGCTGCGGCGGCAAGCGCCTTGTCGCGCTGCTTGCCCTTCGTCTTGGTCCGGAACAGGCCGCGCGGGCGCAGCTTGTGCTCGGCGGTGCGCACCATCTTCAAGAGCTGCAGCACGTCGCGATCCGACATCGGCTCGCCGTAGTAGAACCCTTGCGCATACCCGCAGTTGATCGAGCGCAGGAAGGCGACGTCCTCGGGCGTCTCCACACCCTCGGCGACGACGCTTTTGCCGAGCTCATGGCCGAGCGCCACGATCGAGCGCACGATGGCCGAACCGGCGCCGCCGCTTTCGCCGCTCGCCTGCACCAGCGAGCGGTCGATCTTGATCGTGTCGAACGGAAAGCGTTGCAGATAGGCGAGCGAGGAATATCCGGTGCCGAAGTCGTCGAGCGCCAGCTCGGCGCCGGCGCCGCGCAGCCACTCGAGGATCTCGGTTGCCTGCTCGGGATTCTCCATCACCAGGCTTTCGGTGATTTCCAGGCGCAGCGAGCCCTTGGGAACGATGTTACGGCCGAGGATGTGGCGGATTTCCTGGATCAGGTTCTGCCGGAAAATCTGCCGGCTGGAGATGTTGACCGACACGAACAGCGGCCGCTCCTCGCGCGGCAGTTCGCGCTGCCAGCGGGCCGCCTCGTGCGCGGCACGCAACAACACGTGCGAGCCGAGGCGCACGATGAGGTCGGACTGTTCGGCGATGGGGATGAAGTCGGCCGGGCTGATCATGCCGCGCTTGGGATGCTCCCAGCGCACCAATGCCTCGAAGCCGGCCAGTTCCTCGGTCGCCAGGTAGATGATGGGCTGGTAGAAAACCTTGATCTGGTTCTTGGCCAGCGCCTTGCGCAGGTCGCTCTCCAGCGCGACGCGGTCGTCGCGATCGGAGCGCATCTCGGGCCGGAAGATCTCGATACGGTCGGCGCCACCGCGCTTGGCGCGGTACATGGCGATCTCGGCCTCCTTGTAGAGGTCGAGATGGCTCGGCGTCTCGCCGTCATACACAGCGATGCCGATCGAGCCCGTCAGCACGATTTCCTGGCCGGCGATCTTGATCGGCGCGCGCAGCGAGCGGCGCACCCGCTCCGCGAGCCCGGCGAGTTCCTGCGGGCTCTGCTCGGAGATGAGCAGGATGGCGAACTGATCACCGCCGACGCGCGCCAGCGTGTCGTGCTGGCCGAGGTGGCTCTGCAGGCGCCGTGCGACGGTGAGCAGCAAGCTGTCACCGACGACAAGGCCG
>JBDTOR010000113.1:0-8022 GCA_039933175.1 Hyphomicrobium sp. | reverse complement strand
GGAGGGTTTCATCCGTACCTTGGCGTCGAGCGCCTTCAAATCAATGCGCAGAACCGATTGCTCAGGTGGCCGACGTTCAGCGTGCCTAGCTCGATATAGTACCCCTACCGCGTCCGCTTTTCGCGTATGATTTTAGCGGATAGGGACTATCCCTTTGACTGCCATTTTCCTTCTCGCATGCATTCAATTCGTACCTCCGTCTGCCTCTGCCTGACGGTGGCGCCCACGGCGTTGGCCGACCCCGGTGACGCGATCGGGTCGACGGTCGACTAGCTAGTACGTCAACTGCCGGATCACGCGGTGGACGAAGGCGAGCTTGGTCGTCGCTACCTCCGGAATCACGAAGGGGTAGAAGTCCTCGTGGCCCATGCTGCGATTGATGTCGTTGAGCGCCAGCGTCAGCGGCACCCAGCGCTTGATGAGCGCGTCGAAACTCTCGGTGCGATACACGTCGAACGGCCGTAGCGGCCACGTGCCTGACCCGCCGAACCGGCCGGCGCGTGGCTCCAAACGATGCCCCGCAGCGGTATCGAGCGCGTCGACCATGTGCAGATAGTGCGCCCAGGTCTCAGCCCAATCCTCCCACGCATGCGAGCTGGCATATGCCGACACGTGGCGCAGCGGCCAGTCGGCGGGCGGGCCTTGCGAATGGTGGCGATCCAGCGCCGCGCTGTAGTTCTCGCGCTCGTCGCCGAACAGCTGGCGGAAGCGATCGATCTGCTTGGTGCCCTCGATCAGCAGCATCCAGTAGTAGTGGCCGCTCTCGTGCCGCAGATGGCCGAGCATTGAGCGATAGGTCTCCTCCATCGCCTTGCGCTGGCGCTCGCGCTCGACCGAGTCCGCCTCGCCGACGGAGATGGTGATGACGCCATCGAGGTGACCGGTGAGCGCATCGTTGACGAAGTCGAAGTTAAGCGCCGACTTGCCCATGGCGGCGCCGTCGAGCGGCAAGCCCAGGCGTAACAGCGAATAGACGAGCCGCTTCTTGGCGCGCTCGAACTCGCCCCAGGCCAGCAGGTTGGCGGGATCGGCCAGATTGGGAATGGTGCGATTGAGCTCGCACGCGGCGCAATACTGCGAGCCGGAGTCGGCGCGCACCAGCCAATTGCAGACGCCATGCGCTTCATTGGCGCAATAGCGCAGCCGTGCGCCCGGACCCTTTTTGTATTCGCGATAAAGGGCGCCTCCCGCCGAGACGAGCGCACGTATCTCAAGCTGGTCGGGGCGGAAGCCGAGTGCGTGCCCGCAGCGCAGGCACTGCATGTTCTCGAAGTAGACGGTGTTGCCGCACGCCCCGCATTTAAATGTCTTCACGAGCCCTCGATCCTGCCCTGACCCGCCGGATACGCCGCGCAAATTGGCATGTTCCGCTTATGTTTAATGCTCAAACTTGTTGCAGCACGCCTACTTGCGAGGCAATGCCTGAACTTCGTGCGCGGCGAAAGATGTTCTATGGTCACGCTGCGCTGCACAAGGGCGCGCTATTCAGCATAGGCTCTGATGACCCTTCACGTCGCTCTCACCCACCGCACGGCCTACCACTACGACCGCGTGATCGGAATGGCGCCGCAGGTGATCCGGCTTCGCCCGGCCCCCCACTGCCGCACCCCGATCCTCAGCTATTCGCTCAACATCGAGCCGAAGCTGCATTTCATCAATTGGCAGCAGGATCCTTTCGCCAACTACTGCGCCCGCGTGGTGCTGCCCGAGAAGACCGACCGCTTCGTCGTGACGGTCGACCTCGTGGCCGACATGGCGGTGATCAACCCGTTCGACTTCTATGTCGCGGAAGGCTCCACCGACTGGCCGTTTGCCTACGATCCCGAGCTGAAGAGCGAGCTCGGCCCGTACCTCGAGCCGATGCCGGCGACACCGCTGCTCAAGAAATTCATCGCCACCATCCCGACGAAGAAGGAAGTCACCATCGACTTCCTCACCGAACTCAATCGCCGCGTACGCAACGAGGTCAGTTATTGCGTGCGTCTCGAGCCGGGCATCCAGACGCCCGAGGAGACGCTGACCAAAGCGTCCGGCTCGTGCCGCGATTCCGGCTGGCTGCTGGTACAGGTGCTGCGCCACATCGGCTTTGCCGCGCGCTTCGTCTCCGGCTACCTGATCCAATTGCGCCCCGACGTGAAGCCGCTGGACGGCGGCGCTGCCGGCGCCGAGGCCGACTTCACGGATCTGCATGCCTGGGCCGAGGTCTACCTTCCCGGCGCCGGCTGGATCGGCCTCGATCCGACCTCCGGCCTGCTCGCCGGCGAGGGCCATATTCCATTGGCCGCGACGCCACAGCCGTCGAGCGCGGCGCCGATCAGCGGCGCCCATGAGCCGGCCGAGGTGACCTTCTCGTTCGACATGAAGGTCGAGCGCGTGCTGGAAAGTCCGCGCGTCACGATGCCATACACCGAGGCAACCTGGCAGAAGATCGTCGCCGCGGGCGATGCGATCGACACGCGCCTCGATAGCGCCGACGTGCGCCTAAGCATGGGCGGCGAGCCGACGTTCGTCTCCGTCGACGACATGGATAGCGACGAGTGGAAGACCGGCGCCGTCGGTCCGACCAAGCGCGCCTATGCCGAAGATCTGATCCGCCGTCTGCAGCAGCGCTTCGCCCCCGGCGGGCTGCTGCACTTCGGCCAAGGCAAGTGGTACCCAGGCGAGCCGCTGCCGCGGTGGGCGTTCGCGCTGTATTGGCGGCGCGACCAGCAGCCGCTGTGGAGCGATCCGCACCTCATCGATAGCGAGACCGAGCCGGCGAAGGCCACCATCGCCGATGCCGAGAAGCTGATGAGCGCGTTGTGCACGCAGCTCGGCCTGCCGCCCAACAGCGGCATCCCGGCCTACGAGGATCCCGGCTACTACGCGCTCGTCGAGCAGAAGCTGCCGCTCAACGTCTCGCCGGAAGAGAACAAGCTGCAGGACCCCGTCGAGCGGGCGCGCATCGTGCGCGTGTTTGAGCAGGGTCTCGACAAGCCGGCGAGCTATGTCCTTCCCGTTCAGGTGTGGCAGTCGCCCGACCTCGGCCGCCGCTGGGTCACCGAGCGTTGGGGCACGCGCCGCGGCAAGCTGTTCCTGATACCGGGTGACGCCCCGGCCGGATTCCGCCTGCCCATCGGCTCGCTGCCCGCACTTCCCGCCGCCGACTATCCCCACGTGCTGCCGCGCGATCCGCTCGGCGAAGCGCCACCGCTGCCCGCGCGCTCGGTGCTCATCCAGCAGCGCAAAGCCGTCACGCTGCGGCCGGCGCCCGTGCCGCCGCCGACCGGGGCTAGCGAGATTTACGGCTCGGTGCGTACCGCGCTCGCCATCGAGCCGCGCGACGGACACCTGTGCGTGTTCCTGCCGCCGGTGGAGGACGCTCTCGACTTTGCGGCGCTCATCGCCGCCATCGAGGAAGCCGCGGGAGCGGCCAAGCTCCCGGTGCACATCGAGGGCTATTCACCGCCCGACGATCCGCGCATCAACGTCATCAAGGTGACGCCCGACCCTGGCGTCATCGAGGTCAACATCCATCCGGCGACCAACTGGAAGGAAGTCCTCGCCATCACCACCGCCGTCTACGACGAGGCGGAGAAGGCACGGCTGGGCGCCGACAAGTATATGCCCGACGGGCGCCACACCGGCACCGGCGGCGGCAACCACATCGTCATGGGCGGCATCACGCCGGCCGACAGTCCGTTCCTGCGCCGCCCTGACTTGCTGGCGTCGATCATCGCCTATTGGCAGAACCATCCCGCGCTCTCGTACCTGTTCGCGGGACTGTTCATCGGCCCGACCAGCCAGGCACCGCGTCTCGACGAGGCGCGTCACGAAGCGCTGTTCGAGATGGAGATCGCGCTCAAGCAGATCCCCGACCCGTCGCAGGGCACCGTTCCGCCGTGGCTCGTCGACCGCATCTTCCGCCACCTGCTCGTCGACGTGACCGGCAACACGCACCGCGCCGAGATCTGCATCGACAAGCTCTACTCACCCGACAGCGCCACCGGGCGACTCGGGCTGATCGAGTTCCGTTCCTTCGAGATGCCGCCGCACGCGCGCATGGGCGCCGTGCAGCAGCTGCTGATGCGCGCCTTCATTGCCATGTTCTGGGACCGCCCCTATCGCGGCAAGCTCGTCCGCTGGGGCACCGCGCTGCACGACCGCTTCATGCTGCCGCATTTCCTGTGGTCGGACTTCACCGAAGTGATCGGCGATCTCAAGGCCGCCGGGCTGCCGATCGAACTCGACTGGTTCGCACCGCATTTCGAGTTTCGCTTCCCGCTCATCGGCGAGGTCGAACTGTCGGGCGTGTCGGTCGAGTTACGTCAGGCGCTCGAACCCTGGCACGTGCTGGGTGAGGAAACCGCTGCAGGGGGCACGGCGCGCTACGTCGACAACTCGCTCGACCGCGTGCAGGTACTGGTGCGTGACGGTGCCAACGGCCGCTTTGCCGTTACATGCAACCGGCGCGGCCTGCCGCTGACGAGCACCGGCACGTTCGGCGAAAAGGTCGCCGGCGTCCGCTATCGCACCTGGCAGCTGGCCTCGGCGCTGCACCCGAACATCCTGCCCCACGTGCCGCTGGTGTTCGACATCATGGATACCTGGACCGGCCGTTCGGTCGGCGGCTGCCGCTACCACGCCGCGCACCCGGGCGGCCGCAACATCGATTTCGCCCCGATCAACGCCTACGAGGCGGAGGGCCGCCGCCTGGCCCGCTTCGAACGCCTCGGCCATACGCCGGGTCGCGAGACCACCACCCCCCCGACGATCAACCCGGAATACCCGCTGACCCTCGACTTACGCACCTGATTCGTACCCCGCGCCCGGCAGGTCACAGCCGAATTGATTCGTTTTGCCCGGGGCTTGTGGCCGCTGGTGCGGCGCAGTGCGAAGCACTATCCTCGCGCCGACCACCGAACCGCCGGGCCGGCTAACGATGCGCAATTCGCGGGGCATTGCCCCATGAACGTCAAACCATGAACCTGGAAGCGCGGCTCAACCTCGAGCTCGACCGGGGGCTGCTCGCCGGCTACGCCCGCCTGCGCAACGGCGGCTATGACGAATTGATGGATGCGAGCGGCGAGGTCCGTCCGCACTGGGAAGCCTTCCTCGCCGCCCTCGCCGAGCTGCCAGCCGCCGAGCGCAGCCAACGCGCTGAGCGTCTCAACAGCCGCGTGCGCGAGATGGGCATCGCGCACGATATCTTCGCCGATCCGGCCTCTCCGGGAAAACGCTGGGAGGTCGACCTCGTCCCGCTCATGCTCTCCAACAGCGAATGGCATGCGCTGGAAGCGGCGCTCATTCAGCGTGCCCGCCTGCTCAACACGGTCCTGGCCGACGTGTACGGCGAGCAGAAGCTGCTGCGGCAGGGTCTGATCCCGCCGACGCTGTTGTTTTCCGACCCGGCCTTCCTCAACCCGTGCCACGGCATCACGCCGACTTCGGGTCATCTGCAATTCTATGCGATCGATCTGGCGCGCGAGGTCGACGGCAGCTGGCGCGTCATCGACAATCATACCGAGACGCCGGCCGGCGTCGGCTACGCGCTTGCCAACCGCGTCGTGCACACGCACATCGCCGGCGACCTGTTCGAAGCGAGCAACAGTCTGCGCCTGGCGCCGTTCTTCCAGCGCGTGCAGACCGACCTGACGCTACTCACCGGGCGCCGCGATCCGCGCATCGCGCTGCTGACGCCGGGCCCGCACCACGACGATTATTTCAGCCATGCCTACCTTGCCCGCTATCTCGGCTATCTGCTGGTCGAGGGCGGCGACTTGCGCACCGCGGGCGACCGCGTCTTTCTGAAGACGCTGGAGGGGCTGCAGAGCATCGACCTCATCGTGCGCTGCGTCGACGGCCGCCAAGCCGATCCCCTCGAACTCGACAGCGCGCGTTACGGCGGCCCGTGCGGCCTCGTGCAGGCGTGCCGCAAGGCGCCCGATCTGGTGCGCAACGCACTCGGCTCGGCCGTGGCGCAGAACCGCGGTCTCGGCGCCTACCTGCCGGCGATCTGCCGGAGCCTTTATGGCGAAGACCTGCTCATCGCCGACGCGCCGCGTTGGTGGCTCGGTGACGCCGCCAACCGCAAGCACGTCATCGCCAACCTCGACCGCATGGTTATCCGCCAGGCGCAGGAAGGAACTGGGCGTCCCGGCGGCGCGCAGTACGGCCAGCTCGGCTCCAGCCTGACCGAGGCGCAGCGCCACGCGCTCAAGGAAGAAATTTTGCTGCACGGCGAGTCGCTGGTTGCCGAGGAGCGCATCGGCTTCGGGACGACGCCCGCCTTCACGCCCCAGGGCCTCGTCCCGCAGCCGTTCGCCATCCGCCTGTTCGTCGCCTCCACCGCCGACGGTTTCATGGTGATGCCGGGCGGCTTGGCCATGGCCATCGTGCCGAACCTGGCGGTTGCCTTGAGCGCGCCGGAAGCGCGCACGCACGACGTTTGGGTCGTCGCCGACGGCGAAGTGCCACCGCACAGCAGCCTGTGGCAGCCGACCATCGAAACCGCACGCGTGCAGCGCTCGCAGCGCGTCATCCAAAGCCGCGTCGCCGACGACCTGTTCTGGCTCGGGCGTTACACCGAGCGCGCCGACTGGATTATGCGCGTGTTGCGCAGCGCGCTGCAGCCGTTGCGCGGCGACAACGCGCCAAGGCACGTGCAGGGCGCCGCTCGCGCGTGCCTCGAAGCGCTGGCCATGCGCGACGAGACTCAGTTGGCGACACCGAGCGAGGGCGACGACGCGGTCGCCATCGAGCGCATGGTGCACCTCCTCATCACGGCCAAGGACGGCCGCCGCACGCTCGACGGCACGCTCGACAAGCTCTATCGCGTCGCCAACCTGACGCGCGATCGCCTGTCGCTCGAAGCCTGGCGCGTCCTGAGCCACTTCCGCCCGGGCGCTGACTGGCGCCGCGAGCTTGCCGCCGCCCCGCCCGAGGCACTGCTCGACCTCATCGAAGACGGTCTCGGCTGGCTTTCCGCTTTCAACGGCCTCATGCACGAGAACATGACCCGCAACAAAGGCTGGCTGTTCCTCGACATGGGGCGCCGCGTCGAGCGCGCCGGCAATATGAGCGAAGCAATTCTGTGGCTGTTCGGGCATCCGCTGGGGCGGGACGAGGAAGCCGGGCGGCTGTTCTTCCTGCTCGAGGTCGCCGACAGCTTCATCACGTACCGCTCGCGCTACCGTCTTGACCCAATGCTGGCGCTGGTGCTCGACCTGCTGCTGCTCGACGAGACCAACCCGCGCAGCCTCGCCTATCAGCTTGCCAGCATCTCGCAGCATCTCTCCACCCTGCCGCAAGCCAAGCAGGGCACCGACCTCACCGACGAGCGCCGTATCATTCTGTCGATGCTGTCGTCGATCCGCCTCGCCGACGTCGAAGCGTTTGCCAAGGACACCGCGCGCTCGGAGTTGCAGGCGGCCGTGCGCAACCAGCTGCGCCTGTTGCCGCAGCTCACGACAGCCATCGAGCGGCACTATTTCAACCTGCTGGAAGAGCAGCCGCACCGCGTCCACACCCGCATCGAGCCGAAGCCATGATCTACGATGTGAGCCATCGCACGGTCTATCGCTACTCGACGCCGGTGGCGCAGAGCCAGCACATCGTCCACATTTCGCCGCGCGCCATTGAGCGTCAGCGGATCAAGGGCCATGCGCTGCTCATCGAGCCGGCGCCGACCATCAGAACCGAGCGCGAGGACGTTTACGGCAATCGCGTCGTGATGTTCGACATCGAGCAGGAGCATAAAGAGCTCGTCATCCATGCGCGCAGCACCATCGGCGTGACGGCGCCGCGCCCCATCGATCTCGCCGCCAGCATGCCGTGGGAAGCGGTCGTCGCTGCCGTTGCCGATCCCAAGCCGGGCATCGACCTGGAGGTGGCGCGCTATGCCTGTGCGTCAAAGCATACCCGCGCGACGCCCGAGGTCGCCGCCTACGCGCGCGGCTTCTTTCCCGCCGGACGCCCGGTGCTGCAGGGCACCTGGGATCTCATCGCCAACATCTACGACGAGTTCGCGTTCGATGCGACGGC
>JBDTOR010000112.1:0-8055 GCA_039933175.1 Hyphomicrobium sp. | reverse complement strand
TGCTGCTTGGCCTCGCCGATGGAATACGTGCCGAAGTGGAAGATCGACGCCGCCAGGACGGCGCTGGCGTGACCCTTGGTAATACCCTCGACGAAATGATCGAGATTGCCGACGCCGCCCGAGGCGATGACGGGAATGGTGACGGCGTCCGACACCGCGCGCGTCAGCTCCAGGTCGAAGCCGGCCTTGGTGCCGTCGCGGTCCATCGAGGTCAGTAGGATCTCCCCTGCGCCGAGGGCGGCAACGTCCTTGGCGAACTGCACGGCGTCGATGCCGGTCGGCTTGCGCCCGCCATGCGTGAAGATTTCCCAGCGCGGCGGCTCGCCTGCGCCCGACACGCGCTTGGCGTCGATGGCGACGACGATGCACTGCGCGCCGAACTTCTCCGACGCTTGCTTGACGAACTGCCGGTTATTCACGGCAGCGGTGTTGATCGCCACCTTGTCGGCGCCAGCATGGAGAAGACGGCCAATGTCGTCGATGGTGCGCACACCGCCGCCGACGGTCAGCGGCATGAAGCAGCGCTCGGCCGTGCGCTCGACGATGTGAAAGATGGTGTCGCGGTTCTCGTGGCTCGCCGTGATGTCGAGGAAGCAAAGCTCGTCGGCGCCGGCAGCGTCATAGGCTGCGGCGGCTTCGACCGGATCACCGGCATCGATGAGGTCGACGAAGTTGACGCCCTTGACGACGCGTCCGTCCTTCACGTCGAGACACGGAATGATACGGGTCTTCAAACTCATGTGGGCAGCCTGCGTTATCTCGCCGTCTGCCTATTAGCCGGTCTTGTGGTGGGCTACAACTTAGCCGCAGGAACGCGCCGGCCGTGACGGCGTTGGGGGGCTATGCAGACACATCCTGATAAACTCACCGCACCAATTGGCTTTGACGAAGCTTGGAAGGCGCTGGCGCCGAACATACGCCATTGGCTCATGCACCTGTGGCGCGCGGAGCAGAAGCGGCCCGGCTGAGCCGTCTCAGACGCGCAGCAGCAGCGCAAACATGAAGCCGACGCCCGCGGCGATGGCGACCATTTGCAAAGGATCGACGCGGATTGCTGCATCCGCCTGCGCCCGCATTTGGCGCGCTCGGGCCAGCTCCGCCTGGACAGCTGCTTCGGCGCGTTCGTTGGACATATCCGGCATGTGAACCTCGATGTTCGGCGACTGATGCGCCAGCCGCCCGCATATGCAGGCGTGGCGCGTGCTGCCGAACATCGGGCACCGGGCTTTTGTTCCCGCCGAGCCGTACTTCTTGGTTCTTGCTGGGGTTCGGGTCGCCGACGTCGTCGGCGTGCGCGCCCTGAGCTAAATCAGCCGGCCGTTGGCGCGTCGGGGATACCTCGAAAGATGGCAGCCATGCTCAGCTCGGCCTCGAGACCGCCAAGCGCGATAACGCCGTCGCGGCCGACGATCTCTTCGGCGTCGACCGGCCGCGTGCCGTCGGGCTGCCGCTTCCATACCCACGCGCGGGGCTCGTCCTGACTGCAAACGAGGTAGGTCTGCAGTGAAGGGATCGCCGTGTACTCGCGCTGCTTGGTCGTCATGTCGAGCGCTATGCTGGACGGTGATAGCACTTCCACGATCAGGGTCGGTGCCTCGCACGCGAGGTCCTTAAGCTGTTCGTTTCTCTGATCGACGGTGACGTCGGGGTAGCGGACGCCAACACCTGTCTTGACCCCGAATTCGGCCGGGCCGGCTTCAAAGCGGGTGCCGTCGATGATGCGAGATAGCTCAATCAGCACATTCTTCGACACGCGCCAATGGGCCCGCGAGACTTTGATCATCATGCGGGTGACCTTCCCCCCGGAAAGCTCGTATCTGTAGCCATCGTCGTGGCTGAGACTGGCGCCCCACAGCAGGAACGCATCCGGGTCGGTCGGAATGTCGGCGAACGGCTCCTGGCCGCGCTCGGAAAAGGTTTGCGGGTGGCTTACCTCGCTAGCAGGGCGAGGGCTTCTTGCGGGTCGATGCGGCCGTCGTACAGGGCGCGGCCGGTGATGGCGCCCTCAAGCATAGCATACTCGGGTTTGAGCAATGCCTTCACGTCGTCGATCGAGGCAAGGCCGCCCGAGGCGATGATGGGAATGCTGGTCGAGCGCGCCAGCTTGGCCGTCGCTTCCAGATTTAGCCCCTTCAGGATGCCGTCGCGCTCGATGTCGGTGTAGATGATGGCCGATACGCCGGCGTCCTCGAAACGCTTGGCCAGCTCCTCGGCAGTCAGCTCGGACGTCTCCGCCCAGCCTTCCACCGCCACCTTGCCGCCCTTGGCATCGATGCCGACGGCGATGCGGCCGGGGTATTCGACGCAGGCGCGGCGGACGAGCTCGGGGTCACGCACCGCCGCCGTACCGAGGATGACGCGGGCAATGCCGCTGTCGATCCACTCCTCGATGGTTTCCATGTCGCGGATGCCGCCGCCGAGCTGCGCCGGGATGGTGATGGCTTCAAGAATGGCATCGACCGCGTCGCCGTTCACCGGCTTGCCGGCAAAGGCGCCGTTGAGGTCGACGATGTGCAGGTAGGAGAAACCCTGGTCCTGGAATTTGCGGGCCTGGGCGCCCGGGTCATCGCTGAACACCGTGGCGGCGTCCATGTCGCCCAGCTTGAGGCGCACGCACTTGCCGTCTTTCAGGTCGATGGCGGGAAAGAGGATCACGTGGCAAGCCTCGGGTCGGAAGGGCATCGGCGAATACGGTCATGGCTAAGCGTCACGGTGCAGCCGTGCTCCACACGGACCTCCGCATGGACCGTAGCCATCAGTTCGCTGCTATTGGTGGCGATAGAGAAGCGGCGGCATGAGAAGTCAAGGCCGTGCAATACAGCATACCCGATAGAGCGTTGCGACCATGGCAGTTGCGTTTCTAGAGACGGTACCTCAGCCGCTCAGCCGGCAGCCGCTGACCGAGGCGGATGCCGTCGCCATCTGGTTGGCGCGCTGGCTGCGCATCCGCCGCAAGGATCTCGTGCAGCGCTTCGGCTGCGACCCCCGACGCCTCTATGAGATCTGGGAGGGCGAGCGCTTTCCCGCCGCCCGCGCCAAGGCGCTGGAGCTGTTCGAGGCGCGCTACCCCAGCCTGCTCGACCGGGTCGATTTCGGCCCCCACCAGCGGCACACCCGGACTCCCCATCCGGGACAGCTGGCGCTGTTCGAATAGTTGCAGAACCGCGTTAAGGAACAGCGGAACGTCGGAGAACGGGATGAGAACAAACACTAGACAACCGCGATGATTCGTGCGATGTTCTCTTTACGTTCACAGTCGCAATGACAGCGCATTCCGGGGCCAGTATAGAGTCTCTCCCCCGTGAAGCCACAGCCAGAGAGACACCCGCCATGCGCACCCTCATCATCTCCTACGACCTGGCCCAGCCGCACCGTAACAAGCACGTCCTCGCGCAGCAGATCATGGCGATCGGGCAGTCATGGGCCCGCCCTCTGGAGCAGACTTGGTACGTGCGCACCGACGCGCGCGAGGACCAGATCGAAGCGCAGCTGCGCGGCCACCTCGACCCCGACGACGGCCTGCTTATCCAGGCAACGCGCGATGAGGCGGTGCTGACCAACACGGCGCTGCGCTGGTTCCGCCAGCGCCGGGCCGGGATCGAAGCCGGCCAGGATACCAACGTCATCGCCTTCCCGATGCCCTCGCAGTTCGTCGACGACCAACAGGAACTCCCGTTGCCGCTAGCCGAAGCCTGCTGAGTTCTCTTTCCGGTATTGCGTAAATGCGTAGGGGCCCGATCCGCAGATCGGGCCCCATTTGTTTTCGCATCGCTGATGTCCGGTAACGGACGGCACCTCTCCCGTCACGGCGAAGCCATGCTCCGCATGGACGGGAGAGGTCGACGCGCCAATGCGCAGCATGTGCGGCGGGCGAGGGTTACGCGCGTTCAGTGAAAGCGCGAGACTTGATAGCGAGCATCCCCTCACCCGGCTGTCGCGCTGCGCGCATCCAGCCGACCTCTCCCCACGGGAGAGGTGAAATTCGTGCGTCGCCGGCAAATCCGTCATGGCCGCGCAGGCGGCCATCCACGCAAGTATCCACAATTGCTAAGGACGAAGTGACCTCAAGCAAATCGCGCTTCTCGTCCCGACGCTCACCAAAAGGGCTTGCAGCCGCTGGCGTGGATGGCCGCCGTCCATGCGGAGCATGGCTTCGCCACGACGCGGCCATGACGGTTTGGCTCAGCTTTGCGGCCTCAAGGCCGCCAGGCGAGGAAGTTGGCGATCAGCTTAAGGCCGAGCGTCTGGCTCTTCTCGGGGTGGAACTGCGTGCCCGCCATGTTGCCCTGGGCAATGAACGCCGTCACCGGGCCACCGTAGTCCGTCTCGGCGACGATGGCGGCGCGGTTCTCCGGCACGAAGTGGAACGAGTGCACGAAGTAGGCGTGCAGGCCGTCAGGGCCCGTCGGCACATCGGCGAGCAACGCGTGTGGGGTGTCGACCTGCAGTGTATTCCAGCCCATGTGCGGGATCTTCAGCGTCGGATCGCTCGGCGCAATGGCCCGCACCTCGCCGCCGATCCAATCGAGCCCGTCGGTCACCGCAAACTCCAGCCCGCGGGTGGCCATAAGCTGCATGCCGACGCAGATGCCGAGGAACGGCCGCCCCTTGACGCGCACGGTATCTTCCAGCGCCTCGCGCATGCCCGGCACGGCTTCGAGGCCGCGCTTGCAGTCGGCGAAGGCGCCGACACCCGGCAGTACAATGCGATCCGCCGCGGAGACGATGTCTGGGTCGGCGGTCAGCGTGATCTGCGCGTTCGTCCCACCTTCGCGGGCGGCGCGCTCGAAGGCCTTGGCTGCCGAGTGCAGGTTCCCCGAGCCATAGTCGATGATGGCGACGCGTTGCATTACGCCGATGCCCTAGCGAACAGGCGACGCCCGCGCGCGATGGCCTCCTTCGCCTGCCCTAGCAACGTCTGCGTCCAGGTGCCGGGCGTGGCCGCCGGGGCGAACGGATCAGCGGCCGGAGCCGGCGGGATCTCGGTGTGCGTCGGCAGCCAGAACTCCAGGAAGCGGCGCTCGGCATCCTCGGCGTTGCGCCCGCTGACGGTGCCGACGTGACGCCAGCCGCGGCGCTCCAGCGCGGCGCTGTAGAGGGCGCCCGCTTCGAAGCCGAACACGATTTGCGCGATCAACAGCACCGCGTTGCCGAGGACGGGGGCGCCGACTGCATTCAACGCCCACACCACCAAGCCGACGCCACCGACGAAGACGGCGAACTCGAGCCACATCCGCTTCCACAGCAGCCACAGCGGCGGCACGAGCGTGGCGAGCCACGAGTAGCCGTCCTTGACGAAGACAAGCTGCTCGGCGCTCTCAAGGCGATTGGCCGAAACGTTCGGCGGTTCATGCACGGAATAGGTGACCAACGCCGGTCCTCGCAACCGAAGTGACAGTGATCGACTAGCCGGCAAGCGTGCCTTTGGTGGACGGCACGCGGCCGGCCTGGCGCGCGTCGGCCTCGGTCGCGGCCCGCAGGGCACGCGCCAGACCCTTATAGCAAGTCTCGGCGATGTGGTGGTTGTTCTCGCCGTAGAGGTTTTCGACGTGCAGCGTGATGCCGGCGTTCTGCGCGAAGGCCTGGAACCACTCGCGGAACAGCTCGGTATCCATCTCGCCCAGCTTGGGCTTGGAGAATTCGACTTTCCACACGAGGTACGGCCGCCCGGACACGTCGACGCAGACGCGCGTCAGCGTCTCGTCCATCGGCAGATGCACGTCGGCATAGCGGGTGATGCCCTTCTTGTCGCCGAGCGCCTTGGCGACGGCCTGTCCCAGCACGATGCCGGTATCCTCGGCCGTGTGGTGGAAATCGATGTGCAGGTCGCCCTTGGCCTTCAGGGTGATGTCGATCATTGAATGGCGGGCCAGCTGCTCCAACATGTGATCGAGGAAGCCGATCCCGGTGGAGATGTCGAACACGCCGGAGCCGTCGAGATCGACTGTCGCCGAGATCTCGGTCTCCTTGGTCTTGCGGGAAATGGTCGCCTGCCGCTTCAACTTAGCCCTCTTAGGCTTAGCTTGCCTCACTGGAACCGAGCGTTTATCAGCTTGAGCCCTGCCGTTCCAGAGCCGCACCATGCGGCTCGCGGGCCCAGCAACCCGCCGCCTGGATGCTAATGCAATGCAAACCTCCGGCCCTAACGCGGACGAGCCGCGCTCCTGGCACGCCACGACTATACTGACCATTCGTAAAGATGGTCGTGTGGTCATCGCCGGCGACGGCCAAGTCAGCCTCGGCGCCACCATCATCAAGGCCAACGCCCGCAAGGTGCGCACGCTCGGCAAAGGCGGCGTCATCGGCGGCTTTGCCGGCGCAACGGCCGACGCCTTCACGCTGTTCGAGCGCCTCGAAGCCAAACTCGAGCAGTATCCCGGGCAGCTCACCCGCGCCTGCGTCGAGCTGGCCAAGGACTGGCGCACGGACCGCTACCTGCGCCGCCTCGAAGCCATGATGCTGGTTGCCGACGCCGAGACGACGCTGGTGCTCACCGGCACCGGCGACGTGCTGGAGCCCGAGCGGCACGTAATGGGCATCGGCTCGGGCGGCAACTACGCGCTGTCGGCCGCCCGCGCGCTGCTCGACCAACCGCTCGACGCCGAAGCGATCGCCCGCAAGGCCATGGCAATCGCCGCCGAGATCTGCGTCTACACCAACGACAACCTGGTAATCGAAAGCCTGCCGTCGAGCCGCTGAGGCGCCGCAGGTCCAGTGCAGTAAAGGCATCCTCGATCGATGACCCACTTCTCTCCCCGCGAGATCGTTTCCGAGCTCGATCGCTACATCGTCGGTCAGGGCGACGCCAAGCGCGCCGTCGCCATCGCACTGCGCAACCGCTGGCGCCGCCAGCAGCTGCTGGGCGACCTCAAAGAAGAAGTGCAGCCGAAGAACATCCTGATGATCGGGCCGACCGGCGTCGGCAAGACGGAGATCTCCCGCCGCCTCGCCAAGCTGGCGGGCGCGCCGTTTATCAAGGTCGAGGCAACGAAGTTCACCGAGGTCGGCTATGTCGGCCGCGACGTCGACAGCATCATTCGCGATCTCGTCGAGGTGGCGCTGGCGCTGGTGAAGGACGTCAAGCGCAAGGACGTGCGCGCGCGTGCCGAGAAGAACGCCGAGGAGCGCGTACTGGACGCACTGGTCGGGCCCGGCGCCTCGCCGGCGACGCGCGATTCGTTCCGCAAGAAGCTGCGCACCGGCGAACTGAACGACAAGGAGATCGAGATCCAGGTGGCGGATTCGCCCGGCGGCGGCCTGCCGATGTTCGACATCCCCGGCCAGCCCGGCGCTTCCATCGGTGCCATCAACATCGGCGACATGTTCGGCAAGGCGTTCGGCGGGCGCACCAAGCCGCGCCGCGTCACCGTGCAGGCCAGCTATGACGTGCTGATCGCGGAGGAGAGCGACAAGCTGATCGAAGGCGACGCCATCGTCGGCGAGGCGATCAGCGCGGTAGAGAACAACGGCATCGTGTTCCTCGACGAGATCGACAAGATCTGCTCGCGCTCCGACGCCGGGCGCGTCGGCGGCGATGTCTCGCGCGAGGGCGTGCAGCGCGATTTGCTGCCGCTCATCGAAGGTACGACCGTCTCCACCAAGCACGGCCCGGTGAAGACCGACCACGTGCTGTTCATCGCCTCGGGCGCCTTCCATGTGGCGAAACCCTCCGACCTGCTGCCGGAGCTGCAGGGGCGCCTGCCGATCCGCGTCGAGCTCAAGGCGCTGACGCGCGAGGACATGCGCCGCATCCTCACCGAGCCGGAAGCCAGCCTTATCAAGCAATACGTGGCGCTGATGGCGACGGAGGGACTGACGCTCACCTTCACCGACGATTCCATCGATGCGCTGGCCGATGCTGCCGTGCAGGTGAACTCGACGGTCGAGAACATCGGCGCGCGACGGCTGCAGACGGTAATGGAGCGCGTGCTCGACGACATCTCGTTCGACGCCTCCGACCGCGGAGGCCAGGCGGTGACCATCGACGCCGCCTACGTCAATGGCCGCATCGGCGACCTCGCCAAGAACACCGACCTCTCCAAATTCATTTTGTAG
>JBDTOR010000111.1:0-8062 GCA_039933175.1 Hyphomicrobium sp. | reverse complement strand
CGCCGCCTCGTGCATGTTCCAGGCGGGATCCTCGGCCCACGACGTCTCCTCGAACTGATGCTGCACATAGAAGAGCCACACGCCCATCGATGCGGCGAGCAGCACGACGGGGAAATGCACCAGCAGGAACGGGCCGACGCCGACCAACCAAATCATGGCGGTGATCAGCAGCGCCGTTGCCGCGTTGGTGGCCATGGTGGTGATCCACGGCTCCCACCCTTTGTTCATGTAGCCGACGGGCAGGCGATGGCGCAGGAGGAACAGATAGGCGGGGCCGATGCCGAACATGACGAGCGGATGACGATAGCTGCGGTACCGCAAGCGACGCCAGCGCGGCAGCGCCAGGTACTCGCGGACTGTCAGCGTATCGATGTCGCCGATGCCGCGCTCGTCGAGGTTGCCGGAGCTGGCATGGTGTGAGTTATGGCTGCGCCGCCAGGCGTCATAGGGCGTCAGCGTCACCGCGCCAATCACGCGGCCTACCCAGTCGTTGACGTTGCGCGTGCGGAAGAAGGCCCCGTGGCCGCAGTCATGCTGCAGCACGAACAGGCGCACGAGCAACCCAGCCGTGGGAATCGCCAAGAGCAGGGTCAGTACATAGCCGAGGCCGAGGGTTGCCCACATCACGGCCCAGGCGAGGCAGAATGCCGTGACGGTGATGGCGAGTTCGACGGCGCTGCGCGATGCGCTCGGTTCGCGATAGCTGCTTAGAACAGAAGCCCACTCGCGCGCGCTCCTGGTGACACCGGTCGATGTTGCGTCGGTCAAATTGGAATTTTCCTTGTTTGCTAGCTGGCCGTCGACCGACCGCCGAGTCAGCCCGCGCAAACCCACCTATGGCGGGATGCAGCGTTCCTCATAATAGCACGGGTGCCGCCGCCCCCTAGCGGGTCGTCATGCGCTGGCGGATTTCATGGGCGACAAATATGGCATTGCCGCAACGTTTCTGGGGGAAGAGCGCACAAGCGCGGCATTTGCGTCACATCGGCTTGGGCTCAATGCAAGCTGGCACCCCTTCAATAGGGCAGATTGAGCCGTGGCCCGCAGGGGTGCATGGACGATCGCCCCCTGCGGGCCAAGGTGCTTGCGCAGTCCTATTTCCAGCCGGCTTCCTTGTCGCAGGCCTTCGTCTCGTCGGGATGGCTCTTCTCCCATTCGGAGACGGACTTCGTTTCCTCATTGCCCATGGCGTTGTTCATGCAGACGCAGTACTTGCGCACGACGTCTTCGGTGGCGCCTTCCTTCTTGTTGTCGGCGATGCACTGGTTGATCCAGGTGACATCGTCCTCGGTCGTGTCGGCGAAGGCGGGGGTCGCGATGAGCGACGCGGCGAGGATCAGTAGCGCGGCGGCTGTGCGTGACATCACAGATCTCCGGTTTCACCGGGCGCCAGATGCGGCCGGGCGGGCGCACGCTACGCTTCGCAACTTCAAAGCGTTAGCGGGGTGAACGCAATCGTTGTGGAAAGCCGCGCAAGCGATGCGGGCGTCGAGGATTTATGGACGGTTGCGGGGCCCTATTTCCAATCGACGGCTTCCCGGCACTCGGTCACCTTTGCCGGATTGCTTGTTTCCCACCCGGCTAGGTCGTTGACTTCGTCGTCGCCCATAGCGTGGTCGATGCAGGCGCAGTAGCTGTGCGCGATGTCGTCGCTGGCGCCCTTCTTCATGTTGGCGGCCATGCAGTTGTTGATCCAGGCATACCCGTCGTCGGGTTCCTGGGCGAATGCAGCGGAGAACGCGGCGAGAAACGCGGCTAGCAGCAGGACGGATGATTTGAGCGGCATCGCATGTCTCCGTTTTTTAACCGGAGGATACGCTGCGCATCCCGGCAGCGCTACGGCTCCGCGTGGATGCGCGACGAAGGTGTCTCGCCGCTCAGGCGCGCTGCGGGCGCAGCGGCAGGGTGACGTCGTCGGGCTCAACCTCGTCGGGGCCCGGATCGTCGGGGGCATGCGAGGGCACGAACACACGTGCCTCGGCGGGCGCGGACTTTTTGCTGGCGCTCGCGGGGGCGGCCTTCTCGGCTGAACGCGCCTTCGGCGCAGTTGCCGTGGGCTCGGCCGCACGCTTTGCTGCGGGTTTTGCCGTGTCGGGCACCGAGCCGCGTTTGGTCGGCACCTCGATATGGGCATCGACGTCTGGTATCTCGGGTTCGACGCGCTGCGCCGCCTCGCGTGCCGCCGCCGGGGCCGGATCGGGCTGCGTTTTCGCCTCTACGGTACGCGCGGGGATGATCGGCGCCAGGCGCGCGTCGTCGTCCGGGTCGGTATCGGGACGCGCCATGCCGAGCGCGACAAGCTCTTCGAGCTTGTTCGTGAGGACATCGCCCTCGCTCTTCTCGACGGTCTCGACCGGCACGCGCCACTGGAACGCATCGAGCGCGCCGGTGACGGGCGATATGGGCATCCAGCGATCGGCGACGATGCCGTCGGCCGTCCAGACGGGATCGCGCGGTGAATTGACGGCGCGGGCAAGCCACTCGCGCACGCGGCCCTTGTCGGCGTGCTGCTCGCCTTCGATACGCGCCATGAGCGTGGCAACGCGTTGCGTCATGCGTGCGGGAATCAGCGGCTCGAGCACGGCGCGCGCCTCGTCGAACTGCCGCGCTTCGATGGCGGCGGTCGCCACCGCGATGGGGCCCTCGATCGAGTTGGGGCTGAGCGCGGCGAGCTGGCGCACGCGGTCGAGGCGATCGCGCGGGCTGTCGCCAATGCGGGCGAAGGCGTAGGCCGCAGCCAGATCAGGATGCGGTGCACGGCTCCACGTCCGCTGCAAGATCTTGGTGGCGCGCGGTGTGTTGCCGCGTGAGGCCAGCAAGCGCCCGGCGATAGCAGCGGCGGGCACGAGGTTGGGCGCGAGCCCGTGTGCTTCGAGCGCCAGGCTCAAGGCGCGTTCGGGATCGCCTTCCTCGGCGGGCTGCGCCTGCGCGGTGAGGAGTACGGCGCGGCGTCGGTCGGCGGCGGGGCGCTCGACGTGGCCGTTCTTGCGGGCAACGTTGATGGTTTCCAGCGCGCCGGCCCAATCGTCGTCGCGGCACTGCAGGTCGAACAGACCGTCAACCGCCCAGGCGAGCTTCGGGTTGAGGGCGACGGCGCGCTCGGCGAAGTGGCGGGCGGCATCCGTTTCGCGCTCGCGCTGCGCCTCGAGGAACAGGCCGCGCAGGCCGAGCTGCTCGGTGTCGGGCGAAGCCAGCATCGCTTCAAAGATGCGGCGCGCCGTTGTGCGGTCGCCGGTGAGCTGCGCGGCCTGGGCGCGCAATAGGTGCGTCAGCGGCTCGTTGGGCAGCGACTTGCGCGCCTGGATGGCGGCGCGCATGGCGGCCGACTTGTCGCCGGCGCTGAGCGCGATCATGCCGCTCGATAGCGCGTCGATGCCGAGCTTCTGCCGCCGTTTGCTGAGGACGTTGCCGACGGCCGCGGGGCTGTACCAGATGTTGCGCAGGATCGACCAGATCAGCAGCGCCACGGCGACCAGCGCGACCAACAGCACGATGGCGCGAAACACGCTGGTTTCGATCTGGTAGCCCTGCCATTGGATCGCCAGGTCGCCCGGACGGTCCGCCAGCCAGGCAAGGCCCGCGGCGATGAGGGCGACGGCAACGAGAAATGCGATCAGACGCAACATGCCGTGTGTCTCTACTCTGCGGCTTTGCCGTCGGCGTCGGCCGGGGCGGGGGTGAGCGATGCCTTGAGCTGGGTTTCGACGGAGGCAAGCGCACGATCGACGGCGTCGCGCGCCTGCACCTTGGCGAGGAAGTCTTGTGCCGCATCGTGCGCCGGTGCCGGAAGCGAGTTCGCCTCCTGCAGAACGTCGGCCAGACGATCCTCGTTCAGCGCGACCTCCATGCGGGCGACGACCGCCTCAATGCTCTTGTCGTCGGGGCTGTGGCTGGTCTTGCGCACGCGTACCACGGATGAGGCGCCGGCCAGCAGGCGATCGACGATCGATGCGTCGGCGGGCTGCTCTTCGGCGTCGATGATCTTGAAGGCGACCGGCTTGAATTGGGAACGCAGTTCGGTCGGTGTCGGCACGCCTTCGAGGGCGAAGCGCTCCAACGGCGCCAAGTCGACGTTGGTGCCGGCGACTTTGCGCGCCTGCTCCAGCTCGGGTGCGTAGGCATTGCCGCGGTCGATAGCCCGCTTCAGGTTCGCCAGCTCAAGCGACAGCACGATGCGCTCGGCAGTGGTGCGGCGATCGCCCTCGCTCTTGATGACGCCTTGCACGTCCTGCTGCAGCGCCGCCAGCTTACCGCTGAGCGGGCCGACGGCGGTCGAAACGTCCTCCGGCTTGGCGAAGGTGGCAAGGCGCGCATCCAGATCGGCCTTGAGGCGCTTGATGTCCTCCTGCGTGGTCTTGAGGCTGGCCGCCGCGCGGTCGCTGTCGGTCTTGAGCGCGGTGAGGCCGGTCGACATCTCCGCACTCTCGGCCTTGAGGGTCGAGAGTTCGCGGTCCATGCGTTGCGTGCCGGAGCGTGCGGTCTGGCCGGCTTCAGTGGCCGAAGCCAGGCGCGTGTCGATCTCGGTGGCGACGCTCCTGCGCAGGGCGTTGAGCTGATTGGCCTGCGTCGATTCCAGATCGGCGAGTTTGCCGGAGATCGCAGCAAGCTGTGGCAGGCGTCCGCTCTGCGGGTCGCTCTCGGCGGCCGACGACATCAAGGTCAGCTGCTCCTCCAGCTTGGCGATGCGCGCCGCGCTGGCGGAATCGCCGCTATCGGCGCCGACCTTGTCCTTGATCTCGTTGAGGCCCTCGTCGAGCTGGCCCTGCTTTTTGGCGATGCCGTCGATGTTGGCGTCGAGCTGCTCGAGCTTGCCGAGCTTTGTTTCGGCGGCAGCGAGGCGATTGGCAACTTCGGGCGGCATGGTGCGCGGGCTATTGCTTTCGAGCGCCGCCAGCCGCTTCTCAAGTCCCGTGACTTGCTCGGGTCGGTCCGTCGGCCCGAAGCCGAGCTGCTGGGCGAGGATGTCGGCGGCGAGCAACGCCACGATGCCGCCGAGAAGGCCCGCCGCAACATGAGTGAAGAATCCACCGTAGCCGCGCGGGGCCGGACGCGAGGCACCCGGCGACGGCCGGGGCGGTCCGGCGGGTTTTGTGTCTTTAGCGCCTGCCGCGGGACTCCCGGGGGCCGGTCCAGCCTTGGTGCTACCGGAGCCGGCGCTGCTGGTCGAGGGCGCGGCAGCGGCCGAACTCGCGGCGGCCTGGGCCGTGGCAGATGTCTCGGCAACTTCAGGCTTGGCCGGCTCGGCCTTGCCGGGCTCCGGCTTGGTGGGCGGAGGGGTCACTTCGGTCGCCTTGAGGTCGAGCGTCGCATGCGGCCGAGCGCTAGCCTGTGCCGAGGCGGAACTCGCCGGCTTCTTATCGGGCTCGTTCTTGTTCGCAGTCATGTTTGCAGAATACCTCGCTGCGGACTGATGACGCTCCAGGGCCCCTGAGGGGTCGAAGCTGTAGCACGCGGGTCGGAAGCTAACTTACACTCCTGACCAGAGCGTTGCTACTCGGGTAACGGCGGCCAGCATGGCCGCGGAATTCGGGCTTGCCGCCACCTCAACTCGCGCCGGGGCCAGTGGTTCGACGGTGGCCGCCACGGCCGGCGAAAGGCACAGCAATACAAGGCTTTTTGGGGTCTTTTTCAGCCCGGCGACGGCGAGAAGATGGGTAAAGATCGCCCCCGTTCGCGGCGACATCAAGATGACGGCGTCGATCCCGCCGGCGGCCAGGAGGTCCCTGGTCTGTGGTGCCAGGGCCGTGGCCGGCAAGGACCGGTAGCAGACGACCTCGCGCACCTCTATGCCGCGGGCGCCGAGGGCCCCGCGCAGGTCGAAGGCGACATCCTCCCCGCGCAGGTGTGCAAGCGTCCCGTACACTTCGCGCGATGTCTCGACGATGACGGGCACCAGAGCATCGGCGGTGCCGCTGCCTTCGACAATGTGCGCAAAGCCAAGCTCGCGCGCGAGCTGCGCCGTGCCCGGGCCGACGGCGATGAGCGGAAGCTCGCGCCCGGCATCCATCGCGGCGCTGGCGGCGAGAGCGCGCAGCCCATTGCGGCTGGTGACGATCAGCCCGGCGATGCCGGCGAGGACGTCGCTGGCTATCGGCAGGTGCTCGATCTTCAAAAGCGGCTCGACCGTCACCTGGTGGCCGAGCGCTTCGAGCTGCGAGCGGAGCACGGCTGCGTCGGGTTCGGGCCGGGTAATGAGTACATGCATCAGGCTGTCGCACGAAAGAAGTCGGGACCGGCCGCTTGCAGCAGCGCCGCCGCCGTCGCCTCGCCGAGCAGCATCGCCTCTTGCGCGCTGCCCGAGCGCGCCGCGCTGTGGGCGTGAGCGCCGTCCGGCGTGAGGATCTCGCCGCGCAGCCGCAACGTGCCGCCGTCGAGCTCGGCATATCCCGCGATCGGCGTGCGGCACGAACCTTCGAGCTGCGCCAGGTAAGCGCGCTCCGCGGCGACGCAAAGCGCCGTCGCTGCATCATTCAATGGCGCCAGCAGCTGCGCCGTCGCGTCGTCGTCGGCGCGGATCTCGATGCCGATGGCGCCCTGCGCAACGGCCGGCAGCATGACGTCGATGGGCATAGCGGCGGTAATGTGCTGCGACAGACCCAGTCGATTGAGGCCGGCGCAGGCGAGGAACGTTGCATCCGCGACGCCATCCTCGAGTTTGCGCAGGCGGGTCTCGACGTTACCGCGGAAGCCGACGACGCGCAGGTCGGGGCGGGCGCGCAGCACCTGCGCCTGGCGGCGTGGCGATGAGGTTCCGATGACGGCGCCCTCGGGCAGCGCATCGAGCGATCGATATTTGACGCTGACGAAAGCGTCGCGCGGATCCTCGCGCTCGAGAATGGCGGAGATGACGAGGCCCTGCGGCAAGATCGCCGGCATGTCCTTCATCGAATGCACGGCGACGTCGATGTCGCCGGCGAACAGCGCTTCCTCGAGTTCCTTGGTGAACAGACCCTTGCCGCCGGCCTCGATCAGCGGCCGGTCCGTGATCCGGTCGCCCGTCGTCTTGATGACGACCAGCTCGCATTGCTCCGGCGCAAGGCCGTGCGCGGCGCCGAGGCGTGCGGCTACCTGGCGCGCCTGGGCCAGCGCCAAAGGAGAGCCGCGCGTGCCGATGCGGATCTTCGCTGCTTGCAAGCCATTCTCTCCGGGTGCTAGCGACAGGCCGGGCAACGGCCCTGGTGCGGCGCCATTAATGCCCGTGCCGGCCCATGAACGCAAACGCGGTATCGTCCACGCAACCCATGGCAGACAAAGCGCAAACGGGCAGCAGGCCAAGTCTCGTTCTGGGGCTGGAGACGAGCTGCGACGAGACGGCCGCGGCGGTGGTGCTGCGCGAGCCGGACGGCGTCGGCCGCGTGTTGTCGAACGTCGTGCGCTCGCAGTGGGAGAAGCATCGCCCGTTCGGAGGGGTCGTGCCGGAAATCGCCGCCCGGGCTCACGTCGAATGCCTCGACGTGCTGGTGCGGGAAGCCATGCGCGAGGCCGATGCCGGGTTCGGCGATCTCAGCGCCATTGCCGCGACTTCGGGACCCGGCCTGATCGGCGGGCTCATCGTCGGCGCCGTCACCGGCAAGGCGATCGCACTGGCGCGCGGGCTGCCGTTCATCGCCGTGCATCACCTCGAGGCGCACGCGTTGACCGTGGGATTGACCGAGGGAATCGCGCCGCCCTATCTGCTGCTGCTCGTCTCCGGCGGGCATACGCAACTCTTGATCGTGCGCGGGGTCGGCGAATACGAGCGGCTCGGCACGACCATCGATGACGCGCTGGGCGAAGCCTTCGACAAGACTGCGAAGTTGTTGGGACTTGGCCTTCCCGGCGGGCCCGCGGTGGCGCAGATCGCGCGTCAGGGAGACGCCGGCCGCTTCGACCTGCCCCGGCCGATGCTTGGACGCGACGAGCCGCACTTCTCCTTTGCGGGCCTGAAGACCGCCGTGCGGCGTTTGGCCGAGAAGATGAGCCCGCTGAACGATCAGGACGTTGCCGACATCGCGGCCGGCTTCGAGGCGGCCATTGCCGATGTGGTTGTCGATCGTTGCGCACGCGCCATGGACCTGGCGGC
>JBDTOR010000110.1:0-8158 GCA_039933175.1 Hyphomicrobium sp. | reverse complement strand
TATTCGGCGTGGCCTTCGACCTTGTCGGCCGAGGCCGCCTGCAGCTGGCCGTAGTTCTGGATGCCGATGTTCTTCAACAGGTCGAGCTGCGTCTCGATGAAGTCGATGTGGCCTTCTTCATCGCGCAGCAGCTCCTCGAAGAGATCCATGGACACATAGTCCTTGTGCTGCCGGCACAGCTCGCGCGCCTTGGAGTAGAACTCCTGCGCGATGTACTCGCCCTTGAGATCGCACTCGAGAACCTCCTTGAGGTTCTCGCCGATCATCATCGGCGCAATCTCCTGCATCTTGGGGAAGCCCTCGAGGAAGATGATGCGCGTGATGATCTTATCGGCGTGACGCATCTCCTCGATCGACTCTTCACGCTCCTTCTTGGCGATCTTGGTGTAGCCCCAGTCGTCGAGGCGACGATAATGCAGCCAGTATTGATTGACCGCGCCGAGCTCCAGCTTGAGCGCGAAGTTCAACGCGTCGATAACTTCCTTATTGCCCTTCATGGCTGCCCTCTTCCGTGCCTGGCGATGCAAATGGAAAGCTGAGTGATCGGCGGGCTGGCCGCGACATGACTCAGTGACGGGCCTCGTACGAACGAGGCCGCGCGGGCGATAGTGGTTGGTTAATGCAGACGATGCCAGCGCAAAAGTTACGCGGCGGCCGTTCAGGCAACGTTGCGAACGAATTCCTTCGATTGCCGAGTCGGGGACTCAACATTCGTCGCCGTTGTACGAACGCCAGAGCGGCGCGATGTGAACTCGAGAAGCTTGCTGCGCGTCGTTGCGCTGATGCTCGGCGAGATCAGGCCCTTCTTCTCCAACTCGTCGACCTTGTTGTAGATCGTCTCTACGGCCAGCGGCGCACAGCTGCAGCAGTTCATGCGCTTGGAGAGATGACGATAGACAATGCCCGGCGTCGGAATCGGCGCGTCCGGCGCGCTCAGAATCTCGAGCAGCGCGCCCTCGATGTCGCGATCGGAAATTTCGGTACAGGAACAGACGATCATCGCAGGCTTCCTTGCGCGCATTTTCTCTAAGGCTACGCGCGCCTTAAATATGGAAACTCGCTTTCAACTTTTGAAGCCCTGACCGGTTATGTCAAGGGCTGATACGCCGCACGTTTTAGCGATGGGGGCGTGAGGGAGCGATTCGGCCGGAAACAGGCTTGGCGTTAACCAAGCGGCCGAACCGGGGCCGACTGCTGGGGGCCCTTACGGCTGCGGGCCGCGGCGCCCCGGGCCGGGGTCTTGCTGGAGCGGCCGCCGGTGTCGCGGCCTGCCGCCGCCTGCTGGGCGCCGGCCATATCTTCCAGCGTGTGCTGATCGAGGACGCTGATGAAGGCATCGAGCGCGTCGTCAACGATCGAATGCAGGCTGCCGCGCCCCGACTCTTTCTGCTCTTCCTGACCGAGCGTCTCGATGGAGCGCACGACGTCGCCGATGCGGATCTTGGCGGCCGGACGGGCCAGGCGCACGCCGCCGTGGCGGCCGCGCACGGAGGCCAGGAACTTGGCCTTCGACAGCAGATGCACGATTTTGAAGGCGTTCTGCTGAGTGATGTCCAAGCGCTCGGAGATTTCCGCGACCTTGATCAGCCGGCCTTCAGCCTTGGCACAATCGATGAGGATCCGAACGGCGTGGCTCGTGGATTTGTTGAGGCGCATGCTGATCCGAATCTCGGGCCGAGGCTATCTCAGCGTTATGTCACATCAAGCCGGCTTGGCAACCGCCGCACGGCGACCGGGCCGCGCAGACTTTCGTTCTTAACGCACCATAGCAGGCTAAAGGCCCGCTCCGCACCACAAAATCATGCTCTTCGTACGAACTTTCTCGGCCGCCGTGTCCTTGCGCCACCGCCTCCGGGCGCGGCCGTCGGGGCGGTCTGTGCCGATGGGAACAGCGCCGCGAATGGCCCCTCCCGTACGCTCGCCGGAACCGCAACTCCGGATGCCCGCAATGGCCCCGACGATCAAACCTCTCAGACCGCCGAACCCGCTGCGGGGGACTTCCCCAGGGCGGAAGCCCCATTACAGCCGTTCTACCCCCAAAAAAGGAGAAAAATATTAGCTAAGCCCAGCGCGTCCAAGGATTTGACGCGGCTCGAAATTCGTCCCGTTCCGACCGCAACCGCCCGCGCCGCCGGCGCGGAGCCGAAGATTCTTGTCCTGTTTCATGCGGAACAGCGGCATGATGGCGGCTGCGTCACTCTCAGCGTCATGGCAGCCCGACCCGGGCGCCAGACACTGAACCCGACGGAGAACGTTATGTCCAAGCTGCTCGCCCTCGCCACTGCCCTCGTCCTCGCCTTCACCTCCTGCATATCGACGGCGCAAGCGGGTATGCGCGGCGTCGGCATCGGTATCGGTATCGGCGTGGGTCTCGGTGCCATGGGCGCCATGTCCAATAGCGGCCGTGGCAGCTACGAGGCGCGCGAATATCGCCAGCGCAAGAAGGAGCGCGTCAGCCGCCGCGAGCGCGAGGAAAAGGCTCCGGTCCGCTCGGCCAAGAAGTCGAAGTCCGACAAATCGGAGAAGACCGAGCAGGCCGCCAAGGAATCCGCCGAAGAAACGCCGGCCTCAACCGCCACGACCGAGCCGAGCGGCATAGCCACCACGGGCGCCCCGGTTGTTGCTCCGGTGAGCACCGGCGCTACCGCCACGGCCGATGCCCAGACGGAAAATTCCTCGATCTCGCTCGCCTCCGCCAGCAACGACGAGGCGCCGGTGAAGAAGATCGACACCGCCAGCCAGGAGCCGACCGGTAAGAACCTCGACTGCAAGAAGTTCTTCCCCTCGGTCGGCATGACCCTTTCGGTGCCCTGCGAATAAGCAGCTCCGACAAGACGATCTGACCACTTTCTCGATCCCGGCCTCACCGCCGGGATCGATTGCGTTTGGCAGGGCCCGCAAGCCGCCCGGAGCCCTGTAAACCGCCGGCGTGTTACGCCCGGAACAGCGCCCGGCGCCCCGCCGCCACATGATCCGTCCCAGATGCCGAACTTTGGGGACGACCATGATCAAGCTTCTGGCCGCAAGTGCCGCCGCCTTCATCACGTTGACCGCAGCCCTCGCGCCAACTGCCCGCGCCTGCGACGAGGACTGCGCCTACGAAGCCCATGAAGCCGCTTACGAGAGCGCCTACGAACGCTCGTCGGCCCGCGAGGAAGCCGCCGAGGAGGGGTATTCTTCTTACGAAGGCCGTCGCTCCTCGGGATCGCCGAGCCGTCGCGGGCAGGCCGGCCCGGCTGCGCAGACCGAAAAATCCGCTGTTTCGTCCTCCGAAAGCCGCCGCGCCGAGCCCAAGCCCGTCGACCCGGAACCCCGCACCCAGAGCCGCACGCCGCGCACCAAGGTGGCGGACGAGAATTCCTCCATTTCGAGCGATTCCGAGACCGACCGCATTGCCGACGACGACTCCTCCCAACGCCGCCCCGCCAAGGCCGTCGGCTGCAGGAAGTATTTCCCCGCGGCCGGCATGACGCTCTCCGTTCCCTGCGAGTAACCCGTTCTTGCCTCCCTCCAAAAACTCGACAATCCCGGCCTGGCGCCGGGATTTTTTTTGCCCGGCCGCCCGAGCCGGCGGAAAATTCAGAGCATGTTCCGGCCGAAACAGCGGCATCTGCGCGACTCCCGCATGATCGCTGCAGAGTTGAACGCCAACACCTGGAGACGACCATGACCAAGCTGCTCGCCGCCATCGCCGCCACTTTCCTGGCCATCACGGCCATCGCTTCGGGCGCCGAGGCCGGCTTCAACGTTCGCATCAATGCTCCGACGGGCTTCTCCGAAGTCCACAAGGCCGGCTGCGGCGGCGGCGGCGGGTATGCCCGCTCCTATCGCCGCGCCGCTTACCAGTCGGTCCGTCGCTCCAAGCGCCGGGTCGAGGTCGCCAGCCACAAGGTTTCCAAGCCGGCCGTCGTGGCCAAGGCCGAGCCGAAGGTTGATCCGGTCGCTGCCGAGCCCGAGCAGACGGTTGCCGAGGTCGAGAACTCTTCCATCTCCGGCGATGAGGTTGCCGTGGGGAAGGTTGCCGACGTGAAGGTCGAGCCGGTGAAGAAGCAGGTGGAGCAGAAAGTCGCCTCTGCCAAGGAACTCGGCTGCAAGACCTTCTTCGCCTCGGTCGGCATGACCCTCTCGGTCCCCTGCGCCAAGTAGCGCGGCCGAAGGAGACACCCACAATCGCGCGGCCCCGGCATCACACCCGGGGCCGTTTTTCTTGCGCCCTGCGCCAACCGCGTCGTCGCGCCGGAGAATCTTTGCGCCTTGTACCTGCAGGAACAGCGTCCAGCAGCGGCAGCGGCGAAACTGGCTTCAAGGTGAGCGACGCACCCGCGGATGTCTCATCGAGTGAAACACAATTTTGCATCCACTGGAGGAAGCAATGAATAAGTCACTGGTCGCCCTCATCGTCGCTCTCATCGCGACCGCGACCATGTTCTCGTCGGCAGCCGAAGCCGGCTTCAAGATTCACCTCGGCTTTGGCGGACCGCTCCACGGCTTCACCGGCAACGGCGGCTATAGTCAGAAGCATTATCACCGCAAGCTCTACATCGCGCGGCGCGTGAAGAAGGAAAAAGTGTACGTCGCCAAGCGCAAGGTGTCCGAGCCGAAGGTCGCCAAGGTCGAGAAGGTCTCCAAGCCGGAGGTCGTCGCCACCGCGCCGATCGTCGAGCCGGACGTGATCGCCGACAGCGAGAACTCCTCGATCACCACGGCCGCTCTGGAGACGGTCGACACCACGGCCTCGGTTGCCACCGATACGGTTGCGCCCGTCGAGGTTAAGGCCGACGCCGCGACCCCCGCGACCAAGCCCGAAAAGGCCGCGAGCAAGCTTGACTGCAAGAAGTTCTTTCCCTCCGTTGGCATGACACTCAGTGTGCCTTGCGAATAAGGGTTGACCTTCAATAAAGCGCCGCGAGCCGGTCGATAGACCAGTTCGCGGCTTCATGACACTCTCCCGGCCGAGACCCGGGGTATTTCGACAGACCGCCACAAACGCCCGCAATTAATTGCTCCGGGCGAAGGGGACCAAACATGCAGGCGCACGCCAATACTGTGCCGCTAACGGCACAGATACCGCAGGGCAAGCCGAAGGCCGTCAAGATGGCGGCCAAGCTGGCCTACCGGAATCTCTTTCACGACCGTCTGAGCCTCATCGTGACGCTCACCGGTATCGTCTTCTCCGTCGTGCTCGTCGCCGTCCAATGCGGCTTGTACATCGGTTCGGAACGCATGATCGCCGCCATGCTCGACCAGGCGCAGGGCGACCTATGGGTCGTCCCGCTTGGCACCAAGAGCTTCGATGATCCCTCGCTGCTGATCGGTCACGAAAAGTATTCCGTGCTGTCGACATCGGGCGTCGCCGATTCCGAAGAGCTCGTCGTCGGCTTTGCCGCCTGGCGCAAGCCCAAGGGCGGCACCACGGCCGTGCTGCTGGTCGGCTCCGATCACAAGAATGGGACGCTGAAACCGTGGAACCTCGTCGCCGGCAGTCTCGGCGACCTCGACGCCCCGCTCGCCGTTGCCGTCGATGACACCTACTTCGCGGACCTCGGCGTCACGAAGAACGGCGAGACCGCGGAGATCAACGGCGTGCGCGTGAAGATTGCCGCCGTCACCCACGGCATCCGCTCCTTCACCACGCTGCCCTACGTCTTCACCTCGCTGAAACTGGCGCGCATGCTCATCGATGCGAGCGCCAATCAGGCCTCGTATGCACTGGTGCGCGTCAACAAGGATGCCGATCTCGAGCAAGTGCGGGCCGACCTCATCGCCCGCCTGCAGGACCGCGAGGTGCTGACGCAGCAGGAGTTCCGCACGCGCAGCGTCGACTACTGGCTGTTCCAGACCGGCGCCGGGGCGGCGCTGATCGCGGGCGCGGCGCTCGGCATGATCGTCGGCGTCGTCATCGTCGCGCAGACGCTCTACTCGAGCACCAAGGACCACTTGAACGAGTTCGCCACCCTGCGCGCACTCGGCGCTTCGGCCGGCTACATCCACAAGGTCATCCTGATCCAGGCGATGCTCAGTGCGGTGGTCGGCTATGCCATCGGCATGGTGATCAGCCTGCTCGTCATCTGGGCGTCGAAGGACTCGACGCTATTCATCATCATGACGCCGGGCCTAGCGTTGCTGCTGTTTGCTTTGACTATCGGAATGTGCGCCATCGCCGCCGTGTCGGCGATCTTCAAGGTGACCCGCATCGATCCCGCAGGAGTGTTCAGCCGATGACCGACACGAACTCCAACGCCGATCGCAAAGTGCTCCTCGATGCCCGCGACATCGTCAAGGTGTTCGGCTCGGGCGCCGGCGAGGTCAGGCCGCTGAAGGGCGTCGACCTCAAGCTCTATGCCGGCGAGCTGACGCTGCTCATGGGGCCGTCGGGCTCCGGCAAGACGACGCTGCTGTCGATCCTCGGCTGCATCCTGTCGCCGACCGAGGGCCATATCGAGGTAGCCGGCAACACCACGATCGGGCAGGACGCCGAAGGACTCGCCAACATCCGCCGCCGTCACGTCGGCTTCGTCTTCCAGGGGTACAATCTGTTCCCCACGATGACGGCCAGCGAGAACGTCATGCTGGCGTTGGATGTGCGCGCCAAGCCGGTCGTCGATCCGCCCACCCACGCGCTCAACGCACTGATCGCCGTCGGCCTTGGCCATCGCGCCAAGGCCTTCCCGGCCAAGCTGTCGGGCGGCGAGAAGCAGCGCGTCGCGCTGGCTCGCGCGCTAGCGGGCTCACCTTCGGTCATCCTCGCCGACGAGCCGACGGCGGCGCTCGACGCGGAGAACGGCCGCGCCGTGATGGCGCTGCTCGCCGAGGTCGCCAAAGATCCCAACCGAGCTGTTCTCGCCGTTACACACGATCACCGTACGCTGCCGTATGCAGACCGTATCGTGCGCATCGAGGATGGGAAAATTCACAGCGACGAGCGGCCGAAGAAAAACGCCATCCCGACCTACGGCGCCGACCCGCACCATGACGCGCACGCATCTCCCGCCGCGCCGGTGAGCCCGCCCAGCGGTGCCGATCCGGACGACGACAACAACCCCACAACTCCACCGACTTCAATCGGCGGCCGTTATAGGATCAGACGTCATGCTTAAGACTGTAGGAATTGTTGCCGCTCTCGTTGCTGCCGCAGTCGGCGGATACGTGCTGAGCGAAGGAACGTATTTCTCGGGTGAGACCAAAACCACCAAGGCCGAGGCCAAAACCGGCACGCCCTGGGTGGCGGCGGCTCCGGGCCGCGTCGAGCCGGGCAACGGCGAAGTGAACATCGGCGCCGCCATCCTCGGCCAAGTCGCCGACGTGCCCGTCAAGCTCAACGACAAAGTCGAGGAGGGCGAACTGTTGATCCGCCTCGACGACGAGGAAGCGCGCGCCCGTCTCGCCGCCTCCGAGGCGGAAGCCGGCCTGCGCAAACGCCAGCGCGATGCCGAGCCGTCCACGTCAGGCCGCGAGGACGTCACCAAGGGTGAGGACAACGTTTACTCGTCCGAACGCGAGGTGATCGGCGCGCGGTTCGAACTCGACGCGGCCCTCGCCGGCAAACGTCGCGGCGAAGCTACCGAAGGCCAGCTGGCGGACGCCCGCCGCCGCCTGGCAAAGGCGCAGGAGCGCGTCGAGCGCGAGCGTCTCAACTACGCCCAGGCGCAGGCCAAGGCGAGCCTGCCTTCGCCGAACCAGTTCGAATCGGCACTGACTTCGGCCCGCGCCAACGTGGCGCTCGCCGCCTCGCAGCTCGACAAGACGCGCATCCGCACACCGCGCGCCGGCAACGTGCTGCAGCTCAACGCCAAGAAGGGTGAGATCGTGGCGCCGTCCCCCGAGCAGCCGCTGTCCGTGGTCGGCGACATGTCGAACGTTCGCGTCAAGGCCGAGGTTGACGACGGCGACGTCGCCAAGATCAAGGTCGGGCAGAAGGCGTTCGTGCGCTCGATCAACTACCCGGGCCGAGACTTCGAAGGCACGGTTGCCGATCTGGCGCCGACCATGGCGACACCGCGCATCTCAGCGCGCGGTCCGCGTCGTCCGTCGGACATCGAGGTGCTGGAGATGACCATCAACCTCGACGGCAAGGTGCCGCTGCTGCCCGGCATGCGCGTCGACGCCTTCGTGCGACCCGATCGCTGACACCACACCGCGAGCCGCACAATCGGCTCGC
>JBDTOR010000109.1:0-8360 GCA_039933175.1 Hyphomicrobium sp. | reverse complement strand
CCGACGTCGTCCATCACCGTGAAGAACGACGGCACGAAGACCAGCGACAGCACCGTTGAAACCAGCAGGCCGCCGATCACCGCGATGGCCATCGGCGCGCGGAACTCGCCGCCGTCGCCTAGCGCCATGGCGCTGGGGATCATGCCGGCGACCATCGCCAGTGTCGTCATGACGATGGGACGGGCGCGCTTGCGGCCGGCGTCGATCACCGCATCGAAGCGCGGGATGCCCTTGGCCACTTCCTCGACGGCAAAATCGACGAGCATGATGGCGTTCTTGGTGACGATGCCCATCAGCATCAGCAAGCCGATGTAGACGGGCATGCTGACAGAGTTGTTGGTCGCCAGCAGCGCCAGCACCACGCCGCCGAACGACAGGGGTAGCGACAACAGGATGGTGATCGGCTGCGCGACGGAGCCGAACAGCAGGACCAGCACGCCGAACACGATCATCAGGCCGGTGCCCATGGCGGTCATGAAGCCGGTCGCCACCTCGTCCTGCATCTCCGCGTCGCCGGACGGCTGGAGGCGCACGCTGGGCGGCAGCTTCTGCTCGTCGACGACCTTGAGGAACTTTTCGCGCGCGCTGCTCATGGCATAGCGCGTTTCGAGATCGACGCCGATGACGGCGCGGCGCTCGCGGTCATAGCGGCTGATCGAGCTCGGCCCGCGCCCGAACGTGACGTCGGCGACGGCGGCAAGCGGAATGGCGGTGCCGGTGGTGTTGGTGACGCGCAGGTTCTGCAGCCGCTGCATGTCGGTGCGGGCGTTCACGTCGATCTGCACGCGGATCGGCACCAGGCGGTCGCCGGCGTTGAACTTGGCGAGGTTGGCGTCGACATCGCCGATGGTGGCGACGCGGATCGTCTCGGCGATCTGGCTGGGAGCGACGCCGAGGCGGGCGGCGGCGTCGAACTTCGGCACGACGCGCAGCTCCGGACGGTCGATCGAGGCGTCAGCCGCGACGTTCTTGAAGCCAGGCACCTGGCGCAGCGCACCTTCGAGCTTGCGCACCGCGTCGTTCAGCTGCTCGCCGTTGTGCGACAGCATCGAGAACGAAAGCTCGCGCTCGCCGCGCTCGTTGACGTACCAGGCGCGTGTGTCCGGCACCTCGGCGAGCTTGTCGGAGATGATGGTCTTGATGGCCTTTTGCGGCAGCGAGCGCTCGGTCTTGGGAACGAGATTCACGAACAGCGAGGACTTGCGTACTTCGAGGCCGCCGGTCGGCGTGCTGCCGCCGAGGACGAAGACGCTCTTCACCTCCGGGATGGTCCTCAGCGTCTTTACCATCTGGTCGGTGGTGACGCGCGTATCTTCCAGCGTGGCGCCGGGCGGCGATTCAACCGAGACGACGACGCGCGAGGTGTCTTCGTCGGGCATGAAGCCGGTCGGTAGAAGCGTCGTTGCGTAGATCGAGCCGGCAAACAGACCGAGGCCGGCGACGAGGGTGAGGTAGCGGACCCTCAGCGTGGCGCGCAGGAAGCCGACGTAGGCGCGCATGACGAAGCCTTCGCCCTCGTGCTCCTGTGGAACGGGACGCATAAGATAGGCGGCCATCATCGGCGTGATGAGACGGGCGACGAGCAGCGAGATGAGCACGGCGATGGCGACGGTGAGGCCGAACTGGCGGAAGTATTGCCCGGCGATGCCGCCCATGAACGAGACCGGCGAGAAGATGGCGACGATGGTGAGCGAGATGGCGATGACGGCGAGCCCGATCTCGTCGGCCGCCTCGACGGCGGCACGATAGGGTGATTTGCCGGTGCGCATGTGGCGCACGATGTTCTCGATCTCAACGATGGCGTCGTCGACGAGGATGCCGGTGACGAGGGTGATGCCCAGCAGGCTGACGAGGTTGAGCGAGAAGCCGAGCAGCTCCATGGCCCAGAACGTCGGGATGGCCGACAGCGGCAGGGCGACGGCGGCGATCAGCGTCGCGCGCATGTTGCGCAGGAAGACGAGCACGACCAGCACGGCAAGGACCGCGCCCTCGATCAACGTCTCCATGGCGGAAGTGTAGTTGCCGCGCGTATAGGCGACGGCATCGTCGACCTTGGTGAGGTGGACGTCCGGGTACTGCTGGCCGAGTTCGGCGAGCCTGGCGTTGACCACATCGGCGACCGACAGCTCGCTCGAGCCCTTGGAGCGGAAGACCGAGAAGGTGACCACCGGCTCGCCGTTGAGGCGCGCAAACGAGCGCTGCTCGCTGGCGTCGTCCTTCACCACGCCCAGATCCGAAAGGCGCACATGGCGACCGCCGGGAAGCAGGATCTTGGTGTCGGCTAGCTCTTCGACGCGGCGGGCGCCGGCCAGCGTACGGATCGCCTGCTCCTGGCCGCCAACCTCGCCGCGACCGCCGCCGAGATCGACGTTGGTGGCGCGCACCTGGTTATTGACCTCGGCCGCGGTGATGCCGAAGGCGAGCAGGCGGTCGGGATCAAGCTGAATGCGGATCTCGCGGTCGACGCCGCCGTAGCGCTCGACGCGGCCGACGCCCTTCAGCCCCTGCAGCTGGCGCTTGATCACGTCGTCGACGTGCCACGACAGCTGCTCGAGTGTGATGCCCGGCGAGGACGCCGCGAAGGTGAGGATCGATTGGCCCTCGACGTCGATGCGCTGGACGATCGGCTCGTTGATATCGCGCGGCAGGTCGAGGCGGATCTTGTCGATCGCGTCCTTCACGTCGTTGAGGGCGCGGTCCTGGTTGACCTCGAGGCGGAACTCCATGACCGTCGTCGACATGCCGTCGGTAATGGTCGACATGATGTGCTTGACGCCGGGAATGTTGGCGACGGCGTCCTCGACCTCCTTGGTGACCTGGCTCTCGAGCTCGGCCGGAGCCGCGCCCGACTGCACGACGGTAATGGAGACGAGCGGGATATCGATGTTCGGAAAGCGCGTAACCGGCAACGTCATGAAGCTGATGACGCCGAGCAGCGTCAGCACCGCGAACAGCACGATCGCCGGAACCGGCCGGCGGATCGACCATGCCGAGATATTGAGGCGCATTATTTCGCCTCGCTGATCTTGGACTCGCTGAGCGTCGAGTCCGGCATCACGGCGCGCACCGCATCGCCGTTGCGCAGGAACGTGCCGGCGCGGGAGATAACGATGTCCCCTTCGTCGAGACCCTGTTTCACCTCGACGAGGCCGCGGGCGATCAATCCGGTCTTGACGTCGCGGCGGACAACGCGGCCGTCGCGCACGATCTGCACGTAGGTGCCGCCGGTATCGAAGACGACGGCCGACGATGGCACGGCAAGGCCACGGCTTTGCGCCGTCGCTATGGAGCCGCGGGCGAACGTTCCGATGCGCAGGCGTGCGTCATCGCCGAGGAACACGCGCACGCGGCCCAGGCGGGTCAGCTTATCGACCTCCGGCGAGACGAGGCGCACCGTGCCCTCGACGTCGCCGACGCCGGCGACATTGACGCGGGCCTTCTTGCCGGTCGTCACCTTGGCAAGCTCGGTTTCGATGACCTCCGCGTCGAGCTCCACTTCGCTGCGGGCAACGATGCGGAACATCGCATCTGCTGAGCCGGATGCCATGCCGCCGATGCGTGCTGTACGTCGGCTGATGAGGCCGTCGGCTGGTGCCTTGACCTCGGTGTTGGTCCGCTTCCACAGCAGCTCGCGGCGCTGCGCTTCGACCTGGGATTTCTCGGCCTGTGCCAGCTTGAGTCCGCCGCGCGCCGCAGCCAGCTGCGCTGCCGCGCTCTTGGCGGCAGCGTCACGCTGGTCGTACGCCGCGCCCGACAGGTACCCCGAATTCTTCAGCGGCTTGGCGCGCTCGAAATTGGCTTGGGCCTCGGCGAGCTTGGCGGTCATGTCGACGATCTGGCTTTCCGATTGCGAACTAGCCGCTTCCCAACGGGCAATCATTGCTTCCTTTTGCGCCAGCTGGGCGTCGAGCGACTCCTGCACGAGGACCGCCAGCACGTCGCCTTTTTTGACGCGGTCGCCTTCGTCGACTTTCAGCTCGAGTACGCGAAAGCCTTCGACCTCGGGCGCGACGAGGATCTCATCGCGCGGCACCAGCGATCCCGACACGGTGACCATCTCGATGAAGTCGGCCTGCGCCGCCTTGACGACCGACACGGCCGGCGGCAGCGCCACCTTCTCTTCCTTGAGGGCGGCGTTGCGCTCGGCGGGAGAGGGACCGCCCAGGTGGGCGGCGAGTTCAGGAAAGAGGTGCGGGCCGAGGAATATCCCAGCAGCACCGATGACACCCAGCACCACGAGGGTGAGGAGGAACCTTTTCATCGACGCTTCTCCGCGGCTTTGTCTTCAGGGGTTGGTTCTTTGGAGGCCGCTTCCGGCTGGACGTTGAGCAGCTTGCCGATGAGCGCCATGATGGCAGGGACCAGCGCCTTGGCATCGAAGTTGGGATCGAGCGCGCGGCGCATGGACATGCCGTCGCCGATTACGGAGAACAGCTTGGTGAGGGTCGGAATATCGACGTCGGGCGCGATGCGGCCCTCGGCTTGAAGAGCAGCGAAAAGCTTCTCGAAGCTTCCGTGCACATACCGGTCGACCGAGCGATATATTTCGCCGACCTTCGGATTGCGCGTCGATTCCAGCCCGATCTCGAGGCACATCGTACGCTTGTGAGCCGGCTCCTCGTCGAAGTAGTGGTTGCCGAGTTCGGCCAACGACCCCATGAGGTCGGTTGCATTCGACAGGTCGGCGAAGCGTTCGGCAAAGTCCGAGCGGTCGCGCTCGGCGAGGCCGGCGATCAGGCCTTCCTTCGAGCTGAAATAGACGTACAGCGCACCGGGGCTGATCAGCGCCTCCTTGCAGAGGTCCTGCATGGTCGTGCGGTGAAAGCCGGCGCGCGCGAAGCAAATCTCGGCGGCGTCGAGGATGTGCTCGCGTCGAGCGCGCTGAGTGGCTGGTTTGAGCTTGGGCATGGCGGTCCGGTGAAGTTCTTCTGAAGGATTGCTTCGCAACGGCACATAACAAAACGAACGACCGTTTTGTTTGCACTCTATCGTGGCGGGTTGATGGCGGTTGTGCCATGCGGAACAAGGGGCAAGCAATTTTGCAGGCGGGCGTGCCGCGGCGGCCGCAGAAGCCTCAGAATTGCGTCAGCAGGTTGGCCGTAACGTACGGATCCTGCAGAGATTCCGCCTCATCGAGGAAGCGACCCGAGAAGCCGCTGGCGAGCGAGAATTCGCCTCCATTCCAGGCATAGCGGGCGAACAGGCCGGCGCGGGCGTCCTCGCCGAGGTCGTTGGCGTTAAGGCCGCCTTCTATCCCAAGGGAGACGTCGCCAAAGATCCGGTAGCCGGTGCGCGAGCGGGCGGCGGCCGTCTGGTGCGCGCTGGTCCACGAAAGGTCGAGCGAGGACCAGGCAGAGGGACCCATGTTGAGCCACAGCTCGGTTACGAGCTTTGGCCCAAATGCCCGTCCCTGCACGGGATTTTCTGGGTCGAGCGGGCTGATGTCATGCTCGATGGCGGCGATGCCGACGAAGGCCTTGGCCGTCAGCGGGCCAAAACGCTTCAGGTAGCCCACTAAGGCTTCGGCGAAGGCGGTTTTGGCGGTGAACGCGATGAGTTCGCCGCGCCGCTCGCCGGTGTAGGTGTAGCCGCCCGTTCCGCCAGCGACGCGCAGGCGCAGACCGTCCTCATAAATGTTGGCTTGCGGAGCGACGGTTGCGCCAGAGTACACGAGCCAGACATGGCCGGTGGCGTCGGCTCCCGTCCAAACCTCGCGCCAGCCGGGCTGGTAGGGCTCTTCTGCACCGGCGGCGCCCGATAAGATCGGCACGGCCAGCGCGACAACCGCTGCCATGCACCAGTTCCGGCGAGATTTGTTGGGTGGCTTGATCATACGCTGGAACAGAACAAAGCAAGAATTGTTCTAAATTTAACAGTGGATTAACCATAAAAGCGCCATCTACAACTTGAAGTCAACACCATTCAGTGGGTGCACCTCCTGAGGCGCTGGCGTTCATAGATAACGTTTGCGCGACGGAGGTGATTCGCGCCTGTGCATAGACCTATTTTCTGCCATTCTGTCGCAGCTCGAGCCTGATAAGATTTTATTCGTAGGGTTGGTTCAAACCCTCAACGGAGACGGCCACAAGCCCCCGGCTCCCCCGCCGCAATCAGGCCGTCCAATGCTTAGGGAGGACGTACCATGGTTGCTCATGCGCCAAATTCGCATGCGAACGGCAAATCCCCTGCTAACAGCGCTTTTCAGATGTACTTCGGTGGCCTCGAAGCCTTTGGTCAGGCCTACAACCCATTCCTGAAGGGGCTGGCGCGCACCCAGCTGGAGTGGTTCGGCTTCGCCAACCGGCGTGCCCAGGCCTACATGCAGATTCCCGCCCGTGCCGCCCAGTGCCGCACGCCGCAGGATCTGGCCGCGGTCCAGACCGAGTTCTGGCGCGCCGCCTACGAGGACTACACGCAGAGCATGGGGCGCGTGACGAGCGCGCTCAGCGCCTGCATGCCACCGAGCCTCGCCGCACTCACCGACGAAGCGCTCAACAACGCACACGACTACATCGCCTTCCCGGAATCCAAAGAGCAGCCGGTCGGTGGTCGTTCGCGTGATCGCAAGGCGGCGTAGGCCGACCGACGACGATGGATTGGATCTTTTAGCCGGCGGCGCAGGTGGCGCCCCGGACGAGGTTGGTTGCCTTCGCGCCGACGATCGAGGCAGGCGGCTTGCGATGGCAGGCAGCTATTTCAGCTCGGCCAGCGCTTCCTTGAACCCGGCCAGCGAAATCGGAATGCCGATGCCGGCTTCCTCAGCCTGGAAGATGATGAAGATGGCGGTCTTGCCGGTCTTCAACTGCTCCACCAGCGGATCCTCCACCACCACCTGCGCATAACAAGCGAACGTGTGGCAGCGCAAAAACGGCGCGTGCCCGACATCCTTGTCGTCGATCTTCAGGCCAAGACCTGGCGGCAACAGGATGCCCAGCGGCGCGAAGACCCGCAGAACGCGTGTCCCATTCGAGAATTTCTGGAAATAGACAGTAAGTCCGATGTTGTCCTTATCCTCGGCCGTGACGCTCTGCACCAGCGCGCAAACTTCGTTCTTGGCGCCGGGCGGGGGATCCTTGCAGACGATCTGCCAGTCGCCGTGCTGCGCTTTGACGGTGCCTTCCTGCGCCGACGCGCCATTCGTCAGCAACGCGAGCACGGCAAGGCCGCCTGCAAGTTGCGCCGAGCGACGGTACGCGGCGCGCGCGAGCAAGGCGCGTGCATTGCGGCAGACGGCGCCGCGGGTCGTTCGAACATTCTGCACGGATTGCTCCTGAGGATAGCCGGCTGACGTCTGCGCCGCGCGTTGCGAATGCCCGCGCGAAGGGTTCGTGGTGTTCCCGGAATCGGGCCAAAGTTTGTAGCTGACAAAGGTCAGTTTGTACGCCTGTGCGAGGCGGAATCGATGTTCCGCCCCAACGCGTGGAAATGCCGCATTAAGCTTGACTTGAGCCATGGAAGTCGGTTGTGCTCTTAGTTGACTAGGGGACGTGCGTCCTGCGCGCGGTGGCATCGACACTGGCGCGGTATGTTGCGGGCGAACTGATAAAAAAAGCGCCCGTCGTGGGGAGGGACTCGGCCAACGAGCCGAGCAGCACTTGGGAGCGGATGAATGTTGAGACGACTGCTTTGCGCGGCGCCTGCCGCAGCATTTGCAATGCTGTTGCTCGGAGCGACGGTTGCTTGGGCCGGCATGGGTCAACCGTCTCCCGGTGAGATGGGCTTCCAGGGCGCCGCGTCGCCGGTCGCCGAGGCGATCCATAGCTTCTACGACTTCGTCAACATCATCATCGTGGCGATCACCGTCTTTGTGATGCTGCTGATGCTCTACGTGATGTACCGCTTCAATGAGCGCGCCAATCCGACGCCGTCGATGGTCACGCACAACACCGTGCTCGAGGTCGCCTGGACGGTCGTTCCGATCCTCATCCTCGTCGCCATCGCCATCCCCTCCTTCCGGCTCCTCAATCTTCAGTACAGCTATCCCAAGGCCGATCTCGTTCTGAAGGCAACGGGCTACCAGTGGTACTGGGAACACGCCTATCCCGATCTCGGCGTCACGTTCGAGACTCGCATGCTCGACGAAGCCGGGCTGGAGGAGCTCAAGGCGCAGAACCTGCCGGCGGTCCGCAATCTCTCCGTCGACAACGAGGTAATCGTCCCGCTCAACAAGGTGGTCACGGTGCTGATCACCGCGGCGCCCGACGGCGTCATTCACAACTGGACCATGCCGGGCTTTGGCTCGAAGGTCGACGCCGTCCCCGGACGCATCACTTCCACTTGGTTCAAGCCGACCGTCGAGGGCATCTTCTACGGCCAGTGCTCGGAGCTGTGCGGCAAGGATCACGCCTTCATGCCGATCG
>JBDTOR010000108.1:0-8407 GCA_039933175.1 Hyphomicrobium sp. | reverse complement strand
GAGTAAGGATTAGCACAGAGGGTTTGCGTCTGTAGTTCCAGTTGCGTTGGGGGAGTTCCGTTCTATGCGTTCCGTTGTTTCCGTCGCCAGTCGCGACGCGGATTTGTTGTGTCCGTCACCATCCGTTCGATCCAGAAACTCCAATTCACGGGTGCTCGCCGCGGCCCTGATGCTGGCGGTCAGTCCAGCGACCCTCGCCCTCGCGCAATCCACCGACGCGACACAGCTCGACCCGCTGGTGGTCGAAGCTCAAAAGAAGAAAAAGGTGGCCGCAGCCAAAAAGTCGGCGGCTCCCAAGAAGGCCGCCGCCGCCCCGGCTCCGCAGCCCGTGCAACAACCACCGCCCGTTGTGAATACCGATGACGGCGCCGCGACGCCGGGTGGCAACCCCTACGCCAATCCGAACGCGCCTTACATGGTCGAGCGCTCGGCAAACGGCATGCTGACCCAACCGCTGGTGGATACTCCGCGCACCGTGACGGCCGTGCCGAAGGAGGTCCTCGAGGAAAAGGAGGTCCGTGACCTGCGCGACTTGGCTCGTGACGTTCCGGGCTTGACGATCGGATCGGCCGAGGGTGGCAACTCTTTCGGCGCCTTCGCCATCCGCGGCTTCAAGTCCAACAACGACATCTTCGTCGACAGCATCCGCAATCCCGGCAACGTCATTCCGGATGTGTTCTCCGTTGAGCAGATCGAGATCTACAAGGGGCCGAGCGGCGGCATCGCCGGGCGCAGCACCATCGGCGGCGCGATAAATATCATCACCAAGCAGCCCGACCTCAACTTCAATCACTATGAGCTGGCGACGACAATCGGAACCGACAGCACCTTCCGCACCACGCTCGACGTGAACCAGGTGGTCAACCCCGATTTCGCCGTACGTGCCAACCTCATGTACGACCAGCATGACGTTGCCGGTCGCGACTTCGCCGACGGCGAGCGGTGGGGCGGACTGTTTTCCGTCACCGGCAAGCCGACCGATGATGTGAAGGTCACGCTCGACTACTACCGCTATCGCAATGACGCGACGCCGGACTGGGGCGTCCCGGTTCTCACGAGCGACCATGTACCGATCACCGAAGTTGTCGGCCACCGGGACGCCTGGGTCGGCATGAAGGGCCTGGACTTCTATAACGAAGACGCCGACATCGGCACCGCGACCATCGAGGCCAAGCTGGCCGATGGCATTACGCTGACCAATCGGTCACGCGTTGGAACGAGCCGTGTCGACTACGTCGCGACGTCGATGGAGGGAAGCCCGGACGTTCACCACCCTCAGCGCGATCAGCTGGCCAATATCTACGCCAATCTGACCGAGCTGAATTTCAAATTCACCACCGGCACATTCAAACACACAGTCGTTGCCGGCGTTGAGGTTTCACGCGAGGAAATCGATCGTGACGCCTATAACGTACCCGTCACTGCGGGGCTCGACGCCTCGCGAGCCTTCCCACCAAATCCTTATGGCCCCAGGGACTACATCACCGGCAAGGGCAAAGTATACGACGCAACGATCGACACGATCGGAACGTATCTGGCGGACACGATCCAATTGTCGGACCAGTGGATCGTGAACGGCGGCGTTCGCATTGATGACTTCACGCGTGACCAGGTAGGCGGCCCGGGCACCGCCACCGCCCCGGCTACTCAGCAGATCAACATCAAGAATAACACCGCCAAAGTGCAGGAAGATCTCTTTAGCTGGAACGCCGGTATCGTTTACAAACCTATCCCCATCGCCAGCATCTATGCTGCTTACGCGACGGCGGAGAGCCCGATTGGAAGCGAGCTCGACTCTACCGGTACGCAGTACAACGGCCTCAGCTCGGTGCTCGTCGACGCGCCACCGCAGGAAGCGCGCAGCGTCGAAGTCGGCACCAAATGGGAGCTGTTCGACAAACGCCTTCTCGCAACGGCCGCGATATTCCAGACCGACGTCGATCACGCACGCACGAATTCCGGGCTCACCAACCCAACTGTTGCGAACCCCAACCCCGTCCAGAACCCGTTGCTTGCGTACCAAGGCGAATATCGCGTGCGTGGTATTGAGCTGAGCGCGGCTGGCAACATTACAAAGGACTGGAGTGTGTTCGGCGGGCTCGTGCTGCTCAACACCGAAGTTCTCGCCTCTGACAATCCGCAAGACATTGGCCGCCGCTTGGCCAACATCCCGCTGACGCAGTTCGCGCTCATGTCGAAGTACCAGTTGACCGACCAGTTGGCCGTCGGCGGCACGGCGACCTACGGTGGCGAAGTGTATGGCGGCCACCTTGCGGCTAACGCGTCAAACAACCATACGGTTGACTGGTGGCGGTTCGATGCCTTTGCGGAGTTCGAGGTGACCAAGAACATCGAGATCGAGGTGACGGGCCTCAACTTGACCGATGAACTCTATTACGACGCCATCTATCAGGCCGGTACCCCAACGCTGACCAGCGGGCCTGACCTCGGCACCTTCGCCTTCGTCGCGCCTGGCCGCGCCGGGTACTTAACCGTGAAGTGGAAATACGACTGAGATCGCTCTCGGTCAGCGCACGATCTGCTAAACCTACGGGCGCCCCAGTGCCCGTAGGCTTTTATTTGAAGAGACGCGCGTGCAGATTCAGGTTCCCAAGGTACTGACCAAAGAGCAGGTCGCCGCCTGCCGCAAGATCATCGACGACGCCAAGTGGATCGATGGGCGCGGGACGGCAGGTGCCCACGCTGCGGCCGTGAAGCAGAACATGCAGCTTCCGGAGAATTCGCCGGAGGCGCGGCAGCTCGGTGAGATGGTGCTGCAGGCGCTGTCCCAGACCCCGCTGTTCATCTCATTCGCTCTTCCCTTGCGCGTACTGCCGCCCATGTTCAATCGCTACGGCAGCGGGCAATTCTTCGGCAGCCATGTGGATGGCTCCATTCGCGGCATTCCCGGAACCGGCATGCGCATGCGCACCGACGTGTCATGCACGCTGTTTCTCGCCGAACCCGACGAGTACGACGGCGGCGAGCTGTGCGTCGTGGACGACTACGGCACGCACCAGGTGAAGCTGTCGGCCGGGGACGCGGTTCTCTATCCAGCGACGAGCCTGCACCACGTCAACCCCGTGACGCGCGGCTATCGCGTTGCCTCGTTTTTCTGGGTGCAAAGCATGGTGCGCGAGGAGAGCGCGCGCCGCCTGCTGTTTGACCTTGATCAGACGATCCAGAAATTGACGACGACGCTCGGTGTGGAAAACCCGGAGGTCGTGCGGCTCGGCGGCATTTATCACAACATGCTCCGCTACTGGGCAGAAACGTGAAGTGTCGGAGCCTTTGACACGCCCCGTCTGCCTTGCCGACTACGAGCGGATTGCCCACGAGCGCCTCGATGCCAACGCGCTCGCCTTCTTTGCCGGTGGCGGCGCCGACGAAATCACCATGCGCTGGAACCGAGAGGGCTTCGACAAGCTCGCCCTGAGACCACGCGTGTTGCGTGGCGGCAGCGGTGGACACACGCGCATCTCCCTCTTCGGCCGCGAGCATAAGCATCCGATCTTCATCGCGCCGATGTCCCTGCAGAAGCTGGCGCACCCGGACGGCGAGATCGCCACCGCCATCGCCGCCGAGGCGCAGGACGCCTGCATGGTGCTGAGCGCCCAGGCCAGCGTTTCCATGGAGGCGGCGTACCGCGCCGGCGCCACCTGCCGCTGGTTCCAGCTCTACGTGCAGCCCACCAAGGCCGCCACGATGCAGCTCGTCAGAAGGGCCGAGGACGCCGGCTTCGAAGTGCTCGTCGTCACGGTTGACGCTCCGGTCAACGGCGTGCGCACACGCGAGCACCGTGCCGGTTTCGAGCTACCGCCCGGCATTGCGGCGGTGAACATGGAGGGCTTGCCCTCGACGTTGCCATCCGCGCTGGAGCGCGACGCAAGCATCGTGTTCGATCACTTCATGGCTATCGCGACGACTTGGGACGATATCGCCTGGCTCAAGTCGCAGACGAAACTGCCGATCGTCCTCAAAGGGATTGTCACCGGCGAGGACGCCGTCCGGGTCGTCGAGCTCGGTCTCGATGGGATCATCGTCTCAAATCACGGCGGGCGCACCCTCGATACGTTGCCGGCCACCATCGATGTGCTGCCGGAGATCGTCGAAGCCACGGGCGGGCGCATTCCGCTACTGCTCGACGGCGGCATTCGCCGCGGCACAGACGTGCTCAAGGCGATGGCGCGCGGAGCAAGCGGTGTGCTCATCGGCCGGCCGATTATCTACGGGCTGACCGTCGACGGCGTGCTTGGCGCGGCGCACGTTCTCAGGATACTGCGCGACGAGTTTGAGATCGCGATGGCCCTCACCGGATGCCACACTGTGGCCGACATCGGGCCCCAACTCATTCGCAAGAGTGACTGATCGCCGAGCCTATCGAGCATTTGTACACGAGTGGAGTTAGCCGCGATGACACCGAACAACCCGCCGCCCGGGCCGAGCGATGCTGTGCTTTCGAGCATCGTCGTCAACAGTGGTTACGGCGGGTTACACGCGACCATCTTGTCGGCCGTTGCCCTCGTTTTGTCCGCATTCTCTCTCTACGAGGCGAGCTTCAAGACAGCGGAGCTGGAGATCTTCATTCCGCCGGTCATTCAATACGCCCGCGACGGCGGCGGCGACACGGAACTGTTCGTCGTTCCGATCACCGTCACCAACTCGGGCGCCCGCACGGGCACCGTTCTCTCGATGGAACTCTCCGTCGAGGATCTGAAGACGAAGCGGGTGAAGCGCTACTACAGCGCCTTCCTCGGCGAGCATCAGGTCGATCCGGACGCGCCCAACCGCTCGTTCGCGCCGTTGTCCATTCCCGGACACGGCACGTTCAGCGACACGGTGCGCTTCTACCCCGTCGGCAATCCGCTGCCCAAGCTGGCGGAGGAAGCCGGCGACTACCGGTTCTCGCTGAGCCTGGTCACCGCGGCGCCGGCGAGACCCGACTTCGTCGATCGCGTGCTCGGCTCCAAGCCAGCGCCGGTCGTGTTTGAGCGGACGCTGCCTTGGGTCTCCGAGCAGCAGCTAGGCTCGCGACGCATCACGATTTCCATGCCCGAGAAGGGGTGGACCGCCGTACCTGCGGCGGAAAGCGGGGGGCCTAGCGTCCCATAGTGAGTTCGGCTTGCGCACCGATTTGCGGAGCTGCAGTTCGCCAATATGAACAGAGCCTGACGCGCCGCTTCAGCGGACGTTCAACGGCTCACACCTAAGCTGCAAGCATGAGAACACCGGACGCAGGTGGAGACTAGTCATGGCAGAGTTCATTCGTAGCGGCTTGATCATCCTCATGGGAATGACGGTGATGGCTGCCGGCGTACTGGTCATTTTCTACGGCTGACGCCGCCCTCGGCGCTGCCGGCGAATTGCCCTCGCAACTTGCCGCGGCGCCTAACTCGCACTAGCTAAGGGGACCCTGAGAGGCCCCCCTTGTCAGCATCAGAGTCCGGTTCCGATCTAGACGACCCCACGCGCCAGGCTTGGCACCGCGCCGGCGCCATGTTGACCGACATGATGACGCCCACGCTGCGGCTCGGCGTCACCGGGCTGTCTCGCGCCGGCAAGACCATCTTCATCACCGCGCTCATCCGCAATCTCGTCTCCGGCGGCCGCCTGCCTTTCTTCATGCCCGAGGCCGAGGGGCGCATCGAGCGCGCCTATCTCGAGCCGCAGCCCGACGACGCGGTGCCGCGCTTCGACTACGAGGCACACCTCGATGCGCTTTCGCGCGATCCGCCCGAGTGGCCGGAGAGCACGCGGCGCCTGAGCCAGGTGCGCATCACCATCGAGTTCAAATCCGCCAGTGCGCTGCGCCGCGCCTTCGGCATCTCGCGGCTCAACCTCGACGTCGTCGATTATCCCGGCGAGTGGCTGATCGACCTGCCGCTGCTCGACATGAGCTACGAGCAATGGTGCGCCGAGGCGGTCGAACAGGCGGCAGCGCCGCGGCGGCAGACGCACTCCAAGGCGTGGCGCGAATTTCTATCGACCGTCGATGCCAACGGGCCGAAGGACGAGCAGATCGCGCTGCGCGGCGCCAACCTGTTCGCCGCCTACCTCAAGGCCGCCCGCGCCGACGACCACGTGCTGCACACGACGGGTCCGGGGCGCTTCCTGTTGCCGGGCGACCTCGAGGGCTCGCCTCTCCTTACCTTCTGTCCCCTCGCGCTTGGCGCCAAGCCGAGCTATGCGCGCTCCTCACTCGCCGCCATGATGGCGCGGCGCTTCGAGAGCTATAAATCGCACGTCGTGCAGCCGTTCTTCCGCGACCACTTCAGCCGCCTCGACCGGCAGATCGTGCTCGTCGACGTTCTCGGGCCGCTCAACGAAGGTGGCGATGCCGTCGTCGATCTGCAGCGCGCGCTCGAAGCTATCCTGCGCGTGTTTCGCGCCGGTTCCTCCAACTGGCTGAGCGCGCTGTTCGTGCGCCGCATCGACAAGCTGTTGTTCGCGGCCACCAAGGCCGACCACATCCACTCGTCGAGCCATGACCGGCTCGAGGCGATCCTGCGCGTCATCACCGACCGCGCCATGGGCCGCGCCTCGGATGCCGGCGCCGACGTCGGTGTGCAGGCGCTCGCCGCCTTGCGCGCGACGCGCGAGACCGACGCCAAGGTAGGCAACGAATGGCTGCCGTGCATCGTCGGCGTGCCGATGCCGGGCGAGCGCATCGGCGGCAAGGTGTTCGACGGCAAGACCGAGGCAGCGGTGTTCCCCGGCGATCTGCCGGTCAACCCGCTCAACGCCTTGAAGCCCGACGCCGCACCGGCCGGCTTGCACTTCGTACGCTTCCGGCCGCCACGGCTGCTGCCGCCGGGCGTCGATGGCGAAGCGCCGCCCCTGCCGCATATCCGGCTCGACCGTGCCCTCGATTTTCTGCTCGCGGATTGGCTCGCATGATGATCGAGAAATTCGCCACCATCTGCGGTCAGGGATCGAGCGAATTTCTCGATCTGAATCATGCGAGCAGACATATGACCTTGAGTGTCCCTTATGATCTCGAAGTTCGCTCCGGTGCCCAGCAGCGAACTCAGGCGAACTTCGAGATCGGGACACTCGCATGACGTCAGACACCGACATCCGCCGTCCACGCGCCTTTGCCCCCGACGACCCGGCACTGCGCGCCGCCGCGGCCGAGAAGCCAGCGGAGCCGCCCGTCGATACCGCGCCCCTCGCCGCCCGCCGCCGGCGGCAGGCCGCGCGCACCACCGTCCGCCCAACGGTCGCAGACCTATCGCGCGGCATCCGCTGGGGCGGCGTACTGCTGTCGGGCATGCTGGGGCTCATCGTCCTCGCCACAACCATGTGGTTCGCGCGCTACGTCGATGTCGCGCTGGCGCGGCAGGACTGGGTCGGCTGGATCGCCTTCGCGCTGCTTTGCCTGGTCGGTTTCTCGGCTCTAGTGCTCGTCTTGCGTGAGATTTTCGGCATGTTCCGCCTGGCGCGCCTCGGCGCCTTGCGCAAGGAAGTGACGCACGCGCTCAACGAGAACGATGCCGCCAGCGAACGGCGCGCCGTTCGCCATCTGAAGAACGTGCTCGGTGGCCGACCCGATCTGCAATGGCCGCTGGCGCGCTTTGCCGAGCATGAGCGGTCGGTGCTCAACCCCGGCGATCTCCTGGCGCTCGCCGACCGCGAGCTGATCATGCCGCTCGATCAGGAGGCGCGCCGGACGGTGCTGGCGGCGGCCAAGCGCATCGGCATGGTGACGGCCATCAGCCCGATGGCCTGGATCGCCATGGTCTACGTGCTGATCGAGAACCTGCGCATGCTGCGTGCCATCGCCGGGTTGTACGGCGGCCGCCCGGGGCCGCTCGGCGCACTACGCCTGGGCAAACTTGTCGTCGGCCACATCATCGCGACTGGCGGCGTCGCGTTGACCGACGATCTCGTCGGGCAGTTCCTCGGCCAGGATCTATTGCGGCGTCTGTCGCGACGCTTGGGCGAGGGCGCCTTCAACGGCGCGCTGACGGCTCGCGTCGGTGCCGCGGGTGTCGAGGTGTGCCGGCCGCTGCCGTTCATCACGGCCCCGCCGGTGCGCGCACGCGATATGCTGGCCGAAGCCTTCCGCCGCAACGCGACCTCTGTTCGTGACACGAGCTGAAAGAAGCTTTGCATGCGGGTGGCACCGCGCCAGCTGATGGCCGCGCCTGAGGCGCGAGGCCCCTTGGGCCTTGGCCCGCTTCGCGGGCGAAGTGGAAGACGCCTCCTAGCTGCCGAAGGCAGCCAGGGTGCAAGGCGCCCCGCGCCGTTGGCGCGGCTATCAACTTGCGTCCGCTCAGATCTTGAGCGCGACGCCGCGGCTCGTGTCAGTAGCAAATCAAGCGGCGCGCGGCGCGATCTCCACCACGCTCGATGTCTCGATCGTACGCAGGGCAATGTGGTCGGCCCACTCGCCGGTGGCGCGGCG
>JBDTOR010000107.1:0-8408 GCA_039933175.1 Hyphomicrobium sp. | reverse complement strand
AATGGGCTGAGGATACGCCTCTCAGATGTGAAAGATCGCCTCTCCGCCTAGCACAGGCGCGCAGTGCCCAGGCCCTATCGCGGACGAGAGTGTTTGCGCCTACGCTTTCAGCGCAGTTGCAATTGCGGCGAGGATGGTCGGCGCGAAGTACGGTTTATCGACGCGCAGCTGATCGCGGTCGGAGCTGCGCAGCCCCATCTCGCCGTAACCGGTGGCGAAGATGAACGGTGTGCCCGAGCCCTTCAGGCTGTCGGCAATGGATGCCGATGTGTGTCCGGAGCCTAAATTGACGTCGAGAATAGCAACATCGATCTCGCTCTCGGCGATTAGCTTTGCCGCCTGATCTGCGTCGTGCGCCGGACCGACGATGGTGCAGCCGGCTTCCTCGAGAATATCGACGAGGACCATAGCAATGAGCGGTTCGTCCTCGAGGACCAGCACGCGCTTTCCTGACAGCACTTTCATCATGCTCTTTTCTCTAATGGGAGCGCCAACTCGCATCTGAAGCCGGTGCTCGGGTACTCGCACGAATAGGCAGCTCCCGATTGCGCGGCAAGTGAGCTCAGCAAGCGCGATCCGAAGCCCTTGTGCTTGGGTGCCTCAACGGGCGGCCCGCCCTCTTCGCTCCACGCCAGGTACAGCTTGCTCGTCGACGGGGAGGGCTCGACCTTCCAAGTGAGCTGGATACGACCTTCGTTGTTGGCGAAAGCGCCGTGCTTGACGGCGTTCGTCACAAGCTCATGCAGGGCCAGCGTCACCGACAAGGCGTCGCGCGAGGACAGCAGTGTATCCTGGCCCTCCAGCGAGATGCGCGACGCCGCTTGCACGCTTCGGTGTGGCGCGAACGTGCTGTCGAGGATGTCACGCAGCTGGGCACCCTCCCAACTCGACCGCGTAAGCAGGTTGTGGCACGTCGCCAGGGCATGAATGCGCGAAAGGAAACGCTCCTTGTCCGCGCCACGCGGTCCGTTGAGGCTTTGCAGCGCAATCGCCTGCACCGTCGTCAGCATGTTTTTGACGCGGTGATTAAGCTCCTGAATGAGCAGTGTCTGTGCCTCTTCGGACTTCTTGCGCTCAGTGATGTCGAGCGTCAGGCCGGCGAGGAAGTTTGGCTGGCCGTTTGCGCCGGCAACGAAGCGTCCTTGATCGCGCACCCAGCGGATGGCGCCGTCGCGACGCTTGATGCGGAACTCCGCTTCGTAGACGCCCTGCGCTTCAACCGCCTGCCTCCAGGCCTCAGCGGCAGCGTCGCGGTCCTCGGGATGTATCTCTTCCAGCCGTTGCGTCACCGAGGTCGTCGAGTCGACCGCCGGCAGTCCCATGATGGCGTTGAAGTTGGCGTCGCGCTGGCTGACCTGGGTCTCGAGATTGCGGCGCCAAGTACCCATGCTGGCGGCCGTCAATGCCTGACGCAACCGCTCCTCGCTTTCCTGCAGCCGGGCGGTGGATTTCTCCAGCTCGCCGGTGCGCTCGGCGACACGCCGCTCCAGATCCGCCGCGAGTTCTTCCAGCTGCCGGTTCTTGCGGTACAGCTCGGTGAAGATGCGAACCTTGGCGCGTAGGATCTCGGGGATGACCGGCACCGGCACATAATCGACGGCGCCCGACTTATAGCCGCGGATGCGGTCGAGATCGGTCACCTGGATGGCCGAGATGAAGATGATCGCCGTCTTTTCGTAACGCGGATGCCCGCGGATAATTTCCGCCAGCTGGAACCCGTCGAGATCGGGCATGCACACGTCGACGAGCACGACCGCCACATCGGTCTTCAGCAGCGCGCCCAGAGCCTCGCTGGCGTTGTTCGCCTTGATCAGATTCTCTCCGAGCTCGCCGAGGATCACCTCGTAGCTCAGCAGCTTCGCCGGCTGGTCGTCGACGAGCAGGATGTTGACTGGTTCGCGCACCATCATGTTCGCATGCCTACCGGTGCAGCCACATGCGCAGCGCGGCCAGCAACTGCTCGGTATTCACCGGCTTTGCCAGATAGTCGGATGCGCCCGCTTGCAGACACTTTTCCCGGTCCCCCTTCATGGCCTTGGCCGTCAGCGCGATGATCGGCAGCCGACGCCATTTTGCTTGCTCGCGGATGGCCTGCATCGTCTGGTAGCCGTCCATCTCCGGCATCATGATGTCCATCAGCACGATCGAGACATCGGGCGTCGACGCAAGGCTCTCGATCGCCTCCCTGCCCGTCGTTGCCGTTACGACATTCATGCCGCGCCGCTCCAGGACGCTGCTCAGCGCGAAGATATTCCGCGCGTCGTCGTCAACAAGCAGCACCGTCCGCCCGATGATATCGTCGTCGGAGTCGTGCAACCGCTCCAGCATGCGCTGCTTTTCCTGTGGAAGGTCGCCGACGATGCGGTGCAGGAACAACGCTGTTTCGTCCAGCAGACGTTCGGGCGATTCAACGCCCTTCACAACCACGCTACGCGCCATGGTGTGCAGGCGCGCATCTTCCTCGGCCGACAGCTCGCGGCCCGTGAAGACCACGACCGGGACGTCGGAAAGCGCGGCGTCTTTGCTCAGCGCTTCAAGCACGTCGAAACCCGACATATCCGGAAGTTTGAGGTCGAGCACGACGCAGTCGCAGGTATTATTGCGAAGAAACTCTAGGGCCTCGCCACCCTTCGATGCTGTCGAGATGTCGATATCGTTGTGCGACAGCAGCTCGCGAATACCGAGTTGCTCGGCCGGATTGTCCTCCACCACGAGCAACTGCTTGCGCCGCGGAACGGTGAACTCCTTGATGCGGGACAAGGCTTCACGCAGCCCGTCGACCGTCGTCGGCTTGGTCATGAAAGAGAACGCGCCCTGCGCCAGGCCATGCTGACGGTCCTCGTCCAGCGTGACCATCTGCACCGGGATGTGGCGTGTCAGAGGGTTCTGCTTCAGCTGGCTCAATACGCTCCAGCCGAGCATGTCGGGCAGGAAAACGTCAAGCGACACCGCGTTCGGATTGAACTCCGTCGCCAGTGCCAGCGCCTCCGCGCCGCGCTGCGCGATCAGGCCCTTGAAGCCGTTGTCATGCGCCAAATCAAGCAGAATGCGCGCGTAGTGCGGATCATCCTCGACTATGAGCAGTACGGATTCTCCCGGCTCGAGATTGTCACGGTCATCGGCGATGGTCTCCACCGCGCGCTCGGGCGCGCGCAGTTGAGCCTCGAACGATCGATTGCGCGCGCTCGGCTCGACCTCGGCCACGGCCGTTGTTGGCCCGGAATAATTCTGCGGCAGAAATAGCGTGAACGTCGAGCCCATGCCCGGCGTCGAACGCAACTGGATCTCCCCACCCAGCAACGTTGCCAGCTCGCGGCTGATGGCAAGGCCAAGTCCGGTGCCGCCGTACTTGCGGCTGGTCGACGCGTCGGCCTGCTGGAACGCCTCGAAGATGATCTTCTGCTTCTCGGGGAGAATGCCGATGCCGCTGTCAGCAACCTCGAAGGCGATCACGTTCGATGCTTTGCTGAGGATCGGGTGCTCGGGATTCCAACCCGCCGCCGCAGCCGAAGCGGTGAGACGAACGCCGCCGTTCTCGGTGAATTTGAAGGCGTTGGACAAGAGGTTCTTCAGCACCTGCTGCAACCGCTTGCTGTCGGTGACGATGCTGCGCCCCAGGCTCGGATCGAGTTCGAGCTCGAACGACAGCGCGCGTCCCTCTGCCTCGTGGCGGAACGGACGCGCCACCGTGTCGAGCAGGTTCGAAAGGTAGAGCTCTTCGGCGTCGACCGACACCGTACCGGACTCGATCTTCGACAGGTCCAGGATATCGCTGATGAGGTTCAGAAGGTCGCTGCCGGCGCCGTGAATGGTGCGGGCGAACTCGACCTGCTTGTCGGACAGATTCTGGTCTGCGTTTTCGCTCAGCTGCTGACCGAGAATAAGAATCGAGTTGAGCGGGGTACGCAGCTCGTGGGACATGTTGGCGAGGAATTCCGACTTGTACTTCGAAGTCAGCGCGAGCTCTGTCGCCTTCTCTTCCAGGGCGCGGCGGGCGTGCTCGATCTCCTGGTTCTTCGCTTCAACCTCGACATTGCGCTCCGCGAGCTGCTGCGCCTTCTGCTCCAGCTGCTCGTTGGTCTTTTGCAGCTCCTTCTGCTGCGCTTGAAGCTCACCGGCGAGCTCCTGGCTCTGCTTCAGCAGTCCTTCTGTCTGCATTGTCGCTTCAATACTATTCAAGACGATGCCGATGCTGGCCGTCAGCTGCTCGAGGAAGCTGAGGTGCGCCTGGTCGAATTCATGCAGAGAGGCCACGGCGATGACGGCCTTGAGGTGATCTTCGAACGTGATCGGCAACACCACGATATTGCGCGGCAAGGCTTCGACCATCGACGGGCCGACGCGCACGGCGTTCGCGGGAATATCGGTGATTAGGATGCGGCGCTTCTCGAGCGCGCACTGGCCAATGAAGCCGTCGCCCAGCTCGATGGTCGCCGGGTAGCCGCGCTCGGGATGATCGGCATATTTGCCGAGCAGCTTGAGATACGGCTGACCTTCCGTCACCATCTGGTAGATGACACCTTGGTGGCCGCGCACCAGCGGCACCAGCTCTGACAAGAGGACGCGGCCGACCGTGGCGAGGTCCCGCTGCCCCTGCAGCATGCCGGTGAAGCGGGCGAGGTTCGTCTTTAGCCAATCCTGATCGGTGTTGCGGTCCGTAGTGAGACGCAAGTTGCCGATCATAGTGTTGATGTAATCTTTGAGCTCGGCCACCTCGCCGCGCGCGTCCACCTGAATGGAGCGCGTCAAGTCCCCCTTGGTCACGGCAGTGGTCACCTCGGCGATGGCGCGCACCTGGTTGGTCAGGTTGTCGGCCAAGAGGTTCACGTTGCCGGTGAGATCCTTCCACGTGCCGGCGGCGCCCGGCACGTTGGCCTGTCCGCCGAGGCGACCTTCGACGCCAACTTCGCGGGCCACCGTCGTCACCTGATCGGCGAAAATAGCGAGTGTATCGGTCATGTCGTTGATCGTTTCGGCGAGCGCCGCGACCTCGCCCTTCGACTTGACGGTCAGCTTCTGCTTGAGGTCGCCCTCGGCGACCGCCGTCACGACCTTCACGATGCCGCGCACCTGCTCGGTGAGGTTGGCGGCCATGACGTTTACGGTATCGGTCAAGTCTTTCCATGTACCGGCGACGCCCGGCACCTGCGCCTGGCCGCCGAGCTTGCCTTCCGTGCCCACCTCACGCGCCACGCGCGTCACCTCGCCGGCGAAACCATTGAGCTGATCGACCATGGTGTTGATGGTGTTCTTCAGCTCGAGAATTTCGCCCTTCACGTCCACGGTGATCTTGCGCGAGAGGTCGCCGCGGGCGACGGCGGTCGTCACCTCGGCGATGTTACGCACCTGACCGGTGAGATTGCCGGCCATCGAGTTGACCGAGTCCGTCAAATCCTTCCAGGTACCCGCAACTACGCCCGGCACGACGGCCTGACCGCCGAGACGCCCTTCGGTGCCGACCTCGCGGGCAACTCGCGTCACCTCGGCGGCGAACGAGCGCAACTGCTCGACCATCGTGTTCAGCGTCTCCTTGAGCAGCAGGATTTCGCCGCGCACGTCGACCGTGATCTTCTTCGACAGGTCGCCACCGGCGATGGCGGTCGCCACCTCGGCAATGTTGCGCACCTGGGCCGTTAGGTTCGAGGCCATGAAGTTGACGTTGTCGGTGAGATCCTTCCACGTACCGGCAACACCTGGCACCTGCGCCTGGCCGCCGAGCTTGCCTTCAGTGCCGACCTCGCGCGCCACGCGCGTCACTTCGGAAGCAAATCCGTTGAGCTGATCGACCATCGTGTTGATGGTCGCCTTGAGCTCGAGAATTTCGCCCTTCACGTCGACGGTAATGCGCTTCGACAAGTCGCCGCGGGCGACGGCCGTCGTCACATCGGCAATGTTGCGCACCTGCGTGGTCAAGTTGCCGGCGAGCAGGTTCACGTTGTCAGTCAGATCCTTCCAAGTACCGGCGACGCCCGGCACGTTGGCCTGGCCGCCAAGGCGCCCCTCGGTGCCGACCTCGCGTGCGACGCGCGTTACCTCACCCGCAAAGCGGTTGAGCTGATCGACCATGGTGTTCAGCGTTTCCTTCAGCTGCAGGATCTCGCCGCGCACGTCGACGGTGATCTTGCGCGAAAGGTCGCCGCCGGCGATGGCGGTGGCCACCTCGGCGATGTTGCGCACCTGGTCAGTGAGGTTGCCGGCCATCGAGTTGACCGAGTCCGTCAAGTCCTTCCACGTGCCGGCGACGCCGGGCACTTGCGCCTGGCCGCCGAGCTTGCCTTCCGTGCCGACCTCGCGCGCAACGCGCGTCACCTCTGCGGCAAAGGCGTTGAGCTGATCCACCATGGTGTTGATGGTCTCTTTCAGCTGCAGAATCTCGCCGCTGACGTTGACCGACACTTTCTTTGACAAGTCACCCAAGGCGACGGCCGTCGCCACCTCGGCGATGTTGCGTACCTGACCCGTGAGGTTCGAGGCCATCGAGTTGACGCTGTCGGTGAGGTCCTTCCACGTGCCGGCAACACCGCGCACCACAGCCTGGCCGCCGAGCTTGCCTTCCGTGCCAACCTCGCGCGCGACGCGCGTCACCTCGCCGGCGAAGGCGTTGAGCTGATCGACCATCGTGTTGATGGTCTCTTTCAGCTCCAGTACCTCGCCGCGCACATCGACGGCGATCTTCTTCGACAAGTCGCCGTTGGCGATGGCGGTCGACACCTCGGCGATGTTGCGCACCTGGGTCGTCAGGTTCGACGCCATCGAGTTGACGCTGTCGGTTAGATCCTTCCACGTTCCGGCGACGCCCCGCACTACGGCCTGCCCGCCAAGGCGTCCCTCCGTGCCGACCTCGCGCGCAACGCGCGTCACTTCCGAGGCAAAGCCGTTAAGTTGATCGACCATCGTATTGATGGTCTCCTTCAGCTGCAGGATCTCGCCGCTGACGTTCACCGTAATCTTTTTCGACAAGTCGCCGCCGGCGATGGCAGTCGCCACCTCGGCGATGTTGCGCATCTGGTTGGTGAGGTTCGACGCCATCGAGTTGACGTTGTCGGTCAAATCTTTCCACGTGCCGGCGACGCCCAGCACCTGTGCCTGGCCGCCGAGCTTGCCCTCGGTGCCGACCTCGCGCGCAACGCGCGTAACCTCGCCGGCGAAACCATTGAGCTGATCGACCATGGTGTTGATGGTGTTCTTCAGCTCGAGAATCTCGCCCTTCACGTCCACGGTAATTTTGCGCGAGAGATCGCCGCGGGCGACGGCCGTCGTCACCTCGGCGATGTTGCGCACCTGAGTAGTGAGATTGGCGGCAAGCAGGTTGACGTTATCGGTGAGGTCTTTCCACGTGCCGGCCACGCCCGGCACCACGGCCTGACCACCGAGACGCCCTTCGGTGCCGACCTCGCGCGCAACGCGCGTCACCTCGGCCGCAAACGAGCGCAGCTGATCGACCATCGTGTTGATGGCTTCCTTCAGCTGCAGAATCTCGCCGCGCACGTCGACGGTGATCTTCTTCGACAGATCGCCCATGGCGACGGCAATGGTCACCTCGGCGATGTTGCGCACCTGCGCAGTGAGATTGGACGCCATCGAGTTGACGCTCTCGGTGAGGTCTTTCCAGACTCCCGTCACCTCGGAGACCTGCGCCTGGCCGCCGAGCTTGCCGTCGGTGCCGACCTCGCGCGCGACGCGCGTCACCTCCGACGTGAACACTGAAAGCTGCTTGATCATCGTATTGACGATCGTCGCCGAGCGCAGGAACTCGCCCTCCAACGGACGTCCGTCGACGTCGAGGCGCATGGTTTGGAGAAGGTCGCCCTGGGCGACGGCGCGAATGGTGCGCGTCACTTCCGTAGTCGGCCACAGAAGGTCGTCGATCAACTGATTGATCGACGTTTCCATCCCACCCCAGGCACCGGCGGCGGAGCCGATGCGCACGCGCTGCTTCGTCTTGCCTTCACGGCCGACCACCTGGCCAACGCGGTCGAGTTGCAGCGCCATGCGTTCGTTGGAGGCTACAATATCGTTAAAGGTATCGGCGACTTTGCCCCATAGGCCATCCCAGTCGCTCGGCAGCCGGACAGAAAAGTCGCCGCCGCGCATGGCGCCCAGGATTCCGAGAAGATCACGCAGCTCGGCGCCTTCGGCGGAACCGTTGGCATGCTGGGGAGGGGTGGCTTCTGGGTACGTCTCGTCAGGAAACGAATCGACCACTTCGTCTTCCATTAGGCCCCTCCCAGATCGACGGTGCGATCAGGCTTGCCAACGAACTATGCCCAATCAGCCACGACCAAAACGGCCGAGGCCGCGATCCGTTCCGCGGTTCGGAAAAAAAGTGCTGAGGCCGGTGTACCTATACCACAATTAGCGTGATCGATCGGCTGGGCGAGGCGCTGTGAACGCGACGGCGCGAAGGT
>JBDTOR010000106.1:0-8412 GCA_039933175.1 Hyphomicrobium sp. | reverse complement strand
TCCGGGCGGCATCAGCGCCTTCAAGTTCAACCAGCGCAAGCTCGATCTCGACGAGAAGCATGTCTATTACGGCATCACGCCACGCGAGATCATCCTGACGCTGGCACGCGGACTGCTTGAGCTCGGCGTCACGCACCCGCTGCACGTCCACGGCTGCAACCTCGGCATTCCCGGCAACGTCGAGACGACGCTGGCGACCATCCGCGCGACGGAAGGCCTGCCGCTGCACCTGACGCACATCCAGTTCCACAGCTACGCCACCGAGGGCGATCGGCACTTCTCGTCTGGCGCGGCGCAGATCGCCGACCTATTGAAGAAATATCCGAACATCTCGATCGACGTCGGCCAGGTCATGTTCGGCCAGACGTGCACGGCGTCGGGCGACAGCATGCGCCAGTACAATGGCGCTAAGAACGCCGACCCCAAACGTTGGGTTGTCATGGACATCGAGTGCGACGCCGGCTGCGGCGTCGTCCCGTTCCGCTATCGCGACAAGAGCTATGTCCACGCGCTGCAGTGGGCCATCGGCCTCGAGACGTTCCTCCTGGCCGAGGACCCGTGGCGCATCTTCCTGACCACCGACCATCCCAACGGCGCTCCGTTCTATACCTACCCGCATCTGATCCGCCTGCTCATGGACCGCGCCTTCCGTCGCGAGACGATGCAGCATGTCAACCAGGACTCCTTGAAGTATTCGACGCTGCCGATGCTCGAGCGCGAATATTCGCTTTACGAGATCGCCATCCTCACCCGCGCCGGCCCCGCCCGCAGCCTCGGCCTCAAGGACATCGGCCACATCGGCCCCGGCGCCAAGGCCGACATCACCGTCTACAAAGACGACGCCAATCGCGAGGCGATGTTCACCACGCCGTTGTTCGTGTTCAAGAACGGCGAGCTCATCGTGCGCGACGGCAAGGTGATCAAGGTCGTCAACGGCGCGACGCACGTCGCCCGCCCGGAGTACAATCGGTCGATCGAGAAGCCCTTGAAGGACTATTTCGATCGCTACCACACCGTGCGCATGGAGAACTTCGCGCTGAGCGACGACGAGATTATCGACGGCGGCCGCGGCGAAATCATCGTGCAGCCGACGAAGGCCAGGGCGACGTCATGAAGGTCAGCGGCATTACCATCGACGACACGTTCGCCGAAGCCTTCGGCATGAGCGCAACGGGCGTTATCATCACGGCCGACAGCATGCGTTGGGCGCGCCAGGCGGCGGTGACCATGAGCGGCTTCGGCACCTCGGTGATCGGCGCCGGCGCCGAGGTCGGCATTGACCGCGAACTGAAGCCGGAGGAAACGCCGGACGGGCGCCCCGGCGTGCGCGTGCTGCTGTTCGGCTTCTCGCCCGAGTCCGTGGGGCCGCAGCTCAAGACCCGCGTCGGCCAGTGCGTGCTGACCAGTCCTGGCTCGGCCTGCTATGCTGGCGTTGAATCCGAGAAGCGCATCGGCCTCGGCCAAGGCCCGCGCTTTTTCGGCGACGGCTTCCAGACCGCCAAGCGCCTGGGCAAGAAACGGTATTGGCGTGTGCCGGTGATGGACGGCGAGTTCGTCATCGAGGAAACGACCGGCATGGTTACGGATGCGGTCGGCGGCGGCAACTTGATCATTCTCGGCAACGACCGCGCCGGGCTGCTTTCGGCCGCGGAGGGCGCCGTCGATGCCATAGGCAACGTGCCGGATGTCATCACGCCCTTCCCCGGCGGCATCGTGCGCTCCGGCTCCAAGGTCGGCTCCAAGTACAAGGGCGCCGTCGCCTCGACCAACGACGCCTTCTGCCCGACGCTGCGCGGGCGCGTGAAGTCGGAGCTTGGTCCCGACACCGTCAGCGTGCTCGAGATCGTCATCGACGGGTTGACTTCGAAGTCGGTCGCCGATGCCATGCGCGCCGGCCTCAAATCCCTCATCGACAACGGCGCCGCCAAAGGCGTGACGCGCATCACCGCCGGCAACTACGGCGGCAAGCTCGGTCCACATCACTACAAGCTGCGGGAGCTGCTGCCATGAGCGGTCTAACTTTCCGCCTCCGCGCGGCGCCCGCGGAGCGGCTCGACCTTTCGCAACTGACGCCGAAGCGCCTGTCCTCGACGCCGCTCGCCGAAGTTCTGAAGTTCAACGTCGGCTCGACCAAGATCGCGCTGACCGTCGGCGACGTGTTCGCCGTCTCCGGCAAGCCGGGCGACACGGTGCGGATCGAAAGCGGCTCGGCCCGCCTCGACCGCGTCGGCGCCGATCTCGATCACGGCACGGTCATCGTCGACGGTGACGTCGGCGTTGCCGCGGGCCGCAACATGCGCGGCGGACGCCTCGAAATCAAAGGCGATGCCGGCGCGCTGCTCGGCTCCGGCATCAGCGGCGGCCAGATCGTCGTCAAAGGCTCGGCGGCCGGCCAGGTCGGCGGCCTCAGCCCCGGCGACAAGTTCGGCATGACCGGCGGCCTCATCGTCATCGACGGCCAGGCCGGAGACCGCGCCGGTGACCGCATGCGCCGCGGCACCATCTTCATCCGGGGCAAGTGCGGGGCCTTCGCCGGCTCGCGCATGGTCGGCGGCACCATCTGGACGGAACTTGGCTTCGGCGCCGACCCAGGGCTGCTCCTGCGCCGCGGCACTCTCATTGGCCCGTCGGTTGAGCGAATGCTTCCGACCTTCGCCGATTCCGGGAAGCATGACCTGGTGGTCCTGCGCGTCCTGTCGCGCTACATGCGCGAGGTTCTGGGCAGCCAAGCTCCGCGGCCGCTGTCGGGCAACGTGCGCAAATATGCGGGCGACCTCTCGACCATCGGCAAGGGCGAAATCCTGCTGACCTCTTGATCTAAGGTACGAACCAATCGGCGGTTCGCAGGGCCATCTGTTACCTTGTAACTAACACTTACCGGTGCTCGTATAGGCTCGGTGGTGGCGGACACTCACGTCCGCGACATGACAGGCCCGGACCGCCGGCTCGCCGGCCAACCGGGTCGAGGAGCGCGCGCATGATCTCGATCGTCATATCTGCCTGCCTCATCAGCAACCCCAACGTGTGCCGCGACTATCGGGTCCCGCTAGCGTCCAACGTCGATGCCAAGGGTTGCCTGTTCCAGGCGCAGCCGCACCTGCCCAAATGGGCCGAGCAGCACCCGAATTGGGAAATCAAGCGCTGGCGGTGTGCCTCGGGCGACTACCAGGATCTCTGATCTTGCCGTCTCCAGCTAGGGCGTAAAGAAGTTCGGGAGCGCGGCGGCAAAGGACCGGCGCGCCCGGCTGCCGGAGTCGCTCACCTCGAGGACAAACTTCTGGCGGATAGCGCGACCGAAATCCGCGTAGCCGTTAGCCGGGAGCACAAACGACCCCGGGCCGCCTTTGACGTTGTCGGTGAACCACTGTTCGAGCGGATCGACCTGCTGCTTGCCCGGCAAATACGACTGCGATGACGGCGCCCCCGGCGTCACCATCTCCGGGCCGGCGTTCTCCAGGATCGGCAGGCCGTTGACGGTCACGCCGTACTTCACCAGCTCGTCGCGCACCAGCTCGACCGGCTCCTGGCTGTTGCAGTTGTCTTTGCCGTCGCCCGACACATCGAGCACCACCTTCGCCGCCTTGGATGGTATCTGCGGCACGATCTTGTCGGAGACGACACGCATCATGCGCGACATGCAGGTGAACTCGCCGCCCTGGCGCGGCATTGCGCGCACCTTCTTGGCCGCCGCCTTGGCGTCCGCCTCGCTGGCGATGTGCGTCCACGGCAAATTGACCGTCGGCTGATCCGACCAGGTGACGAGCGAGAACAGGATGCCGCCCTTGGCCCCGCCAACAATCGCCTGGATGACGCCGGGATCCTCCAGCGCCTGGGCGATGCCTTCCATCTGCAGCTTGTAGCGTTTCTCGTCCACCGAGTTCGAGACATCGATGGCGACGATCAGCGCCGTATCGACCTCCTCGCTGCTCACCGCGCGCGCCAGTTGCACGGATCCGGCAACGACCAGCGGCACCAGTAGCGCCAGCAGCGGCAACCCGCGCCGAGAGAGCGCCGCCGCAAGGATAGACCACCCGTTCCGCCGCATGCCGCCCATGATCCCTCGGACCGTTTCGTGTCCTGAAGTTGTGGGGCCTGACGCGGAATTGAGCAAGGGCACGTACGCCCCGCCAAGCCAGAGCAGCGCGGATGCGCTAGAAATGTCCCATCGAGAACACGCGGGAGACGCCGATGTACCAGCACATCCTCATCGCCACCGATGGCTCCGACCTCGCCCAGCGCGCCGTCGAGCAGGGACTGGCACTCGCCAAGGCGCTTCAATCGACCGTGACGGCGGTGACCGTCACCGAGCCGTGGACGGCTGCCGTGTCTGGCGAGTGGGCTGTCGCCTTTCCGGTCGACGAGTACGAACGGGCGGCGGCGGCCAATGCCGAAACGGTGCTCGACGCCGTGCAACAGGCCGCCGTCCGTCTCGGCGTGACCTGCGATGCCGTCCACGTCAAGGACCAGTACGCGGCCGAGGCCATCGTCGAGGAAGCGAAGGCGCGCAACTGCGATCTGATCGTGATGGCCTCGCACGGCCGGCGCGGGATCGCCAAGTTCATGCTCGGCAGCCAGGCGACGCGGGTGCTGGCGCACAGCACCGTGCCGCTGCTCATCTGCCGCTGAGGCTGCCGGGCGTCAGTTCTGGTGGTGCATGTGCTCGTGGCCACCGCCATCGGCGGCCCCCGGCCCGGCCGCCTTCACGGCAAAGTCGACGTCGACATCGCCAGCGTTCTTGAACTTCAGCTTCGCCTTGAGAACCCCGCCTTCCGTCAGCGGCTGCTTCAGGCCAATGAACATCACATGCATGCCGGCCGGCTTCAGCTCGATGCTTTGGCCCGGCTTGATTTCGACCGCGTCGAGCTGGTGCATGCTGGCAACGCCCTTGTCGTCGATCGTCGTCTCGTGCACCTCGACGCTCTCCGCCGCGTCGGACGAGCCGCCGAGCAGCACGTCGTCGCCGGAACCGTTGTTGGTCACCAGCATGTAGCCGACGCCTACGCCGCCGACGCTAGCCGGGCGCGTCCACGGCGCAGAGACGGAAATGCCGCCGGCCTCGGCGGCGGCGCCGCCGCACAGCGCGAGGAGACAAGCGAGCCCGACGGCGGCGCGGCGGAAATCAACGATCATGCAAATTCTCCCGTTAGATCGCCATGACGGCGCCGAGGTGGCTCGGCAGCTCGGCCGTCGGCGTCTTCACCAGGTCCTTATTGAGTTCGGCATAGACCAGCGGCTTGACGTGCGCCGACAGCGCTGCGCGCAGGTCGCCCAGCGCCTTCGGCGGGGCGACGATGACGAGGCGGTCGTAGGCCTTCTCGGCCAGGCGCTGGTCGAGCATATCGGCCAACTCGTGGGCGAAAGTACGCTTCAGCTCGCGGTGCGGATCGACGCGCGGTTCGATGGCGTGCCGCATATCGCCGGCCGAGCCCGATGACTCGAACGAGCGGCCGAGGCCGTCGCGCACCAGCTCATGGTCGGGACGGTGATCGCCGTTGATGACCCCGCCCTGCACCGCGTCGATGCCCTTGCCCGGTCCGCTGTTGGAAAACAGCCGCGCGTGCGCGCCGTCGGCGATCAGGATCCACGTCGTCGTCGGCTTCATGGCATTTGCCTCCCGTTGATTGAGCGTACCGGAGTGTCGTCGCCAAACATCACCAGGTCATTGACGCGCATCATCGTAGGCGCCTGCCGACGGCGAATATTGCCGCCAAGGGCAAGACAAATCCGAGAATGAGACAGATGCCGACGATATACGGCAGATTGCCGTAATCGCCACGGCCGACCACGAAAATTTCGTTCAAATATTTGGTCTGCAACGCGCCGGCGACCAGCGCTAGGTTCATCAGCGACGCCATGAGGGCGAACCACGTGGCGCGGTGACCGGCGGGCGCATAGATGGCGATCAGCGTGAGCAGCGGTATCATGCTGAGCTGCGCAAAGGGCGATGTGGTCGCCGTATCGATGATGGCGATGGTGCGCGCACCGAAGCCGAACATTTGCTCCGTCCAATCGGCCAGCCCCAGCGTCAGGCCGAAAGCGGGCAGCGACAGCACCGTCGTGACTATCGTCAGCCACAGCAGCACCTGCGCCACCGGCCGCCGCGTGATCGCATCGGAGAACAGCCACATGCCGAGCAGCGCCAGTCCGGCGCCGATTTGCGCCAGCATGCCCTGGAAGGCTTCGTCGAAGCCGAGCACGTCGATGGTGAACCAAGTGTAGCCCTGCCCCGCCAAGGGCATCGCGCGATAGACGAAGATGATCACCGCCGCGAAGAAGATCGTCTGCCGCGTCGCGGCATCGAGGTCGCCGACGACCCGCCACAGCATGGCGCAGACGACGGCCATCGAGACGACGAAGACGATCTCCTGATTGTACGGCACGCCGGCGAAGGCGATGGCCAGCACGAAAACGCCGAAGGCGATACCGCCGCCGAGGATGCGCCAGTCGATCGGGCCGCGCTCAACAGGTTTCAGGGTGATCAACAGCGCGCCGCTCACCGAGATCAGCGGAATGATCAACCCGACGAGGAACACGGTCTCGTAGGCGTAGATGCTGGCGATCCATCCGGCGACACCGGCGACGACGAAGATGCCGAGCGACAGCGCGAGCCGCCCCAGCACCTGCACCATGCCGAGCTCGCGATCGACCTCATCCTTGGGGCGTGGTGTCCCGTCGGCGTTCTCGCGGTCGACAACCTCGGTGCTCATCGCGTCGGCTACGACGTCCTGGATGACGACACCGAGGACGCTGGCGAAGGCGCCGAGCCGGTAAAGGTTTTCCGGGCTCGCGAAGGTCAGCCATCCGCCCGCTGCGCCCGCCAGGAGCAGCAGCCCCGCGGCGATAGATGCGGCCCCGATGAACACATATATGCGGCGTTGCGATCCGAAGATCGGCACGGCGTCGACCAGCTCGCCGAACACCATCTTCACGGTCCACGGCAGCGTCGTCCAAACCGTCAGCGCGGCGAGTTCGGCCGGCGTCAGCGTCAGCGCCTTCTTGACCCAGAAGCTCTCCGCCACGGCGATGAGCCCCAACGCGCCGTAGGCGAAGTAGACCATCAGCAGCGGCAGGTAGCGCGGCCGGAAGGCGCGGATCGGGTTAAGCAGCGCGTTCTCCAGCTGCCGCCAGAGATAGTCCCCGCTCCATACCTCGGTGGCAGCCATGCGCGCGCTCCGTCGTCTCGACGCAGCGATATAGGACCGGGGCGTTACCCGGCGCTAGCGCTTAAGAGCGAAGTTTAGTTGGAGCCTGGACGCGCGCGCGGCGTCACCCAGGGGCTCTCGTCATAACCCATCGTCGTCGGGTTCTTGGGGCCCGCGCCACCGCCGGAGAAGCCAAACTGCAGCCCGGACTTCGACTCGGCCGTCGCGCGGTCGTCGGCGATGCCGAGCTGCGCACGCAGATCCTGATCGAGGCTGACACCGGGAACGGACGACGCTTCGGGCGCCAAGTTGGCTGAGCCGCCGGCCTGGCCGCCGCCGTTCTGCACGTCGAATGCCATTGCGGGCGCCGCCAGCGCGAAGAAAGCCAGCAGTGCAGCAGTGGTGATCGGCGCAGATCGCATTCGTCGGTCCTCCGGCAAATCAGTTGAGGATTTTGGCCCCAAATATCGGGCACGTCCGTGACCACTCAAGGGCAACTCACCATTAATACGACGGCTGTGTCGTCAATGCCACGCCCTGTGCTAGAAGATGCCCATGCAGCAGGCCGGCCCTGGTGGCGGCTTGGTATGTCGTTGCCGGGGATTTGCATGCGCACCCTGATCCGCTTGGCCCTCCTCGGCTTTGCATGCTGCGGGCTCGCCGGCGCGGCCGATGCAGGCGCCGTGCGCTATGTCATCGATCCGAAACAGGCCGAGGTGCTGTTCTCCTATAGCATGCCCGTAACGAGCGGCGTTGGGCGGTTCAGCAGCATGAGCGGCACCGCGAATATCGACGATGCTGCCCTCGAGCGGACAACCGTCCAGGCCGTCATCGATACGCGCACGCTGCGAGCGGGCACCTCCATGGCGCAAGGCGAGTTGCGTGGCACGGACTTTTTCGATGTCGCACGCTATCCGCAGATGCTGTTCAAGAGCCGCAGCGTCCGCCCGAAGACCGCGACAACCGGCGAGATGAGCGGCGACATTACCCTCAAAGGTATAACTCGGCCGATTATTCTGCACGTTACGCTGCGGCCGCCCGGCCCCGGTGGCGCGCGCCAGTTCACCGGCAAGACGCGCATCAACCGCAACGACTTCAACATGACGGCCTACGCATTTCTCGTCGGCGATACCGTCGACATCGAGATTCGCGCCAACTTGCGGCCCGCGCCATAAGCGCCCGAGTTGCCGGGACATATGCTCAAAATCCGACGCCGCATCACGTGCCGGTAAGGTTTTTGCGGGTATTTTTCTCCGCAACGGAGAAGCGC
>JBDTOR010000105.1:0-8848 GCA_039933175.1 Hyphomicrobium sp. | reverse complement strand
AATTGGAGCGGGCGAACGGATTTGAACCGTCGACCCTCACGTTGGCAACGTGATGCTCTACCCCTGAGCTACGCCCGCATCCATTGGGGTAACGCCGTCGCCCGTAAGCGGCGGAGCAGCCTTATGGCGCAACTGTTCGGCCTTTGCAAGACAGCCGATCGGGCCCCGCCGAAATTGCCCGGACCCTAGCCCTTCTCGCCCGTACCGGCCTTGAAATAGCTCTTCAAACTGCACTGGGTGTAGCCCCCCTCCGAGAACAGCCGCTTGACCTCCTTCAGGGCCACCTCGCGGCTGGTGCCGACCGCTGCGGCGCAGCCGCTCTTGGGGTCGCTGCAGCACATGACCGCGAAGACGTGGTCCATGCCGTTGGTGCTGGCGGGCGTGTCGGCGCAGGTCTGCGAGACCTGCTTGCAGGCCAGCACGGCCAGCTTCTTTGCCTGATCCTTGCTGGTCGCCCAGACGACGGAAGAGGAATTTTCCAGGTTGGGCGCGATGGCCGCCCACCGGTCCTGGGCCAGAACCTCGTTGGGAAGCAGCGTCAGCATGAGCAGCGCCACGGTGGCGGTCGCTAGGCGTGCGAAGGCGCGGGCGGGCATTTCATCTCCTGCGGTCAATGACGGGCGATGCTACCGCTGGCCAGAGCCGCCAGCAAGCGGGAGCCAAGAAAGATCAGGAAAGAAAGAAGTAAGTGGTAGATCGACCCGTGGCTCCAGTGGACCAATTGATGCGTTCCTGTCACGAACGCTAAATATGTGACACGCCGCGCAGCCCGAGCCCCCCATGCCCGCCTCCCGCCAAGACCTGTTCGCCCGGCTCGCCGAGCTCGGCATCGAAACACGGACGGTGGATCATGAACCGGTATTTACCGTGGAGGAGAGCCGTGAGCTCGAACGCACGCTGCCCGGCGCCCACACCAAGAACCTGTTCCTGAAAGACGACAAGGGAGCGCTGTTCCTCGTCGTCGCGCTGTCGTCGACCCGCGTCGATCTCAAGGCATTGTCGCGTTCGCTGGGTGCCGGGCGCTTCAGCTTCGGCAGGCCGGAGCTGTTGATGGAGCATCTCGGCGTGCCGGCCGGCTCGGTTACGGCCTTCGCCGTCATAAACGATGCGGACCGGCGGGTGCGGGTCGTGCTGGACGCGTCGCTGCTCGACTATGAGACGATCAATTGCCACCCGCTGGAGAACACGGCGACGACCAACATTGCGCAGCCCGACCTTTTGCGCTTCATTCGCGCCTGCGGCCACGAGCCGGGCATCGTCACCCTCGGCGGCGCTACGTCGGCTGCTTCTTGAACGAGGCGCGTTCGGCAAAATACATCGCTGCCACCAAGACTTGCAGTTCTTGTCCGTGATGACGATGTGCGCTTGAGGCGATCTCGTTTGCCGATTCGCCGCAGGTCTCCATCGGCAAGCGGAATGGGTATTTTGCAATTGAACGGCGGCCGGCGATAAGCTGGGCTATCCGCGAGGAGATACATATGGAATTCGGGTTGAAGGCAGCGCCGGGCGGGGCCAGCGATGCCGACATCATCAAGGACTCGACGACGGCCGCCTTTCCCAAGGACGTGCTCGAAGCCTCGAAAACCGTGCCGGTCATCGTCGATTTCTGGGCGGCGTGGTGCGGCCCGTGCAAGCAACTGACGCCGGTGCTCGAGAAGGTCGTCAAGAGCTACGCCGGCAAGGTGCGCCTCGTGAAGATCAACGTCGATGAGCATCCCGGCATCGCCGGGCAGCTGCGCGTGCAATCGCTGCCGACGGTCTACGCTTTCCGCGATGGCCGCCCGCTCGACGGCTTCATGGGTGCGCAGCCCGAAAGCGCCATCCGCGCCTTCGTCGACCGGCTGGTCGGCGAGGAGGCCGAGGCCGACATCGCCACCGTACTGGCGACCGCCGAGCAGGCGCTGGAGGAAGGCGACGTGCAGACCGCCGCCGAGATTTTCGCGTCCGTGCTGCAGGAGCATAAGCAGAACCCCATCGCGCTCGCCGGCCTCGCCCGCTGCTACCTGAAGACGGGCGACATCGACCGCGCCGAGCAGATGATCGCCCTCGTGGCGCCCGACGATAAGAAGGTTCCGGCCGTCGAGCAGGTGAAGGCGGCGCTGGAGCTGGCGCGCAAGGCGCCGAAGGGCGATCAGCAGGGAGAGCTGGAGAAGAAGCTCGCCGCCAATCCGGCCGACCCGCAGACACGCTTCGATCTCGCCGTTGCCATGGCGGCGCGCGGGCAGAAGTCCGAGGCGGTCGAGCATCTGCTCGAGCTGGTGCGCCGCGACCGCAAATGGAACGACGAAGCGGCCCGCAAGCAGCTCGTGCAATTCTTCGAGGCCTGGGGCTTCAAGGATCCGGCGGCCATCGACGGCAGGAAAAAGCTGTCGTCGTTGCTCTTCTCCTGATTGCAGCACTCACTGAGGCGGAAGGATCCAAGGCCAGTGTCACCGACCGATCGCTACCGGCGTCCGGCAGATCTTCCGCCACGCATTCCCGTGTTTCCGTTGCGCGGCGCCATCCTGCTGCCGCGCGCCACGCTGCCGCTCAACGTGTTCGAGCCGCGCTACCTGGAGATGCTCGACGCGGTGATGTCGGGTGATCGGCTGATCGGCATCGTGCAGCCGGCGCACGGCGATGCCGCCGACGACGATGAGAGCCCGCGCGGTCTCGTCGGTTTGCGCAACGTCGGTTGCGTCGGCCGCGTCACGAGCTACCAGGAGGTCGACCACGCGCGGCGCATGATCACGCTGACCGGCGTGATGCGCTACGACATCCTCGATGAAGCGATGACCGATCTGCCGTACCGCATGATGAGTGTCAGCTACGACCGCTACGCCGCCGATCTGAACGAGGGGCTGGGCGAGGAGCAGGTCGATCGTCCCAACCTGCTGCGCGTGCTACGTTCCTATCTCGACGCCAACAAGCTGGAGGCCGATTGGGCCGCCATCCAGCGCGCCTCCAGCGAGTTCTTGATCAACGCGCTGTGCGTGATGTGCCCCTATGGCCCGGAAGAAAAGCAGGCACTGCTCGAGGCGGCTGACTTAAAGTGCCGCGCCGACGTTTTGGTGGCGCTGGCGGAAATGGAGCTGGCCTCCAGCGGCAGCAGCGGCACGACGCTGCAATAGTGCAAAGGCAAGTACATGACTGAGGTGCATGCCGACATGAACACCGCGCCAAAAGACAAGGTCGATCCCAAGCTGCTGGAGATTCTCGTCTGCCCGCTCACCAAAACCGCCTTGGAATATGATGCTTCCGCCCACGAACTAATTTCCCGCGCCGCCGGCCTCGCCTTCCCCATCATCAATGGCATCCCCCGCATGCGCCTCGATGACGCGCGCCGCCTCGATGAGGGCCCGCGCCGCTCCTGATCCGGCATGGTTAGCGTTAACCAACTCGCTTCAGCGTTTCGAAACGCCCCGTGTGGTTGCCTCGCCTCCGCCAATCTCAGGCGTGTAGCGGGTGCATTGGGCGTGAACGACGAGCGTTTCGACTTTTCTGCCGCGAAGCGCGCCGCGCGAACCGCCGGTGCCGCCGCCGCTGACAGAGTGCAGCGTGCCGGATCGATCGCGGCGCGCCGCGTCCGCGCATGGCTGCAGCTGACGCGCAACCGCACTGCGCTGCGCCGGTCGCGCCTGTCCCTGGCAATGATGCTCGCCGGGCTCATCAGTATCGCCGCTGCGCTCATCTTGCTGTCGGGCCCACTCACGGTGTCGCAAATCCTGCTGGGGCTCGGCGTGGCGCTTGGTCTTGCCGCCATCCACCTTGCGCTCATCTCGTCTGGCGCCGGCGCCGAACATCTGGAGCGCATCGGCTCGCGCATCGAGCTCGGTCTGGAACGCCTGCAAGACGTGCAGTGGGAGTTGAGCGAAAACGAAGCGCGCTACCGCGCCCTGCTCGACACGCAGGAGAACGCCATCGTTCGCCGCGACGCGGCGGGCAACCTGACGTTCGCCAATCGGTCGTTTCTCGAAATGTTCGGCGCGACAGGCGGGGATGTCCTCGGCAAGCCGTTCCTGATCGACGTCTGCGAAGAGGGTGGCACCGCGCCGCTCGCGGTCTCCGACGACATCCGCCAGCAGCACTTCGTGCAGCACGCGCTGACCGCCAAGGGCCCAAGGTGGATCGAATGGGAGGAGCAACTCGTTGCAGCGCCCGGCGGCGGCGACTTCGAGGTGCAGAGCGTCGGCCGCGACGTGACTGAGCAGCGGCGCGCCGAGATGCAGTTGGGCGAGGCGCGCGACCAGGCGGAATCCGCTAATCGCGCCAAGAGCCGCTTTCTCGCCGCCATGAGCCACGAAATCCGCACGCCGATGAACGGCATCCTCGGCATGGCCAGCCTGCTGCTCGATACGCCGCAGACACCCGAACAGCAGACCTATTGCCACGCCATCGACCAGTCGGCGCGCACGCTGCTGGCGCTCGTCGACGAGATATTGGACTTTTCCAAGATCGAGGCCGGCAAGCTCGAACTGACCGAGGAACCGTTCGCGCTCGAAGCCTGCGCGCAGGGCGCCGTCGAGCTCTTGGCCCCGCGCGCGCACGATAAGGGCCTCGAGATGGCGTGGTCGGTCAGCCCGCGACTGCCGCATCTCGTCTACGGCGATGAAGCGCGCGTGCGCCAGATCCTACTCAACCTCATTTCCAATGCGGTGAAGTTCACCGACAAGGGCGGCGTCAGCGTCAAGGTGGCGCCGGGCGCGATGGTGTGCGGCGGGCGCGACGACGTCGCAATCGAGATTGTCGTCGAGGACACGGGCATCGGTCTGTCGCCTGCCGATATGCGCGGACTGTTCACCGAGTTCGAGCAGGCCGAGCCGGCCATCAAGCGCCGCAGCGGCGGCACCGGATTGGGGCTCGCGATATCGATGCAGTTGGCGCGTGCCATGGGCGGCGAAGTACGCGTCGTCAGCGAACCGGGGAAGGGCTCCACCTTCACCGCCAGCCTGGTGCTGCAGCGCGTAACGCTCGGTGCGGAAACGGAGGAGGCAGCCCCCGTCTCGGACGCCGGACGCGTGCTGCTGGCTTTCGATCGCCCGCTGGAGCGGCGTGCGCTCGGCGAGGCGCTTGCTTCGGTCGGCGTATCGGCGCTCGAGGTAGATTTCGCGGCGGCCGAGGACGCGCTCGAAACGGCCGGCAGCAGCGGAACGCCTTTCGACCGCGTCGTCGTCGACGGCTCCGAGGGCGCCGCGGCCATCGGCGCCCTGCTGGCCAAGGCGCGCCGGCTCAATCGGCAAACGCGCGTGCGCGGCGTCGTCCTCGTCAACGTTCTGGCACGCGCCGGCCTGTCGGAGTTTCGTGCCGCGGGTTTTGACGCCTATCTCGTCCGCCCTGTGCGTCCGGCGTCGATGATGATGCATCTGGGCGTGAGTACGACCGCGGCTCCCGCCCACGATGCGCAGCCCGCGCCTGCCCTGCAATCGGCACCTCTCGTCGGCGGCGGATCGGGCAAGCGCCACGTTCTGCTCGCGGAGGACAACGAGATCAACTTGCTGCTCGCCAAGCGCGTGCTTGAAAAGTGCGGCTGCGACTTCATTGCCGTGACTAATGGCGCGGAGGCGGTCGCGGCGGTCAAATTGGCATTGCAGGGTGAGACGCGGGGCATAGACCTCATCCTCATGGATATCTTCATGCCGCAGCTCGACGGCCTCGAAGCGGCGCGCGCCATCAGAGAGCTTTACGCCACGACGGCCGATCGAGGTTCGGCGCCGCCCATCGTCGCGCTGACCGCGAATGCCTTCGCCGAGGACAAGCAACGGTATCTTGCTGCGGGCATGGACGATTACCTCGCCAAGCCGTTCGACAAGACGGGGCTTGAGGCGGTTCTAACGCGATGGTTCGGCCGGCGTTCGGGCGGCAAAGGTGACGCAGCGGCCTGAGCCGTGCCCTTGCGAGCCCGCAATTTCATGCGCATTTGCTGAGCGTAAACATACTCCGGCCCATTGGCCCGGGGTAAAAAGTCTGTCATGGAATCGTGCTAATCACCCGCGGCCGTTGGAAAAATGCCAGCAGCACAGAGGGGGGCGCCCAGGGCATACGGGCGGCTTCAAGCCGGACGGTGCGTCCCGTAAGATGCGCGTGGGCAGGCAGGGGCATGGGGAGAGGCTAGCAATGAAGTACACGGCGCGGCGGATGGCCAGCCGATTGGCGAGCAGCCCCAAGTGGCAGGCGGTCCCGGGCGGACTGCTGGCGCTCCGCGCTCTGCGCGATGCAAGCGGCGCTGCCTTTCCGCTACGCAAGCCGGACAAGGTCTACGGCAAGATCGGCACCTTGGAAGTGAGGCTGACGCGCCGGCGGCGCGACATCAAGCTCGCCCAAAAGTTGCGCTACAAGGTTTTCTACGAGGAGATGTCGGCCATCCCGACGCTGCGCGCCGAGTTGCGCCGGCGCGACGAGGATCCCTACGACGCGGTTTGTGATCACCTGCTCGTCGTCGACGAGGCCGCACCGTCGGCGAACGATTCGTGGGGTGGCCTGCGCCGCCAGAAGGTGGTCGGCACTTACCGCGTTCTCCGCCAGGAGGTCGCCGAACGGACGCTCGGCTTCTACACGCAGAGCGAATACGACATCGCGCCGCTGGTGGCCGCCAAGCCTCGGCACCGTTTCATGGAGCTCGGCCGTTCGTGCGTGCTCGAGCCTTACCGCAACAAGCGCACCGTCGAGCTGCTGTGGCACGGTCTGTGGACCTACGTGCGCGAGCACAAGGTGGACGTGATGATCGGCTGCGCTAGCCTCGCCGGGACCGATCCCGACCAGCACGCCATGGCGCTCAGCTTCCTGCATCACCACGCGCTGGCGCCGCCGGAATGGCGCTGCCGCGCGCATGACCGCCTGCATGTCAGCATGAACCGTCTTCCGCGCGACAAGGTCGACGCCAAGGCGGCGCTGAAGAGCTTGCCGCCGCTCATCAAGGGCTACCTGCGGCTCGGCGCGACCGTCGGCGACGGCGCGGTCATCGACCGGCAGTTCGGCACCACCGATGTCCTGATTGTCCTGCCGGTGGAGAAGATCGATCCGCGCTACTTCGAGCACTTCGGCGCGCCGAACGAGGTGAAGAGCCGCGTCGCCGTCAATGCCTGAACGCTGACAGGGCTTACTTCGGGCGCGTCTCTTTCTTTGCCGCGACCTTGGCGGCGGCAGCAATCTGGTCCGCCGCGGCCAGACGCTGGGTGCACTGCTTGACGGCGCGCTTGATGCCGCTGGCGCGCACCGGCGGGCTGAAATAGAAGCCCTGCGCTTCGTTATAGCCGGCGGCGCGCACGGCCGCGAGGCTGGCAGCCGTCTCGACGCCCTCCGCCACCGATCGCATATTGAGTTCGCGGGCAAGGTCGGCCACCGACTTGACGATGGCCACGCAATCGTGGTGCTCGGGAATGTCGCGCACGAAGCTGCGGTCGATCTTGATCTTCTTGAACGGGAAGCTGCGCAGGTAGTTGAGCGTCGCGAAGCAGGTGCCGAAGTCGTCGAGCGTGATCAGCACGCCGAGGTCGTGCAGCTTGCGCAGCACCTCCTGCGTGCGGGCCTGGTCGCGCATCAGCACGGTCTCGGTGATCTCGAGCTGCAGGCGCTGCGGGTCGAACCCGGTCGAGGTGAGCACCTCGGTGACGACCTCGTACATATCGCAGCATTCGATCTGCACCGCCGAAAGATTGACGGCGACCTTGGTGGTCTCGGGCCACTCCTTGGCGTCGGTGCAGGCTTGCCTCAGCGCCCAGGTGCCCATGGGCACGATGAGGCGCGTCTCTTCGGCGATCGGAATGAACTCGGAGGGCGGGATCATGCCGCGGCTCGGATGCTTCCAGCGCATCAGCGCCTCGAAGCTCGAAACCTTGCCTTCGCGGAGGTCGATGATCGGCTGGTAATGCAGCACGAGCTCCGAGCGCTCGACCGCCCCCAGCAGCTCCGCCCGCAGCGGATTGGGCGCTGCCACGGCTTCGACCGACCCCGGCTTATAGATGGCGTGCACGCCGCGGCCCATCGACTTGGCGCGGTAGAGCGCCATGTCGGCGCAGGCGAACAGCTGCTCGGGCGTCTGCCCGTGATGCGGCGCCAGGGCGACGCCGATGCTGGCTTCCGTGTGCAGGCAGTGGCCGAGCACTTCGTGCGGGCGGCGGACGTTCTCTAGGATGCGGCGCGCCAGGTTGCCGGCCAGGTCCTCGCGATCGACGCCGACCTGCATGATGGCAAACTCGTCGCCGCCCAGCCGGCCGACCACGTCGCCGGCGCGCAGGCTGCTCTTCAGCCGTCCGGCGACGCTCTTGAGAAGGCCGTCACCGACGAGGTGGCCGTGCCGATCGTTGATTTCCTTGAAGTGATCGAGGTCGAGCCACAACAGTGCGAAGCCCTGGCGCGGGTCGTAGGTTCCGAACTGTTGCTCGAGGCGTTCGCGGAAGTGGAAGCGATTGGGGATCTCGGTCAGCGTGTCGTGGTGTGCCAGCCATTCGATCTTCTCGTCGGACTGCCGCTGGGCGGTGATGTCCTCCTGCATGTCGACCCAGCCGCCGCCGGCCAGCGGCTCGTAGGTGACACGGATGACGCGCCCATCGTTGAGGTTCTGGATCTCTTCCCGGCGTCCCGTCTGCTGCAGCCGGGCCACGTGGTCCTTGATCCAATCGGCGGTGCCTTCCTTCGAGCCCTCTTCGCCCGTCGCGCGGCGCATGTGATAGCGCAGGATCTCGGCGAATGCCGTGCCCGGACAGGTCAGCTCCGCGGGCAGGTGATAGATGTCGGCATAGGCCTTATTGCAGACGACCAGGTACTGCTCGCTGTCGAACATCGACAGCCCGCGGCCCATATGGTTGAGCGCCGCCTCGAAGCAGGCGTTGAGCTGCTCAAGCTTTTCGTTGCGCTGGACGAGCGCGCCAAG
>JBDTOR010000104.1:0-8866 GCA_039933175.1 Hyphomicrobium sp. | reverse complement strand
CTCAGCGGCCCTGGAAACGCGGCTTGCGCTTCTCCTTAAAGGCGAGCCGCCCTTCGGCGTAGTCTTCGCTGTCGAAGCAGGCCGCGACCGCCGCATCCAGCGACGCGAGGTCGGGCGATTGCGGATTGCGTACCAGCTCATCGATCGTGCGCTTGGCGGCGCGAACCGTCAGCGGGGCGTTGGCGGCGATGTCGCCGGCCAGCGCCCGCGTCTTCGCATCTAGCTCTCCGGCCGGTACCGCGGTGTTAACAAGGCCCATCGCGATGGCCTCTGCAACTTTGAAACGGCGTCCGGTGAATAGCATCTCCTTGGCTTTCGCGGGGGGCACCGCGGCGAGCAGGGGGCGAACCCAGCGGGCATTGTATCCCAGGCCGAGCTTGGCGGCGGGGATGGCGAACTCGGCAACGTCGTCGGCGAGGCGGATATCGGCGCACAACGCGATGGCAAGGCCGCCGCCGAGGCAGAAGCCGTGGATCATGGCAATGGTCGGCTTGGGGCAGCCGTTGAGCGCCCGGAAGGCGGCGTCGTTCAGGGCGTCGTACGCCGCCGCGGCGTCGCCGGCCCGCGCGCTGTCGAATTCGGAAATGTCGGCGCCGGCCGAAAAGGCACGCGTTCCCGCCCCCCGCAGCACGATGACGCGAATGGCCGGATCGGCTACGGCGGCGGCGATCACCTCGGGGACCGACTTCCACATGCCGGCGGTAAAGGCATTCATCCGGGCCGGGTTGCTGGCGATGACGAACCCGATATCGCCGTCGCGCTCCAAGCGCAGCTCGGGCGTTTCGGCGGGCGGAGCTTGCATGGAATTTCCTTCTTGGCGCTAGTGTCCCGATTCCGAAGTTCGCCGGCGCTCGCGGCGGGCGTCTGGAGCGAACTTCGGAATCATAAGGGACACTAGAAACATGGACTTGCTAGTGTGATTCAGATCGAGCAATTCGCTCAATACCTACCGTCTGAGGGGGCGAATTGCTCGATCATCACACTAGGCCCTTATAGACCGCGAACGGCGCTCAGCCGCAATCGGGCGCTTCGTCTCAACGGCGCGGCGAAGTCCCGCGGCGAGGGAAACTAAAAAGCATATGCTGCTGGAAGGCGTTGACGGCGCCACGGCATATTTGTACCCCGGTCGGAGCCGGAATGCGGACCGGCCCAGCGGCACGCGCGATAGGCGCGAGGAGTTCGACATGGCAGCCAAGACGCTTTCGGCAGCCGACGGCAAGGTCCAGGCCTACGATCCGATCTGGTCGGAGATCCGCCGCGAGGCGTCGAGCGCCATGACGTCTGAGCCGGCGCTCGGCAGCTTCATCTATGCGACGCTGCTCAGCCACGACCGGCTGGAAGACGCCATCTGCCACCGGCTGGCGCAGCGCCTCGATCATTCCGAGGTCGAAGCCGTTCTCATCAATCAGACGTTCCAAGCGGTGCTCGAAAAGCGCCCCGAGCTGGGCGGCATTTTCCGCGCCGATCTCGCCGCCGTGTTCGATCGCGATCCGGCCTGCAACCGCTACATCGACCCGCTGCTCTACTTCAAAGGCTTCCACGCACTGGCGACACACCGCTTCGCCAATGCGCTGTGGCACGAGGGACGGCGTGACTTCGCGCTGTTCCTGCAAAGCCAGTCGTCGCGCACCTTCAACGTCGACATCCATCCCGCCGCGAAGTTCGGCCAGGGCATCATGCTCGACCACGCTACCGGCATCGTCATCGGCGAGACGGCGCAGGTGGGTAACAACTGCTCGTTCCTGCACGCCGTCACGCTCGGCGGCAGCGGCAAGGAGACGGGCGACCGGCACCCGAAGATCGGCGAGAGCGTGCTGATCGGCGCCGGCGCCAAGGTGCTCGGCAACATCACCGTCGGCGACGGCTCGCGCGTCGCGGCGGGCAGCGTGGTGCTGAGCGACGTGCCCGCGCACGTAACCGTGGCGGGCGTCCCGGCGAAGATCGTCGGGTCGGCGGGTTGCGCCGAGCCCGCGCTCGAGATGGAACAGACCTGGGTCGACGATTTCGGCGGCCTGTGATTTAGCCTGATACTTTCAAACGGCTGGCGGCAAAGCCGCGCCTGCCCAAGGAGATGACGCACGTGGACCCCAAGGAAGTCGCTAAAGTGCAGGCCTATCTGCGCAAGACCTTCGGCACGCCCTCGCTCGAGATTCGCCCGCGTCCGAAGAAGAAGGACAGCGCGGAAGTGTTCGTCAACGGCGAGTTCATCGCCGTGCTCTTCCGCGAGGAGGAGGAAGGCGAAGTCTCCTATCAGTTCCAGATGGCGATCCTCGACCTCGATCTCGAGCAGGCGTGATCGTCCATGCCGCTCTATGAGCTCGACGGCGTCCGCGTCGAAACTCCGGGCGAGGGCCGCTATTGGGTCGCGCCCAGCGCCGTCCTAATCGGCAAGGTTATCCTGGAGGAGGAGGCGAGCGTCTGGTTCGGCAGCGTCTTGCGCGGCGACAACGAGCCAATCCGCATCGGCGCCCGCTCCAATGTGCAGGAAGGCTGCGTGCTGCACACCGACCCGGGTTATCCGCTTGAGGTCGGGGCCGACTGCACCATTGGTCATATGGTCATGCTGCACGGCTGCACGATCGGCCGCGGCAGCCTGATCGGCATCGGCTCGATCATCCTCAACGGGGCAAAGATCGGCGAGGAGTGCCTGATCGGCGCCAATACGCTGATCGCCGAGGGCAAGGAAATCCCGCCCCGCTCGATGGTGCTGGGCTCGCCAGGCAAGATCATCCGCCAGCTGTCGGACGAGGATGCCAAGCGCTTCGGCGGCGCGGCCGGGCGCTACGTGAAAAACTGGAAGCGGTTTGCGGCGGGGATGAAACCGCAGGCGTGAGACGCCTGCGGCGTTGCCGTTGTTACTGGGCGGCGTTGTCGAGGCCGGACAGTGCGGCCAGCGGGCCCTGGCGGCTGTCGAGGGCGACCCAAACCTTCGGGTTGAGATACGACTGGCGCATCACGAACTGGTAGGGGGTCTTGTTCCACATCCGCACGTCCTCGATCTTGTTGTCGAGGATGTAGTCGCCCTGGACCGTGCGGGCGGTCAGCACGGCGTGACCTTCGCCCTTTTCGTCGCGCACCACCGTCATCAGCAGCGAGCTGACGGGCCAGCCCTTGGCCTCCAGGTTGTGGCGCTTCAGCAGGGCATAATCTTCGCAGTCGCCACGCGTGCGCGGCAGCGTCCAATATTCGTTGACGCCGTAGACCTCGAGGTCCGTCGCCGGGGCGATTTCCTTGTTAACGGAGCGGTTAATCTCGTCGAGCTCCTTGAGGCGCTCGGCGGAAGCGTCAAAGCGGCTCTCCTGGCCATGGTCGGAGGTGCATTCGGCGGGGGTGGCCTCGCAGAAGCGCACGAAGCCATGCGGAGGCTGCGCGGGTCCGAAGATGCGCATGAATGTCGAGCCGCGCGACGTGGTGCCGTCGGCCTTCTCGGGCTTTTGAATATTCGATACGCTCTGCGCGCCGGCCGCCGTGGAGGCGAGCATGCCGCCGATGACGACAATAGCGCTGAGGTGAACCCGCTGCATGACCGAAACCCCGTTACTCTTCCTCGCTAAGGTACCCGACAGAACTCGAATTACGCTGAAACAACGTCCCCGGATTTGAAGCAAAACACTCGCCGTTCCTTCACCTTCGTGAACCAGCCGTTAGCCCGCGACGCCGGGTGTGAACTGCTCGTTAAGAAACTCCACGCCGATACCGCGCTCGTGGTGGCGCACGACGATCGCGCGACGCTTGTCGAGCAGGACCGCGACGCCGAGGTCGGGACGCATCGGCGTGACCACCGAAGCGCCGGAGATGGAGAGATCGTGCAGCGGACACACCATCGTGGTGCCGTCCGGCATGACAAGAAGGGTCTGCTCTTCGGCGGTAACGCGGGGATAGCCGCGCTCTGAGCCCTCGGGGATCTCGGATTGGGCGGCGAGGCGCGGAATCTGCGCTGCCAGCTTGTCGCGCTTGCGCTGCGTCCCGCTGATCATCATGGCGAAGCTGCCGGAGAACAGACGACTGACGCTGCCTTCAAGGCCGCCGAGGTGGGTGAGATAGACGATGAGCTTTTCGCCGACCAGCAACGGCACCGGCGTGGTCATCGCGGCGCTTTCAACCGAAATGTCGATCAGGCGGCAGGGATAGTCGAGCTTGTCGGCGCGCATGAAGCGCCCGGGAAGGCTGATCGCATAGCGCGGGTAGCGGCGCTTGTTGTGGCCCTCAGCGCCACCATCGGCCGGCAAATCGGGCCGAAATGCATCCGAACTCATCGACATAGCCGTTCCTGCGATTGGCCGCCGATGGGCGGTCCGCCTTCCGCGACCCAGGCCAGAACGCGTACGCTAGAGGCTCTGTTCCGGGGTCGACTATGCAGGGGGTCGGCTTAACGAAGGGCTAATCGCCGCGTCATTTCTGTATTGCTTGCTGAAGCAAGGCGCTGCTTGAAGACGGGTGGCTGACGCAAGTCGTCGGCTCAGCCCAGGCTTTTACAGGTCTTCTGAATCGCGACCGCGGCCGCCCTCAAAAACGCGGAACTGACGTCGCTCGTGGCGGACGATGCGGGCATGGCGCGCGGGTAACATGACCGGCGGTGCGTCCGCGCGCGGCGGCTCCTCCGTCTTGGCGTTGTTGGGACCGCCCGCCGGCCAGACCAGCTCGTGGGCGATGATCCGCTTGGTGGCCAGCGGCAGCTCGCCGAGCCAGTGCGGGGGATCGAGCGCTGAGAAGGCGCCGAGCACGCGGTCGACGTCGTCGCTCATATGGTGCAACGGCAGCAGGACGACCTCGAAGGGGGTGGACGCGCGCGCCAACGGAGCGGCCTCCATGTGGATGGTCTCGACCGCGCCCTGCTTGGCGAGCGCGGCAAGGTGCCGGACGAGCGACAACCGATCGGTGCCGGACCAGCCGTCGAGGAAGTTGGCGCCGCGCAGCTCGGTGCCGAACATCTCGCAGACGTGCGTACCGGCCAGCCGGAAGCGATAGGTCTCCGTGTCGATGCGCTCGAGGATGAAAGTGGATGGAAGGATAGCCGTGATCTTGCCGGGCTCGATCTCGAACCGCCGCGGCATCTTGCGGTCGCCGCGCACCTTGTTCCAGTAGAGGAACAGCGTCTCGCTCGTCTTGTGCTTCAATTTCATGATCGAACCGGTAAGTGCCATGGCCGCCGCAGGGCCCGTAACCGCCGTCCCGGATTGAGACAAATTGCCCGCTCTGATCCGTTGTTGCGGTCTAAGGAGCACCATCCGTGCCAGCATCGTTGCGGCGTCCGGCGCGAGGAATTCTTGGTTGCTGGCGGGGAGGCGGGCCGTTAACTCTGCCGGGCCGTGCTCTTATCTGGAGCGCATGAGGAGTGGACCCGCGTGAACCAACACGAGCCGATGTTCAACGTGCAGAGCAGCGTGCTCGCGGTCCTCGGGGCGATGGTCGCCGTTCACCTCGTCCGCATGGGTCTGTCGGCGGACTGGGACACCTGGCTGACCTTGGCGCTCGCCTTCATCCCCGCGCGCTATTCAGGTTTCGCCGCCATGCTGCCGGGTGGAGATACGGCGACGGTGACGTCGTTCGTCACCCACACGATGGTGCACGGCGACTGGGTGCACCTTGGCCTCAACGCCGCGTGGCTCGTCGCCTTCGGGGGAGCCGTCGCCAACCGCATTGGCTCGGTGCGCTTCCTTTTGTTCTTTTGCCTTTGCGCGATCGCAGGAGCTGCGACCTTCCTCGTCTTCAATCCCGGCGCCATGGTCCCGATGATCGGCGCATCGGGTGCCATCTCCGGTCTGATGGGCGCGACGATGCGCTTTTTATTCACTGCGGTTGACGGTCGTGGTCTTGCCGCCCTGCGGGAAGATCCGCGCTCCGCTCCGCTGATGCCGCTGGGCACGGCCCTCACCGACAAGCGTGTCGTGGTCGTCACCGCCGTGTTCCTGGTGGCAAACATTCTTGCGGTGCTCGGGCTCGGAAGCATGGGCGAAAGCGGTATCGCCTGGGAAGCGCACATCGGTGGCTATTTCGCCGGCCTTTTAACTTTCGGCTTTTTTGATGCAGTGCAACCAGACAATTCATCCAGCACGACTATGCGTTGAGACTATTGCGTCATTGATCTGATTGCAGCACGATGAACCGTCGCGCCCGCCGTGAGGCGTGCCGACCAAAGGCAGAATGACTTTGCGTCGACTGCCGGACGGGCCGCCCGGAATCGAGTGCCGGCTGCCGTGTTCCGGACTTCGACTGTCGAAGCGCAGTGGGAGGAAGATGCAATGAACATAGGGCAGATCCTGAAGGCGAAGGGACGAGCGGTGGCGACCGCGCGCCCCGATGCGACCCTTCTGGAGATTGTCAGCAAGTTGTCGCAGAAAAAAATCGGTGCGATCGTCATCGTCGGGGACAACGGCAACGTCGTCGGCATCATCTCGGAGCGCGATGTCATCCGTAAGCTGGGTGAGCGCGGCCAGGAAGTGCTGAATGAGCCCGTGTCGCAGAGCATGACGGCGAACGTCATCACCTGCCAGGAAACGAGCACGCTCGACGAGCTGATGGAAGTGATGACACAGGGCCGCTTCCGCCACCTTCCAGTCATCGAGGACGGCGCCCTAGTCGGGATCGTCTCCATCGGCGACGTCGTGAAAAACCATATCGCCGAGGTTGAGATGGAAGTCACCGCGATGCGCGGATACTTCGTCACCGGCTGATGCAGCGCCTAACCGGCCCGGTCCAGATCGCCTTCAGGCGATCTGCGTAATACCCGTGTGGGCACCCGGCGCGATGCGGCGGGCGTCGATCTCGCGGTGCATCTCGGCCAAGTGACGCTTGGTCGCTTCCTCGCCGCGGCTGATCAGCTCGTCGGCGCGATGAAAATCGAAAAGACCCATATCCGACAGTCGCAAATTGATCATCGCGTCCGGCGGATCACCGGCCAGGCGCGAGCGCGCAATACGGTCCTGCACGATGTTGAACGCCTCGACCATGACCGTCGAAATGCCCGGTGTCGCTTCGCTCTTGCCGAGCACCTGACGCTTCAGCAGGCCGCGCATACCGCTCCCGTTCTTGCCGGCATGCGGCTCGGGGAGATCGTCGCCCGACATGTCGGGCTCGAGGTGCGGAACGATGGTGCCGCGACCGCAAATGTCGAAGTTCAGATTGACGGCGATGACGTAGCGCGCGCCGTGCGCACGGCACACCGATACCGGGATTGGATTGACGAGCGCGCCGTCGAACAGCCAGCGGCCGTTGATCTTTACCGGGCGGAAGATGCCCGGCAGCGCATAGGAGGCACGCACCGCATCAGCGAGGCGGCCGCGCGACAGCCAGATCTCGTGACCCGAGCCGAGCTCGGTCGCGACGGCGGTGAAATGCGGATCGAGATCCTCGATGTTGAGGTCGCCGAGCTGCCGCTCGAGACGATCGCACAGGCGCTGCCCGTTGATGAGCGCCGTGCCGGCGAAATTGAAGTCGAGGTAACCGAAGATGCGGCGGCGAGTCAGCTCGCGGGCGAACCCTTCCAATTCATCCAGATGACCGGCGGCATGGCAGGCGCCAACAACCGCGCCGATCGATGTTCCGGCGATGATGTCGGGCTTGATCCCGGCTTCGGCCAGCGCCTTGAGCACCCCGATGTGGGCCCAGCCGCGCGCCGCGCCTCCACCCAACGCCAGCCCGATCTTCGCCTTGGCCATGTCCTTCACCTGTTAAGAGATGGTGTCTGTCCGACCCCAGTATGTGCGCTCACTTAACGTCTAACTGCGCATTTCGTGCCCCGACGCCCCCGACTCAACCTGTCGCGGTAACTGTCAGCATACGCTTCAGATATAAGCGGCCAAGATTAACCTTGCACTATGACGCACGTAGTCTCGCATTGCGGCGAAGGCAAGCGCAGCGCAGCAAACACGTCCCAGTAATGAATGTGACAGCGCCTCAGGCGGCGTCGCCGGCGTCCGGCGCGAGCACCAATCGGGTGCCTCGACCGGCATCGGCCGGCACCGGAACGAGCCGATAAAAGCAGCTGCGGCGACCGGTATGACAAGCGAGTCCGTCACCGTCGACCGCGACGCGCACCCACAGCACGTCTTGATCGCAGTCGGTGCGCATTTCCACGACATTAAACACGTTGCCGCTTTCACCGCCCTTCTTCCAGAGTGCAGCGCGGGAGCGCGACCAGAAGTGGACGACGCCCGTTTCGATGGTGAGCGTGAGTGCCTCGGCGTTCATGAAGGCGAACATCAGCGCTTCGCCGCTCTCGGCGTCGGTGACGATCGCCGGGATGAGGCCGTCGGCGTCGAACTTCGGGGTAAACGCGAGCCCGGCCTCGATCTCGGCCTTGGAGCCGCGCGGAGCGAACGCCGGTGTCTTAGTCGGAGCCATGCGGAACCTGCGGGTGTGTGGGGGGCATTAAGCGCCGCCTCGCGGCCGGACGGCGTCGAGGAAGCGCTGGCGCCAGCTCTCGTCGGTGTCGAAGACGCCGGTGAAGTGCGTCGTCTCCATGATCGCCTCAGGCTGGTTGACGGCCCGCAACGTCATGCACTGGTGGGCGGCGCGGATCATCACGGCGACGCCCAGCGGGGCAAGGCTCTGCTGGATGGTCTCGCCGATCTGCGCGGTGAGTGACTCCTGCACCTGCAGCCGGCGGGCGAAGATGTCGACGACGCGGGCGAGCTTCGACAGCCCGACAACACGTTTGTCGGGCAGATAGGCCACGTGGGCGATGCCGGTGAAGGGGGCCATGTGGTGCTCGCAATGGCTTTCGAGGCGCACGTCGCGCAGCAGGATCACGTCGTGGTAGCCGGAGACGTCCTCGAATGTACGGGCGAGCTCGGCGGCGGGATCCTCGCCGTAGCCGCTGAACCGCTCCTCGTAGGCCTCGACGACACGCTTGGGGGTATTGGCA
>JBDTOR010000103.1:0-8873 GCA_039933175.1 Hyphomicrobium sp. | reverse complement strand
GAACAAGGGGCGGCTGGAGTACTTGCAAAAGGAGCTGGCGGCCGAAAGCCAAATCCTTGCCACGCACTCCAACGCGACTGTCAGCGCTACCGTCCGCGGCCGGATCTGGGAGGTGCTGACCGCCAACGGCGAAGAGGTGCGCGTCGGGCAAGACCTGCTGCGCGTGCTCGATTGCGGCGGCGCCGTCGTCACGGCGACGGTCAGCGAAAGCGTTTACAACAAGCTGTGGATCGGCCAGCAGACGCATTTCCGCCTGCGCGGCGAACGGCAGGAATATCCCGGCAGCGTCGTCGGCCTCACCGGCCTTGCCGCCGCCGGCTCCAACTTCGCCATCGAGCAGACGGCGCTGACGCGCGAGCCGTATCACGTCACCATCGGCGTGCCGGGCCTGGCCGAGCGGCGCGAGTGTAACGTCGGCCGCACCGGACAGGTGACGTTCGACACGTCGTCGGCCTCAGCTGAAGGTGTCAAAACCGCGGATGCGCTCAAGCAGAGCCTCACGAAATGATGGTCGCCTCGGGCATTAGCTACTGGGATGCGTTCGTTCCCGGCCTGGTAATGGGGCTGATCGCGATCGGCGTTCTGCCCTGGCTCGACCGCAACAACACGCTGGCGCGCACAATCGCCGTCGCCGCCTGCCTGCTGTTGGGCTGGCGCTACATGTTCTGGCGCATCACCGAGACGCTGCCGCCACTTTCCGAGCCGCTGGATTTTTCCGTCGGGGCGATCTTCACCCTGGTCGAGGCGCTGGCGCTGCTCGGCACGTCGCTGGCGCTCATTTTCCTGACGCGCACGAAAGACCGCACGCCGGAGGCCAATGCCAACGTCCCGTGGCTGAAATCACTTCCCGAGCAGCCGCTCGTCGACGTGCTGGTCTGCACCTATAACGAGGAAGAGGCGATCTTAGAGCGCACCATCATTGGCGCGCTCGGTATCGACTATCCGCGCTACCGGCTGTGGGTCTGCGACGATGGCAGGCGCGCGTGGCTGAAGGATCTGTGCGAACGCCATGGCTGCGGCTACATCTCCCGCCCGGACAATATCCACGCCAAGGCGGGCAACATCAATCATGCGCTACTGCATCTCGCGGAGCTGCGCGAGCAGCCGGAATTCGTCGCCATCCTCGATGCCGATTTCGTTGCCAAGGCACAATTCCTGACGCGCACCGTGGCACTCATGCGCGAGGCTGACGTCGGCGTCGTGCAGACGCCGCAGCACTTCTTCAATCCCGACCCGATCCAAACCAATCTCGCACTGGTGAAGGTGTGGCCCGACGAGCAGCGTTTCTTTTTTGACGTGGTGATGGCATCCAGGGATGCATGGGATGGCGCATTCTGCTGCGGCACTTCATCGGTGCTGCGCTATGCGCCGCTTGCGCGCATCGGCGGCTTCCCGACGGATTCCGTCACCGAGGACTATCTGGCCTCCTTGCGCTTGAGTGAGATCGGCTACCGCACCGTCTATCTCAATGAGCCGCTGTCGCTCGGGCTCGCCCCGGAGGGTCTCAAGGAATACATCTCGCAGCGGGCGCGCTGGGCGCTGGGCTTCATGCAGATCTGTCGCGGATCGAGCGGTCCTTTGTCGAACACGGTCGATACCCCGCTCATCGAGCGCGTTATGCTGTGCGAGACTTTCTTGCACTGGTCGGCGACGCATTTGCTCCGCCTGCTGGCGCTTGTTGTGCCATCGCTGTACCTGCTGTTCGACATCCAGGCCGTCTACGCCTCGGTGCCCGACGCCATTTCGCATCTCCTGCCGTTCTTCGTCGTCCAGTCGGCGATGATCGCCTGGTTGACCAATGGCCGGGTGCTGCCGCTGATGAACGACTTGAGCCAACTTCTCGGTGCCACGGATATCACCAAGTCCGTGTTCATCGGTCTGTTCAGGCCGCAGGGGCAGAAGTTCCGGGTAACGGCCAAAGGCGGCGACCGCACGAAAGGCTTCGTGCAGTGGCACATGCTGCGCATCTTCGTGCTCTACCTCGCCTTCAACGTGGCCGGCATCCTGTGGGCGTTCCTGCTCGACGACTCGCGGTCGTTGGCCGACGCGAGCGTCATCGCCTACATTTGGAGCTGGTATAACATCGTCATTCTGGTGATGGCCTGCTTCGTCTGCGTCGAGGCCTCGCAAACACGCCGCGGCGATCGCTTTCACTCGAGTGGATGGGCGACGCTCGCCTTCGACAGTACGCAGCGCCAGGTGCCGATCGCCGACATCTCCGTCAGCGGCATGCGTTTGCGCGGTGCCGCACCGGCGCCGGTCGGCACGGAGCTGCGTGTCCAATTCGACGGCATCGATGTCATGGCCAAGATCATGCGTGCCGACAGCAAAGGATTTGCGGTTCAGTTTGCGCCGTCGCAGGAAATGCACGCGTATCTGGTGCGCCACATCTACGGCGGCCGCTACGGCGGCAACGTTCCCGACATCAGCCCGGGCAAGGTGGCCGGCGCCGTGCTCAGCCGCGTGTTCCGCTAGAGCACGCCGCGCGTCTCATCCGGCTCGCGCACGATTTTCACCAGCGACAGCGCCACGACGAACATCATGGTCAGCAGCGCCGTGATGGCCGCGGTTTCGAAGATATCGCCGCTGCGCCACGTGACGCCCGTCGCATCGACGACGTTCTCGCTGCCGCTCATCGCGTAGGAGACGACAAAGTCGAGACCGACGATGGCGTACATGGCGACTGCCTGCAGATAGTAGCCTTTCGGCTGCGGTGCCGGTTGCTCGGGTCCGCGCGCGCGCAGATAGAGCGCGAACAGCTGCATGAAGGCGAAGACGGTCAGATACCAGCCGACGAAGTTCTGCAGTGGTACGCCGAAGAAGCCGCCGCCCGTCTCCCAGATCCACCACTTTCCAACGGTTGACGCCGACGGGTCCATAGCGAAGTCCCACAGAACCATGATGAAGGCGCCGATCAGCGGCGTCGCGAAGGTCGTGAAGGCGTCGGCACCGCGCTTGACGTCGCCGACCAGCACGGTGGCCAGCATCCACGACACGTAGCCGACGCCCAGATAGGCCGGTCCGATCATCAGCGGCACGTAGCCTAGCTTCGGACCGAGCACGTCGGTGTAATGATAGGCGCCGAACGGGAAGCCGGTGGCGACGCCGATGTTCTCGATCGCGTTGCTGACGACAAGGCAGATGATCGCGAACGCCACGATCCCCTTGCCGCCGTAGCGCAGGCTCCCATGCACGAACGTGAAGCTGAGCAATATGGCGAGATGCACCACGGTCAGCGCCGCCGTGCGGTAGCGCATCCCGACCAGCTCCTCGATGGCGAGCAGCACGATGAGCAGCCAAAGGATCTGGCGGGAGGACATGGTTTACCCCTTGCGATGGCTGGAGGAGCGCTGCGGGCTGCGCAAATGCCACCCCAGTCTTGATATTCCTGCTCCAATGCCCGAGCTATAAAATCTCCCGGGCCAATCCGGCCCATCCACAGGTAGTGCGAGAGACGAAAGCAATGGCTCAGTCGATCATCGACACGCGCGGCGCTCAGATGTTTCCTTCGCTGCTGTCGGAAGAGATCGATCGCGTGCGCCGCTTTGGGGAAGACCGGTCATTCGCCACCGGGGAGGCGCTGGCGCGGGTGGGTGAACTCACCCCCGGACTGATGATCATCCTCTCGGGAAAGGTCGACGTCTTCCAGACGCACGGCGGCGAGCGCTCGTTGATCGTGACCCATAAGGCCGGAAGCTTTCTGGGCGAGCTGGCGCAGCTTGGCGGTCGTCCGGCCCTGGTCGACGCCATCGCGACCGAACCGGTCAATGTCATCGTCATTCCCCCGGTGCAGCTGCGGGCCCTGCTCATTGCCGAGGCCGAACTCGGCGAGCGCATCATGCGCGCGTTGATCCTGCGCCGCATGGGCCTGCTGGAAACCGGCGCGGGCGGCCCGATCATCGTCGGCAGGGCCGACAACGGCGACGTGCTGCGGTTGGAGAACTTCCTCTCCCGCAACGGTCATCCACATCAGCGGCTCGATCCCGAAACCGATTCCTGCGGAAAGGTTCTGATCGAGAAGTTCAGCGTTGCACCGGACGAACTGCCGCTCGTCGTGTGTCCCAACGGCAAGGTTCTGCGCAACCCCACCGAGACCGAGCTGGCGCGTTGCGTCGGCCTCATCTCGCCCCTCGATCCCGGCGCCGTTCACGACGTGGTGGTGGTGGGTGCCGGCCCCGCCGGCCTTGCGACGGCGGTCTATGCGGCATCTGAGGGACTTTCGGTTTTGGTGCTCGATTGCCGCGCGTTTGGCGGCCAAGCCGGCGCCTCGGCGCGGATCGAGAATTATCTCGGCTTTCCTACCGGCGTCTCCGGGATGGCGCTGATGGGGCGGGCTTATAACCAGGCGCTGAAGTTCGGTGCCGACATTGTCATTCCCTGCGAGGCGCAGCGTCTTGAAGCTGGGACCGCAAATGCACCGTTCCACTTGCGGCTGGTGAGCGAGGAGTCGGTCAGGGCTCGCGCGATCGTCCTTGCGTGCGGGGTCCGCTACAGGCGCCTCAACGTCGCGAACTTGTGCGATTTCGAGATGACCAGCGTGCACTACTGGGCGTCGCCTCTCGAGGCTAATTTGTGCGCCCACCAGGAAGTGGCGCTCGTCGGCGCCGGCAACTCCGCCGGGCAGGCCACCGTCTATCTTGCCAGCCGCGCCAAAAAGGTGTGGCTGCTGGCACGCGGCGGCAGCCTGGAAGCGACCATGTCGCGTTATCTGGTCGACCGCATTCGCGGTCTTTCCAACGTCGAGATCCTGACCAGTGCCGAGGTGACCGGCCTGGAAGGCACCGATGGCCGGCTGGAAGCCATCCGCTGGCGCTGCAACGGCAGCGAGGAGCGGTGCGAGATCCGGCATCTGTTCCTGTTTATCGGCGCCGATCCCAACACCGACTGGCTGAGAAACTCCGGCGTCCATCTCGACGACAAGGGGTTCGTGCTCACCGGCGCGAATGGAAACGGATCAGGGCGTAAGACTCTGGAAACGAACATCGCAGGTGTGTTCGCCATCGGCGACGTGCGTTCCGGTTCGATAAAGCGCGTGGCAGCATCCGTGGGCGAAGGTGCGCAGGTCGTCGCCGCGCTGCATGCCCTGCTCGCCGACACGGCACCGCCGGGTGTGGCGCAGACCTGAAGCGCGCCGGCGCGGCTTGCAACAAATCGCAACGGGTGCGATCACGTCATCATGGCAAAGACCGCTTCACCCCATCCGCGCGTCGTGTCGCTCATCGCGAGCTCCACCGAGCTGTTGCACGCACTCGGCGCCGGCGACCTGCAAGTCGGGCGCTCGCACGAATGCGACTGGCCCCCGTCGGTGCTCAAGCTGCCGGCGATCACGCGGCCGAAGTTCGAAGTGAAGGGCTCCAGCGCCGAGGTCGACAAGCGCGTGCGCTCGCTGGTCGAGAACGGCCTGTCGGTCTACGAGGTCAACGCCGAAGCGCTCGAGAAGCTGAAGCCCGACGTCATCTTAACGCAGGACCAGTGCGAGGTGTGCGCGGTTTCACTCGCCGATGTGGAACGCGCCGTCTGCCAGTTCGTGCATGGGCAGCCCAAAATCGTCTCGATGCGCCCGCACACCCTTGCCGACATCTACTCAGACATTACGCGCGTCGCCGAGGCCATCGGCCGCCCGGAAGCGGGCGAGAAGCTCATCGCCTCGATGCAGGACCGGTTCGCTGCCATTGCCGCCAGGGTCGCAGGGCGGCCGAAGAAGAAGCTCGCCTTCATCGAGTGGGTCGAACCGCCGATGTCGGGCGGCCACTGGATGCCGGAGCTGATCGACATCGCCGGCGGCACCAGCGTGTTCGGCTCGACCGGCGAACCATCGCCGTGGATCACCTGGAAAGAGGTCGCCGCCGCCAAACCGGACGTCATTCTCGTGGCGCCGTGCGGCTACGATATCGAAGTGACCGCGCGCGAAGTGCGGCCCCTCGCCCGCTACGCCATCTGGCAACAGCTGAGTGCGGTGCGCGACCACCACGTCTTTCTCGCCGACGGCAACGCTTACTTCAATCGGCCCGGGCCGCGTCTCGTCGAGAGCGCCGAAATCCTCGCCGAGGTTCTGCATCCCGACGTCTGCGACTTCGGCATGCGGGGTAAGGGCTACATCCCGTACAAGATGACGCCCGCCGGGGTTATTCTATAGGCGCGCCGCAGGTCGTCGCCGCCCAAAAGCTCGGCCGCTGAGCCTGTTCACAGGCTCTCGGTCATGCGGCGCAAGCGCCTGGACAAACGCCGCAGCAGGTCGAGCGCGAAGGCAGGGTTGCGCTCAACGAGGTAGGAGAAGGCGCGCTCGTCGACCACCGCCAGTTCGGTCGGCTCGCGGGCGATGGCGGTGGCGCTGCGCGGCGAGGCGTCGATCAACGACATCTCGCCGAAAATCCCATTCGGCTCAATGGTTTCCAGCACGGCGCCGGCCGACATGATCGCCACCTTGCCGGAGCGCACGACGTACATCGCCGCTCCCTCGTCGTCCTGGGTGAAGATGCGCTGGTCGGGCTCGAACCGCTGCAGCGGGTAGCCGCCGCTGACCAGGGCTTCGAAGTCGAACTCGTCATCGGCCATGTGACGCCTCGCGCCAATCGCTGCACCGCAAAAGACTACGCTTCGCTCCCCGAGCCGACAACCGCATCCCGCTTTCGCGCGTTATGGCCGTGGCGCCGTTGTTACGGCATGGCCGCCGCAGCGGGCCAAACTCGGGCAACCGGCAGGACAAACGCGCGTTTTTCCTATATCGGCCTATACAAGGTTGGGGACGGCGCGGACAGTATTCGGGGGACAGGCCGATGGCCGAAAGCAAAGCAGCGACCAGGTCGACTTTGGGCCGGGCGACGGACTACCTGCTGGGCCGCAACACGCTCATCGGCATTTCCTCGCTCATGCTGCTGCTGATCTCCGGGTTCGCCACCTGGCACGGCATGCGCGATTTCATCATAGGCGTGTCGACCTCGCCGGCGGCCAGCTCGCAGGAGCTGCCGGGGGGCATGTCGTTCTCCAACGATTTCCTCGTCATCATCGTCGTCTTCGCGCTCACCTTCCTGATGTGGCTGGCGCTGCGCGAAACGTTCGCGCAAGGGCGCCGCTTCACCGACCGGCTGATCACCTTCCCGCTGTATGTGTTCCTCGCCATCTGGTCGATCGGCTTCGGCTATGGCTTCTGGTGGAGCCTCATCGCCGGCGAGGAAGCAACGCGCACCGGCCTTTCCGGTTTGCAGCAGGATGCCGGCGACGCGGCCAGCGCAGTCTCGGCGCGCCTCGATGCGGTGAAGGTCGGCCTCGACGGCGTCGTGACCTGGTCCGAGACGCAGATGACGCGCGAGGAAACGAGCGGCGGCTCGTGCGGCACGTCCTCAGGCGCCGGCCGCGGCCCGCTCTATGGCGCGCGCGTTGGCGTGCGCGATCAGATCGCATCGTTGCGCGACGGCGTGCAGAACTCGTGGATCAAGCCGGTGCAGACCGACGTGGCGTCCTTGCAGCAGAGCGTTGCCTCGCTCCAGGGCACAACAGTCGCCGAGCGCCAGCAGAGCTTCAACGCCATGGCGACCAACATCCGCTCGCGCGCCCGCGACATCGCCGCCCGTTCGAACGAGCTCGGCAAGTCTACCGCCACCGAAATGCGTGCCATTGCCGCTGCCGTTTCCGTGCCGCCGGGACAGAGCGGCTTTTCTTGTTACGACCCGACCTTGGCGCAGCGCCTGACGCAGGCGGCCGTGCAGGCCGACCAGCCGGCGACGCTCAACCTGCGCGAAGCCGACTTCAACGAAGGTCCGGCAGGCGTCGCCAACGCCATCAAGCGGCTGTGGGAGAACATCGGCTCGTATCTGTCGAGCCTGTTCGGCTACGTGTCGTCGGGCGGCGAAACGGCGGGGGCAACGACCCATACCGGCCAGCCGATCACCGGCCGCGATATGATCGCCCTGCTCGCCACCATCGGCATCGATCTCGGCCTGTTGGCGCTGGCGATCCTCAATCCGCCCCCGCCGGAGAGCAAGCGGCCGTCGTCGGCGGTCATCCGCCAGATCCGCGCCGCGATGAATACCGCCATTCAGCGCGCGCCGGGGGCCAGCATCGAATGGGTGCGCCGCCACTTCATCTATCACAAGGGCGCGTCATACCTCGTCATTCCCAACCTCTACAGTTGCGACCAGAAAAATGAGGACGAATGTGCCAAGGCGCTGGCCATGAACCAGCTCGCCGGCGTGCTCGACGATATGGATTTGGTGCGCTGGCCGCACCGGCCGCGCTGGTGGACGTTCCGCAAGGGCGAACTCGATGCTCTCAAGAAAGAGGAGAGCGCCGCCAGCGACACGGATCTAAGTCAGGTTCGCAAGGACTGGATGAAGAAGATAAACAAGAAGCCCGACGAAATGACGGAGGAAGATCAGGCGTTCGAGAAGGCGCAGCCCATCCGCAACCACGGCCTGTTTTCCAAGGCCGAGAAGGCGCTGACTTTTGCCGGATGGAGCGAGAAGGCGCGCCGCGATATCGAGATCTTCCCGCTCGAAGACATCGAGGGGCTGACGCCGATCCTCATGGTGCTGGCCGACGACGGCAGCCTCGAAAAGGCAGAGGCCGAGGAAGCCGCCGCCGCCAAGAACCGGAAAGGGTGGTTCTCGTTCGGTCGCGAGGCTAAGAACGCCTAGCTGCTTACCGGCCGCGCCACAGGTAGATGGTGAGGACGGCGCCGACGGCGGCCAGGATGTAGAGCAATATCGGCGCGCCAACCCCGAGTATGCCGCCGATGAAGTAGCCCATGAACGACCCGGCGACGCCGACCAGACCGTATGTGATCTCGCCGCTCGTCGTTGCAAACTGCTGACGCAGCCACGTGCTGCCGTGGTGAAGCATCGCCCAACCGACAGCCGCGCCGATGATCACCAGAA
>JBDTOR010000102.1:0-8951 GCA_039933175.1 Hyphomicrobium sp. | reverse complement strand
TACCGGCTCGGCGACGGGCAGCCGACGACGATCGATGATGCGAGCGTCGCTCCGATCGCGCCTCTATCGCGTACCACGCTCGAGATCGGCGCGCGCTATGTCTACGGCTGGGGTCGCTTCCAGAAGGATCTCGGCATCCAAGGCGAAGGACTTATGTCGCTGGCCTCGCGACTGACGTATGCCGACATGAAAACCAACGGCGCCGAAATGTTTGCGCGCCTCGACACTGCCTCCGGTCTCATGGCCAAGGGTTTCGTCGGCAAAGGCAATGGCGACGGCAAGCTCAACGACGAGGACTGGGGCCTCCCGTTCGCGATCTTCGTTCCCTACTCCAACACCATTTCCAAAGTTGACGACCACATTCGCTACGGTGTCGTCGACGTTGGCTATGACCTATGGCGTGACGAGCGGTTCAGGGCGGCGCCGTTCGTCGGTTACAGCATCTTCCATCAGTACATGCAGGGCTTCGGCTGCACCCAGCTCGCCAACCCGAACTCCGACTGCGGAACGCCAATTCCCACAACCGTTTTTGCTATCAGCGAGGACGACATCTGGCAGGCGATGCGTCTCGGCGCCGTCGTCGACGCTCAGATCGTGCCCGGTCTCAAGCTGACGGCGGAGGCGGCGTATCTGCCTTACGTGCGCTTCCGCGGCACCGACGATCACATCCTGCGCTCACTGCTGTCGCCGGAGCAGGCCAACGGCTCGGGAACGCAGCTCGAGGTCACCCTGTCGTACGTCGTCACCGATCAGCTGAGCCTCGGCGTCGGCGGCCGATACTGGGCGATGTGGACATCGGACGGCACAGTCAACTTCGGGGGCACCGGCACGATCGTCCCCATGCGCTATTCCGTCGAGCAGGCGGCTCTCCTGGTGCAGGGGTCGTACACGTTCGCTGACGGCGCGCGCTGACGTGCAGGGCCACGGCGGAGCCTACGTTTCGAAACTCGATGTCGAAGGCAGCTACGGAGGGTCACATGGATAAGCTATCGCGTCGCGACGTGCTCGTGGCGACAGCTGCCGGCGGATTGCTGACCGCTGCCGCAACGGCGCAGGCCGGCACCTTCGGAAACCCTGATGAGCCGCCGCAAGGCGCCATCAACACGCTCAACAACCCGTCGAGCACCACCGTCATCGGGCCAAACAATCCGGCCATCTCAGGCCAGTTTCCCGCCGCCCTGTCGCCCCCGGCGACCGATGTTGGCAACCTGCCGCTGTTTTGGGCCACGTTCAACAACGCGCCGCGCCGCATTCAAGACGGCGGCTGGGCGCGCGAAGTCACGCAGGCCGACTTTCAGATCTCCGAGACGATCTCCGGCGTCAACATGCGATTGACGCGCGGCGGCATCCGCGAAATGCATTGGCACCTGTCTGCCGAGTGGGCGTTCGTTACCAAAGGCACTTGCCGCATCACCACGATCGATCAGTTTGGCCGCGCCAATGTCGAGGACGTGCGCGAAGGCGGCCTTTGGTATTTCCCCGCCGGCCTTCCCCATTCGCTGCAGGGTGTCGGCGATGACGGATGCGAGTTCGTCATCTGCTTCGACGACGGCCGCGCCTCCGAGTTCAACACGCTGCTGCTGACCGACTGGATCGCGCACACGCCGCCTGATGTGCTGGCCCTGAACTTCGGCGTACCAGCCGAAACTTTCGCGAAGGTACCGCTGCACGATCTCTATATCTTCCAGGGCATGCTGCCCGGCCCCATCGAGGCCGACCGGCAGGAGGCTCAGGGCCACGCCGGCGCACCCAAGCTGAGCTCGACCTTCGCCCTCGGCGAAATTGCGCCACTGAAGAAGACCAGCGGCGGCGAGGTGCGCATCGCCGACAGCAGCAACTTCGAGATATCGAAGACGATCGCCGCGGCGCTGGTTCGCATCCATCCGCGCGGACTACGCGAGATGCACTGGCATCCGAACGCCGACGAGTGGCTCTATGTCATCGAGGGCGAAGGCGAGCTGACGGTGTTCGAAACCGGACCTAACGCCGTCACACAGAACTTCAACGCCGGCGATATCGGCTACGTCAGGCGCTCGCAGGGGCACTATCTGCGCAACACCGGCCTCAACGATCTCGTCTACCTCGAAGTATTCCGTAGCTCGTACTTCGCCGACGTCTCGCTGTCGGATTGGCTGACGCACACGCCGCGCGCCATGGTGGCGCAGACGCTGAAGATCGATCCCGACGCGATCGGCGGTTTCCCACCGGGCAAGCCCGTGATCCTGCCGCTTTGAGGCTGCGCTAGTTCAGGCCGTCGCCCGGTACCCAGGGACGGATTCATCGACCCCGGCGCCGAAGAAGACGAGCGAAGAGCGCGGCTGCGACTTGGCACGGTACATTGCCACGTCGGCATTGCGCAGGATCGTCTCGACCGTATCGCCGTCGCCGGGATAGAGCGCCGCACCAATGGCGACGCCAACGGCATGCTCGGTTCCGCCAGCACTCACCTCGTCGCGCAACGCGCCGATGAATCGCTGGCCGATGGTGCGGGCGGCTTCCTCATCGACATTGCAGGACAGCACCGCGAACTCGTCGCCGCCCAAGCGGGCGAAGACATCGTTGGTACGCGCCGCGTGGCGGAAGCGAGCGACGACCGCCTGCAGCACCAGGTCGCCAACGGCGTGGCCATGGCGATCGTTGACGCTCTTGAAGCCGTTGAGGTCGAGCAGGAAGAACGCGTGCGAGCGACCGGCAATCGGCGGCAAGTTCAATGCCACGTCCAACGCCTGGAGCAGCACGCGCCGGTTCGGCAGGTTGGTGAGCGGATCCTGACTGGCAAGCGCCCGCAGCTCGCTCAGTTCGTTCGCCAGCACTGTGGGGCTGACGGTATCGTTGCGCTCCTCGTTGAGACGACGAGCGATAAATATCCAAACGCAGATGGCACCAAGGCAACCTAGAGCAACAGCTTCGGCCGGCGATATTTCGCGCCGCGGCTCGGCGAGCGATTGAATGAAGCCAAAGATGTCGTAGCGCTGCGCCATTAGCACGGCGAACAGCATGACAGCCGACAGCACGACGGCGTCCCGCAGGCTCGACCACGGGTGCTTGCCAATCACCTTCACAAGCGTTCTCGGCCCGTCGAAATTCACAACGCCATCCCATCGAAGTACGCGGCAGAGCATAACTGCCACGGTCTTCGAGAAGCGTTAACTGATAAGGTTGCGTAACCGTTGGCGAACTTAGCTAACCATCAGTGCTGCTGCCCGGCGGGGCGCCAACCGGCGGCAACCGCTTCGCTCTCGCTGCAGAACCAGCGCTCGCCCTTCGCCTCCTCGACCTTGACCTTGCCGTACCAAGGGCTCCACGGCATGTGATAGATGTGCCCGTGATCGGTGACGTTGCCTTTGATGGCGCAGCCCTTGGGCGCCTCCTGCTCGGCGCCGGCCCAGCGCTTCTCGCGATAGACCCAGGCCGGCTCGGCGTCGCCCTGCCAGATGCCGACGCGAGCAACGCGTGCCTCGGCCTCCTGCTTCACGTACGTCTGCGAGTACTTCACAAACGCCCAGGCGAAACCTTCGCGCACCATCTCCGCGTTGATGTCGCGGCCGTCGACGAAGCAGATACCCAGCATGCGATCGTATTTGTCGTTGCCACGGCTTTCGCAGTTCACGCGGCGCTTGGACACGAGCTTGGCGAGCGCGTCGGCGGCGGCGTTGCCGCAGCGCCATGAGCCGATGAGACGTCGACCGCAGGTTTGGCCGGTCTCGGGCGCGTCGATGCCCTCAAGTCGGACATGACGGCCGGCGATTTCGAGCGTGTCGCCGTCGATGACGCGCGCAAGTCCGGCCAGATCGCCGTCTATGGCGGGCGCGCGAGCCACGCTGTCGCGCGTCGGCATCGCCAGGAGAACACCAAGAGCAACGACGCCGACCAGCGCAGAAGCCACCGGAGAGCGGGCAAGCTTTTTGAGAGTTGAAGCGTCCATAACGCGACTACTGACTGAGTCGCGTGGCGCACCCTCGGCTAAAATATGGAGCCGCCATACAACCGTACGGACGCGGGGCGCCTAGCACGGGCATCGACGAAAAATGATCGCCACAATTCGGCGATCCGCAGCGTTTAGCGGCAAAAAAACGAAGCGAGCGCCGCAACTGCTGCGACGCTCGCCGATCACGTAGCAATGCCCGATGCGCCGATCAGCGGCGGCGGAAGTTTCCGGCGCCGGCGCGCTGCGGCGGAGGCCCGCCCGAGCCTGCGCGCACGTCCTTATGACGGAAGTTGATGCGGCCCTTGGTCAGGTCGTACGGCGTCATCTCGATGGTGACGCGGTCGCCGGCAAGAATACGGATGCGGTTCTTCTTCATCCGGCCGGAGGTGTAAGCGACAACCTCGTGTCCGTTGTCGAGCTTGACGCGGCAGCGTGCATCCGGAAGCACCTCGGCCACCACGCCTTCAAACTCGAGCATCTCTTCCTTCGCCATCAGGTTCCTTGCTGAGCCCGACACGCGAGCGCTGGAGCTTCGCCGTCGATGCTTTTAAATGGTAGGGGAGCAGACGCGCCTGCTCCCCTAAAGCGAATTGATCCGCGGTTCTTAAAGCGGACGCAGATTGATTGCTGCGACCTTGCCGTTACGGCCCGTCTCGGTCTCGTAAGCGATCTTCTGTCCCTCACGAAGCGTCGAGAGACCCGCACGTTCAACGGCCGAGATGTGCACAAAAACGTCGCTACCGCCTTCATCCGGCTGGATGAAGCCGTAACCCTTTTGGCCATTGAACCACTTCACAGTGCCGTTTGCCATCAAGTGCCTCCAGAGCAATTAGGCAATCCCCTTCGACAATACGCCGAAGGACATCAAATCGCGCGATGGAGACGTCCAGTGTCGGCGCACAGCACCGCCGTAGAGTAAGCCAAGGCGTGTTCGATCGGCCCTATATGAACCGATGTATAGCGAAAGGCAAGGCGACGGTGGCGGGTCCGAAGGAGCCGTTCGGCCCGTCTTAGAGGCCGACATTCATGGGCTCAAAGCCCCGTTATTCTCTAGACTTGCTGGCACATCGCGGAGCGCGCTTCTCAGTTCCGAGATAAGCCCGACCGCTGCCAGATCGCGGCAAATTTACGGCGTGTCGGAGCGGCAAGCCGCCCTCTCGCGCAGCACGTCCGAACCCGCGGTGGTAGTGCCTCCGGAAACGAAAAAGGTGCCGGGCCGTGCGGCCCGACACCCCAATCTGCGACCATGGCAGCAACTGCCTCAGTACATCGTGGCGTAGCCGCCGGTGTAGTGGCCAGTGCCGGAGTTGCTGTAGCCCGAGCGGCCGTAGCCTGAACCACGCTCGTAGGAGGCTTCGCGAACGTAACGGCGGGAGCGGCCCGAGGAGCGCGAGCCCTCGTCGTACGAGCGGGCGTAACCGCGATCGTACCGCGAACCGTTGTCGGCGTAGCGGTTGCTGGAGCGGGTCGAGCGCGTTGAGCCGCTGGCGTACTTGCGCCCACCGGCCAGCGACACGAAGTGCTGCCCGACGTCGATGTGGATATGGCTCATGTCCGGATAGGTCATCGTGCCACCCGACTTATGATTGGCGACGAGCCAATTGATGATGGCCCCCTTGCGGCTGCCCGCCTCGAAGTCGACGGCGTTGCCGCTGGCGTGGCGCGAGATGCGCCCCGATCCGGCGATGCGCGCGCCGGGACGGCACGTCGAGATCACCTTCACCGGCCCGAACCTCGCCTCGACCTGGTCGAGCACGGCGTGGACGGCTGTCGTCAGGCATTTGCGCGGCGCGCCCTTGTCATCGGCGAGCTTGGGGCCCTTCGATTCAGGGCGCCCCCAGTTCGGAGCCTTTGCCGGTTCGCCGTACGTGCGGCCGTCGAAGCCGTAGTACGGAGCCGCGTGGGCGGCATTGAAGGATAGGACGAGCGCAACGCCGATCGCTGCGGTGTGAAGCCGCTTGATCATGACTACTCCTGGGTATGTTCGATAATTCTCGGGGCAGCTGATTACAGCGCGGGCCCCATTCCGAAATCGCAGCTCGATCAGCTTCGACGGCCGCACACAGCCAGCTGCCGAGTTCACGAGCCTGCGCAGTCCCCGGTTACCTACTCGCCTGTCCGTCGAGAGGATTCGCAGTGGCCATCGCGTTGATGACCGTGCCGGGTTGAGGCGCAGTTTGCCATGTCTTGTGGTGACAATGGGGCAAGGTTAACTCGCTGCGGCAATGCGCCGTACGCGCCTAAAATGCGATGAGGCGCCGGTTGAGCAACCGACGCCTCAGCAAAGTTCTTGAGTGTTGCTTTTCTGCTAGCGGAGATACGGACAGATGCGCTCATCGCCGTAGCGATCGATGTACGTTCCGGAGCGCGGATCGAAGCCGCGGAAGTCCCGGTCGCAGCGGCGCATATCGCGGTCATCGGCGCGACCTTCGCGGATCGCCGTCGCAATCAAGGCGCCGGCGATGATGCCGCCGAACAGGGCACCAGGCCCCCAGCCGCGACGGCCGACGAGCGTCACGCCGTTGTCTGTTTTGGCGATTGTCGTCTTACCGACCGGAGCGGCAACTGCCTGCGCGACCGGCAGCGCCGGCAGAACGAGGCTGGCACACAACAGTGCAGCGATAGCGGATTTGGTTCTTCTCACGATGCTCTCCCTTATCGAATGTGAGTTCCGGCAGCCCACGGCCGGCCGAGACGGCGCCGGTGGGCGCAACGCAACCTGCGCGCACATGTTCCATGGTGCGGATGGCGCGGAGGTGGCGACAGCGAGGCAATGCCATGGCCGAGACGGCGATTGACCGCGCTCTGGCGTACTAGTTCTCGTCCATCTTCAGGGCGGCGATGAAGGCCTCCTGGGGGATGTCGACGCTGCCGAACTGGCGCATCTTCTTCTTACCCTTCTTCTGCTTCTCGAGCAGCTTGCGCTTGCGCGTGATGTCGCCGCCGTAGCACTTGGCGATCACGTCCTTGCGCAGCGCGCTGATGGTCTCACGCGCGATCACCTTGCCGCCGATGGCCGCCTGGATGGGAATTTTGAACAAGTGTGGACGGATCAGTTCTTTGAGCTTCTCGCACATGCTGCGGCCACGGCTTTCGGCCCGTGCCCGGTGCACAATTATCGATAGCGCGTCGACCGGCTCATCGTTGACGAGGATCGACAGCTTCACGAGGTCGCCTTCCTCGTAGCCGACCATCTGGTAGTCGAACGAGGCATAGCCTTTGCTGATCGACTTGAGGCGATCGTAGAAGTCGAAAACCACCTCGTTCAGCGGCAGCTCATAGACGAGCATGGCGCGGCTGCCGGCGTAGGTGAGCTCTTTCTGACGCCCGCGGCGATCCTGGCACAGCTTCAGGATGCCGCCGAGGTACTCGTCGGGCACCATGATCGTCGCTTTGATCCACGGCTCCTCGATGCGCTCGATACGCACCGTATCGGGCATATCGGCCGGGTTGTGCATCTCGAGCATCGTCTTGTCGGTGAGGTGGATGTTGTAAATGACGCTCGGCGCGGTGGTGATGAGGTCGAGGTTGAATTCCCGCTCGAGCCGCTCGGTGATGATCTCGAGGTGCAACAGCCCGAGGAAGCCGCAGCGGAAGCCGAGGCCGAGCGCCGCCGAGGTCTCCATCTCGAACGAGAAGCTCGCATCGTTGAGACGCAGCCTGCCCATGGCTTCGCGCAGCTCGGCAAAGTCGGCGGCGTCGACCGGAAACAATCCGCAGAACACTACTGGTTGCGCCGGCTTGAAGCCCGGCAGTGCCTCGGTAGTGGGGTTGCGCGCATCGGTGACCGTATCGCCGACACGCGTGTCGGCGACTTCCTTGATCGCCGCGGTGAAGAAGCCGACCTCGCCGGGGCCTAGCGCGTCCATCATCTGCTGCTTGGGGCGGAAGACGCCGACGCGCTCCACCTGGTAGCTGGCATCGGTCGACATCAGCGTGATCTTCTGGCCTTTGCGCAGCGACCCGTCGATGATGCGCACCAGCACGACGACGCCAAGATAGGCGTCGTACCAGCTGTCGATCAGCAATGCCTTGAGCGCTTTGTCGGGATTGCCCACGGGCGGCGGCAACCGCTCGACGATCGCCTCGAGCACCGCCTCGACGTTGAGGCCGGTCTTGGCCGAGATCGGAATGGCATCGGACGCATCAAGACCGATCACGTCCTCGATCTGCTGCTTGACGCGGTCGCTGTCTGCCGCCGGCAGGTCGACCTTGTTGAGGACGGGCAGGATCTCGAGATTGTTGTCGAGCGCCTGGTAGACGTTGGCAAGCGTCTGCGCCTCGACGCCCTGGCTTGCATCGACGACCAGAACGGCGCCCTCGCACGCGGCGAGACAGCGCGAGACCTCGTAGGCGAAGTCGACGTGGCCGGGCGTGTCCATCAGATTGAGCTGATAGAGCTTGCCGTCCTTGGCCTTGTAGTCGAGGCGCACGGTCTGCGCCTTGATGGTGATGCCGCGCTCGCGCTCGATGTCCATCGAGTCGAGAATTTGCTCCTTCATGTCCCGGTCGGCGACGTTGCCGCACAGCTGGATGAGCCGATCCGAGAGGGTCGACTTTCCGTGGTCAATGTGGGCGATGATGGAGAAGTTGCGGATCAGGGAGGGTTCGGTCATGGCGCGCTAGATAGCACCGTGCCCCGCCCCTAGAAAGGGGCAGTGGCTTGAGGAAACGTCCCTTTTCGCCATGCGGCCGAAAATACCGCACAGCCGGCGCGTCCCCGCGTCTTGACGTAGCCACATCGAGCGGCATTGAGTACCCAGCAATGACCGTAAAAAACGCCGAAGGACGCGTGATGCCCGTTATGAAATTGAGTGTGGCGGTTGCCGCCATTCTGTTCGCCGCCTTCGCGCCCGGCGTTGCCACCGCCCAGATCGAATCCTCGCCCGCCTTCAAAGCCGATCAGCCGCGCAAGAAGGCGCCGCGCCGCAAGGCGCAGCCTGCAGTTCCAGCGCCCACGGCCACGGCGCCCGCCGAGACCGCGCCAGCTGCCGCCACGGCGACAACGCCCGCGCCGACCGAG